>JAQBUE010000115.1 GCA_027624045.1 Acidobacteriota bacterium
CCCATTGCCATAGAACAAGTTTATCGACTCTTGTTTCAATGTGGGACTTCCACCACAGGCTGCTAGGGGCAAGAATAACGTAACAGTGGCCGGTCAGCGTCGTTTTGCCCGCCTCCCTATCGAGGGAACCGGTTCGCGCGCATTCCTCGCAGAGGCGCCGGACGAAAGCCTCCACGTGCGCAATTTAGCCCACGGCGGCATCTGCGTCGAGTCATCGCGTCCACTCGAAGCGGAAGGAGTGTATCAGTTCTGGCTCGACTTGGGCGCTCCGTTCCATGATATTGTTTTCGCCACGGTTGAGATTCGCTGGGTGGCGAAGGCGGGGCACCTGTTCCATTGCGGGGCTCGCATCGTCGAGACGAACCGCAAATGGTTGGGGCCGATGAAACCCCAGCCCGTAGCGGGGCCAACAGAGGTCAAGACGCCTCGACCTCGATCCGAAGGGGCAGACTCGGTGGTCCGTGAGTTTCCACGGGCTCCGCTACGCAAGAGAACCGGCTGACAAAGACGTCTTCGGTTCGCGGGCGCAGACACGTTCATAAGATTCCACCGCAACGCCTGAAAGCATTTCCGCGAGGCGCCGGAACGCGCTACGGCGATTTTCCCACGACTCGTGGCGCTCGACTTGCTCAAGCCAATCGCACAGATGAACGGTGCAAAGGTCAGTGAAGTCGGCGGGCGCGAGCTCGATTTCGGTTCCAGTGAATCTATCGATCATCGTGCGTGGACCTTCGTCCTGTTGAATGGTGGCGTCGAAGCTGGCGCGAGTCATGGCGCTGTTGAGATAGGCAAGCCGCTCGGCGCGTTCACCGATGAGTTCCCGCACTTCGGCGCGCCGCTCCAGAGGAATTTTGAATCCCTGGAAGGGCTCGGTGCCGTAGATCGAATGGAACATTCCCGCGCGGCAGACATCTTGGCCGCAGCCCCAGGCTTCGAGATCCTGGTAGACGCCGATTAGATGCGCCAGGAAGGATTTCTTGGTGTGCTCGACTTTGTCGGTGCCTTCGGCGACGAGAAAGTCGACCATTGCGCGATATTGTTCGTCCATGGGGCCTCCTTGATTTGAAGCGGCGAGAAGGCTATTTTAGCGCGGCCTTGGACGATTTGGGTTTGTTTGGTGATTTTGGTGAGATGGCGGTTGTGGCCGCTTTTCGCTCTCGCGAGAATGTCCCAAAATGTCCCGCGTAGAGAGCTGTTTTGGGGCTTTTGGCCGGGTGGACGGCGGGGTTTCTGGATGTAAGCTCATTGTTTTGAGTTTTTGCGGTGGTAGCGGGTAGCGGCTGCGGCCGGTTCGGGGGCGGGTGGCGTTGGGCGCCCGCGGTATTTGTGGACCGGCAGGGTCGGCAGATCTGGGGGACGATGCGGCCCGACCCCTCCCTTGCGGTCGGGGCTCGGCGGGTGGGTTGTGGGAGTTTGTGGATGGTGGCGGGATGGAAAAGCAGGACAAGCACGAGTGCTTGTCACTACCGCGGCTGCGGGCTGTCATCGAACGGCTCGAAAAAAGCGCTGAGGCGCCTCAGCTGGTCTGCTGGTTTGACCTCAGCGGCTTCACCTCAGCAGACACCGAAGGTGAAGGTTGAGCGGATGATTTTTCTTGCTTGATCGGGCGATGCGGGCGCAGTGGGCCTGCATGGTTTCGCGGCGATTGATTTCTCGGCGCGACGCCTGATTTCGCTTTTGAATCGTGTCCGCGGGGGAGTCCCCACCGGAAGAGCAACCTCGAACTGACCTGGCCAGGCGCGGCGGGTTGGTTCGGTGAACAATCCTTACCGGCCTTTGGTTCGAGACTAGCATGGGGTGTCAAGTTTTTTGGAGTGGCTTGGGCGTGATGGGGTTGTAAGTTGTTATGGGGACTGGCTGAGAAATATTTCCGGTGCTCGTGACCGTTTTGTTGGTTGAGCGGTTGAGCTGTTGAGCCGGTGATGGCGGGGAGCCGGGTTGGGTGGATGGCTGAAGCCGGTTTTGCGCGTGGGCTGACGGGTAAGCCCGTTGAAACGGGCTGGCGGGATTTTCGGGGTTGCGGCCCCGGCCGTAAACGACCGGGCTACGACCCGCCTGCGGCGGGGGAAGCCGTGTGAACACGGCTGGGGTCCGGGCGGCGGGGGCTGGTTTAGGGGGCGACGTTCGGGCCGATGAGGGTGATCTCGTGCAGTAGTGAGCAACTGGCGCTGCGTGCTGCTGAGCGGTCCTGAGTCCCGAAGACTCGGGACTCGGCAAGGCGTGGGAGCCTTGCGCCACGGGGTTGAGTCTGCTTGGGAGCGTGGGCTGGCCGCATCGGCCTTTGGCCGAGCGCGGAGCTCGCGCACAGCGCGAGCCGGCACGCCGCAGGCGTGCGCCACGAGGGGCCTGGAGGGCGGATTGGGTTCGTTTCGTAATGAGCGGCTGGCGGGATGGCCTAGGGCGGTGGCCAAGCCGCTCAACCCCGAAGCCGGGCGACCATGGCCCGCGTTATCTCGACATCCCTCTGCCACGTCACGTTCGTAGGGTCGAGCGCCGCCAGCCGCTCGTCAATCGCGAGGCTTTGTTCGGCGAAGTCGAGAGCCTCCGAGCGCTTGCCTTGCTGCTCGTGGAATTGAGCCATACGCGTCAGACTGAACGACAGGTCGCGCTGCCTGGCGGCGTTGGACGGATCGGCCTCGGCCAGCCGCCGAATCACCGCCTCCGACTCGCGGTAGGCCCCCAGCGCCCCTTTCAGATCCCCTTGCTCAAGCAGCACGTCGGCTTGGTCGATCTTAAGTACCGTGTTCTCGTGAAGCCACTCCGGCTGTGCCGCCTTGTTCGCCGGAAAGCGCTCCATCCAGCCCGCCACGGCGTCCAATGCGAGCATAACCTGACCGAGCCGGCCGAGGTCCTCAAGGCGATCGGCAATTTCATAAAGCGCCCTCTTGGCTAGCGGGCGCCAGAGGCGCTGGTCGTCGTCGGCGCGCAATAACGCGCCGAGATGCTCGAGCGCGCCGCTGAGCACAAGCGGCCCTTCCGCGGCCGCATCGGGTGCGAGCGCCTTGGCGAGATGCCCGTGCAGCCAGGCGCCCAAGCGCTCGCGAATCACGGCGTCAGAACCGCTCTCTTTGCGGGCAAAGCGATAGCCGAGGACGTGGGTGAACTCCCACTGATCGGGTACATCGGCGAGGCGCAGAAGCCCGCGTTGGACCAGCGACCGCAGGGCGTCACGGGCTCCCTTCTCGTTGCCGCCGTCGGAGCCGCCCAACGCCGCATCGATGGCCGCCAGCGGGAAAGGCGCGCGGGCAAGAAGGCCGGCCGCCTCCAGGGCCTTGCGTGCCGGGTCATCCAGCCCTCGAACGCTGCGGTCAAAGAGCCATTTCAGGGTGTGTTGGGCCTGCATGGGATGGCTGAGGCTCGGCAGGCTTTCGTGTTCCCAGTCGCCGGCGAGCTGTTGCGGGCTCTCGTCGCCGCGGGCGAGCAGATTGCCCGCCCAGGTGAGCGCGAGCGGGTGGCCTTCGAGCAACGCCAGCACACGATCACGGACGTCCGCCATGACCCGGCCCTGCGTGAGCGAATCGAGCAGGCGCGCGGCGTCAGCGGGTTGCAGGGCGTGCTCCAACTTGACGGTCTCGGCCGGGACGGTTTGTGTGATTTGACGAGTCAGCAGCAGGCGCCTGTTTTGCGGCGACAGGACGCTGAGCAGCTCGTTGATGCCGGCACGCTTGCCGGCTCCGTCGGCTTCTTCCCCGCCCTCGATCACAACGAGAATGCGGCGGCCGCGGCAGGCCTCGGTTGCGCGATTTTTTGCGGGCGAGTCGGGCATGAAGTCGGGCCCGGCGAGTGTGTTGGCAAGCGCGCCCCAAGCCGGCTGGGCCTCGCCATGAAAGGTATAGAGGTCAAGGAACACGACACCGCCGGGGAACGGACTCGCGGCCAGCGTCTGGGGCGTATGGCCCACGACCGCGAGCAGAGCCTTGGCGGCGAGGGCGGTCTTGCCGAGTCCGGCGGGGCCGACGACGGCGGCGTTCTCGCCGGCACTAAGGCGGTTGGGTGTTCGAGCTTGAGGGTGATTGGTAACGGGGGTAGCGCGACCGGGGTTGGGTGCGGTAAGGGTTTGTCGGCCGAGACCGTGAGCTGACGTCCGACGCGAATGTAAAGACCTACTCCCAGCAGAATGAGGACCCAGCCACTCGAGAAGATCGCCCATGCGGATACCGCGAGCGTTTCGCTGTCGATATCGAGCCACCGGCTGACTACGCCATACACAACCGGCTACCACCAGGGCGCAGCAATGAGTGGCAGACCCGCGAGGATCAACAGCCGTGGAATACGATATCTCGGATCACCCCACCAGAGCCGGAGGACTTCGAGAACGTAATCGAGATTATTCCGTTGGTTTTCGGCCATTGGATCTCCGCCTAGAGAATACACCCGTTGGGCGGGAAACGAAAAGGGGAGTTCGTGTTCTCCGTTGGCGGTTGGTGGCTGAAGCCGGTTGGGGTAAGGCCCCTGAAGGGGCCTAATTCAATAAGTCGAGGGGGGTTGAACCAGGCGTAAAACGCCTGGCCTAGTTGAAACCAAGGCCCGTGAACGGGCCTGTTTGTTCTGGGTTGCCGGCGAACAGGCTATGGGTCTTCTCTCCCTAGAGGTGGTCGGCGAGATACTTCTCGATCGAGCGAAACAGATGCAGCCGCTCTTGCTCACCGTGGATGGAGTGCGTCTTGCCTGGATATAGCAGCAGATCGTACGGTTTCCCAGCCTGAATCAGAGCGTCGATCATCTGGATGGTGTTCTGAAAATGTACGTTGTCGTCGGCCGTCGGATGAACGAGCAGCAGGCGGCCGTGGAGTTGCCCGGCGGCCTTGACGGCTGATGTGTCGTCGTAGGCTTTCTCGTTCTTGGCGGGAAGGCCCATGTAGCGCTCGGTGTAGATGGAATCGTACAGCCGCCAATCGGTGACCGGAGCGACGGCGATCCCCAGTTTGAACAGTTTGGAGTGCGTAAGCGCGAAGCAGGTGCTGAAGCCGCCGCCGCTCCAGCCCCAGATCGCGATGCGGTCCGGGTCGATGAAGTCCATTTTCTGGATCTGTTTGACGGCGAACTCGTAGTCTCTGAGGGCGACCGGGCCGTACTGCTTGTGCATGGCCGTTTCATAGCGATGCCCGAGCAGCGACGAGGTGCGGTCATCTATCTGGAAGACCGCGTAGCCCTTTTGCGCCAGGTAGTGGTGAAACAACGGACGTCCGCGGCTCCCCCAGGCATCACGAATCGTCGGGGCGTGCGGGCCTCCGTAAACATAGATTAAAACCGGGTGTTTACGATCCGGTTCGGTTGAAGTAGGTCTGAACATCAGACCGCGCACGAGCGCCTTATCTTCGGTCCGCCACTCGAGCAGTTCCGGTTCGGCGAGATCGAAGGCTTCCAACGAATCCGTCTCGTGAATCAGTACCGATTCTGCTTTCCCTACCCTTCGAAGCTCGGTGCGCGACGGCGTTTTCAAGCTGGAAAAAGAATCGACAAACGCTGTCGCCGCCGGGCTCACGTTGACGGAATGTGTTCCAGCAGTTTTAGTGAGTCTCTCTTTGTCGCTTCCATCAATGCGAATGCGATACAGATCTTTCCCCAACGGCTGATCTTCATTCGATGTGTAGTAGACCCAACCGTTTTTTTCATCCACGCGCTCGATCGCCGCGACTTCCCAGTCTCCTTTGGTCAGCGTGGCCTGGCGCTTACCGTCGTAGCCGTAAAGCTCGATGTGCCGGAAGCCGCTCCGCTCCGTCGTCCAAAGCAGGCGCCGTGACGCGGGAAGAAACGTCAGGTCATTGCTGACGTTGATCCAGTACGGATCGTGCTCTTTGAGAATCGTCAGCGGACGCCCGAGCGTTGCATCGGTGAACAGTAACTCGATTTCGTTCTGCTCGCGGTTGAGCCGTTGCAAGGCTAATGTCGTGTCGTCGGCCCAGTGGACGCGCGGCGTATACTCGGCGACCCCTTCGACCCAGATAATCTTGGGCTGCTTGCGGCCCGGTCTCGCCTCGATGACGCCGACGCGGACAATCGGATTCGGGTCGCCGGCCTTGGGATAGCGCTGCAGGTCGAGGCGCTGCCGGGTTGGGGCAAGATAGGTGATCGGGAATTCGGGAACGTTGCCCTGGTTGAGTTGCAGGAAGGCGATCCGCAGTGAGTCAGGCGACCAGTGATATCCGGTGCGCACGCCGAACTCCTCTGGATAGACCCAGTCCAGGTCGCCGTGGAGAAGTCTCTCGGACGCGCCCGTGGTCAGTGGCCGCTCCTCGCCGCCGGTGGTTGGGGCGAGCCAGATGTCATGCTCATGGAGGAATGAGATCCAGCGGCCGTTGGGAGAGAATTTCGGGTCGCGAACGTCCTTCTTCGAAGCAGCGATGGGCTGGGCCCGCTCTTCGTCGAGACGGTAGAGGTAGAGCTGCCCGCCGCTCGTAAACAAAATGGATTGGGAATCCGGCGACCAGATGTAGGACGCGACCGAATAGCGCAGTAGCCGCTCTTTCTCCCGCTCGTCGTCGGTTGATTTCTCTTGTGGGGGCGCCAGCTTCTGAAGCTGTTCGTAGCTGACAAGGATCTTCTTCTGGCCGCTTTCAGGCGAGAGCACCCAAAGGTTCCTGCGCTCGCCGTCGGCTTCAGCAAGGATGTAGCTGAGCCTGCTGCCATCGGGGCTCCATTGGAATTGCGAGGGCTCCGGGCCTGTTAGTCCTTGTTCGGAAAAGATGTCTTCCAGCCGCAGAGGCTGGGCGGCTGAGGCGGGCTGAGTTTGCATACTGACGAACGAGAGAGTGAAGCAGATAAGCCGGATGATCGGCTCGATAGCACTGTGTCGGCGGTAAACCGGCCGTGTCAGAACGTGTCCAGTCACTACGAGAATCACTACGAGAAACGCCCATGGGGCGATTCCCCCGATTATAGTCGCCCGAACAGGCGATCCCAGCAGCGCCGTGGAACAGCTCACTGTGGGGCTATGAACAAATCGGGTCCGTAGCGTGCATGGGTCGCGGGCACGGCTAGGGGTATGGGCCGCTCGACGGCGGTGACAACTACACCTCGACCGCTTTGTAGTAGAGAAAGTCGCCGGTCTGGCCGACGATCTTTTCGCGCAGCTTCAGATGATCGGTCTTCCCGGGGCGGAACAGGTGGCCGATATGGATCAGAAAGCGCGCGCCGTCGAAGCCTGGATTCGCTTCGTCGATATCGATATCGACGAACGCGACGTCTCCGCCCTTCTTATGAACCGCGCCGACAATCTGCAGTGAACCGCTGCCTTTGTTCTCTCTGTGGCTCCGCAACTCGTAATCTTCACGCGGGACGGCAATCTTGTTGAAGAGCCGCTGGTGCGTGCCGTGGATGGTTGCGTCCTTCGGTAGAAAGTCCTGCGTGACGATCTCGAAGAAGGGGAGCGCAACCTCGGCATAAATACGGTCCATCTCAACGACAAACACGTTTCGAACAAATTGGTTCAAGCGTCCATCGCGGCTGGGAACGACGGCCAGCTTGGCGAGGATATTCATGAGGCACGCTTTGCGGCGGTCGCGATATTTCACGTTAGGCTGAATCCAGCGATCGGCGCGTTTACCGTCGAGTGTTGAAGCCTCGAGAATCGTCTTCGACTCGGCGTCAAAGTTTCCAGGCGATGTGGTCAGTTCGAATCGGTGAGTGGCGGGCTTCTCCTCGAACTCCAGCTCGAGGGTGCCGCCTTCCGGGACCTGTACGTTCCTCAGTTCAGACTTCTTGAAATCGACGCCGCTGAGCATGAAGTCGATGTCGTATCGCCCCGCCGGCAAGGCTTCCGCATCAACTCCTTCCACCTGAACGCGGCGGCCTTGGCGCGAGACATGCAGTCTGAAATCCCTCGTCTTGAGCCAGTCCATTCGCTGCTGCACGCGGAAGACTTTCTCTTTCGTTACGGCGTTGGCGGGCGTGAGTGTCAAGCCGAAGCCGCGGGCAAACGCGCTCGTTTCCCCGTCCAAGATGACGCCTCCCACCTTCGGCTCGGCGCTGAAACCGGTGACCGAGGCGATCTCGTCATTTCGTTTGAATCCGATCAAAATTCTTTCATTCATGGAAATGCCTCCTGAATCAATCTCGCCGTATATCATACCGGCGCTCGCATAGGCCGCGCATCCGGCTGGTGGGCGGGTTCCGATAAGGAATGGACCCGTGATACTGAAACGGCCCTGCCAAGTAGCCCCGCTGGGCCCCGGGCACTACATACCGGCCCTACTTTTCGCTGGACCCGACCGCGATGAAAGACTTCGTCATTCCGAGGAATCTTTCGCGCAGGATGTTTGCCCGCGGAAACAGCTTGCGCATCTCGGCGCCGTCGAGCAGCCTCGTCGCACCAAGAAACCCGGAAACCTCGGCCAAGTCCGGGCGCGTGAGCCAGCCCCAAACAGTGAAGTTGCGGACAAGTTTGCGTTGCAGCCTGGCGGGAAAGAAGTGGATAAACGGCGTCAGCAAGTGCGGTTCCACAGGGAACCATCGATTCGGCGTCTGCACACAGTAGTGTCGTCCGACACGCCTCGCCTCCGACGCGAAAGCTTCCCGCGCGGCATCGTCGGCGATGTGTTCCAGTAGTGAGTTTGAGAAAACGATCTCGAAAGCATTGTCGCGAAACGGGAGCCGCGCCGCATCGGCCACCACCCAGTCGAATGAACCCGTGCCCTCGACCGGCGGCTCAATGTTCAGGATCGTTACCGCCGGCGGCTCGTCGAGAAAGCTCCAATAATAGGCGTAGCCTCCCACGTCGAGCACGCGTGTTTGAGGTCCCACCTGAAATCGGTCCCGAAATACTTGCAGGCGCCTTCGCCGGAAATACCGCGCCAGCGGCCGGTGGAACCGAAACACTCCCGCCCTGCTGGCCGTGGCACGCGTCATGAAATAGGTCAGTGTTGGCTGACCACCTATTGTTTCAGCTTACCGAGTCACGCTACGGACGGATTTGGCCCGCGCAATGAGAGTTTGCTGAGCGCGCCATGCTAGGCTTCGTGAATGGCTCGGCTGGAACGGTGGCGGTGGTTCGCGGACAACCCGTTGCCGCTTGCCCTGCTCATCCAGAGCGGGCTGCTGTTCTACCGCCTCGATCTGCTGCCGGTTTGGGGCGACGAACAATTCACGCTCGACGTGATTCAAAGATCTTGGCGGCACATTCCGCTTGTTCTTCAGGCCGACATCCACCCGCCTATCTACTATTTTCTGGCGAAGCTTTGGAGCATGATTCCGTGGCCGGGCGAGCCGATCATGCAGCTCCGTGCGCTGTCGGCTGTCACTTGTTTGGCCGCGACCGGCGTCATCTACCGGTTTTGGTTGCGCGACGCCGAGCCGGCCACCCGTTGCTGGTTCCTCGCGCTTTGGACGCTATCCCCGACGCTGCTGATGTATTCGCGGATGGCGCGGTCTTATAGTCTGCAACTACTGATCGCGATGCTCGCGCTCTTCGCCGCGGCACGATTCCTGCAGGCACCCGCCGACCGCAAGCGTTTGGCCGCCTATGTAATCGCAGCGACGGCGTTGCTATATACCCACTACCTTCCGGGGATCGCCGTCGCGGGGGCCGGCGGGCTGTTCCTGCTAGTCGACATCTTCAAGAACAAGAACCATCGGCCCATCCGCGCCCTCGTATTCTCTAGCTTGGGCATTGCGCTGCTGTACGGGCCATGGGTCCCGACGCTCGTATCGGCCGTTCGGAGAGTGCCCGCGGCCGACCCCTATGTACTCGTTCAGAACGCATCGCTCGAAACGGCCGTTAAGCTCGCCTACCTGTTTACGTCATTCAGTTTTGGCGAAGCGTTCCCGCTGGCGGGCATCGTTGTAGGCGTACTCGTAACGCCGGGGATCATGTGGCTGTTGTGGCACGGCGCGCGCGATAGCCCGCGTTGGCCGCCGCACTCGTTGCGACACACGTTGACAGTTGCGTTGATCGCCTATCTCGGCGCGGCCGCCTGGGTTAGCTTTCCCTTCATCGGCGCGCGGCTGCTCTTTCTTTTGCCCTTGTACCTGCTGTGGCTGTTGGCGGGCCGTGCCAAGTGGCAACGCGCCGGCGTGATGATCTGCGGCGGCATGATCTTGGTGTCGCTAGGGTCGCTATCGAGCTACTACTCAAAAAGCAATTTTCTCAACCAGGGCTACCTCGTTCCGTTCGATGAGATTGCCGCTTTGATTGAGAGTAAATCCTCGCCGAGCGAGACGGTTCTGCTGGTCGATGACTACAACACCGACCCAGCGCCTCTGCTGGCGGAGGTTCGCGAGAAGTTCGCCGCCGTACGTATCCGGAATGCCGGCTCACAGGCGCAGGCCCGCGCGCTGATCGAAAGCGGCGGTTGGCGCAAGATCTGGTTTCTCCGCAACTCGCACGACATCTCGCCCCATCTCGCGATTTCGGAACTCGAAGCCTTCGCCGCCCAGCATTACGAGCCGGAGCGCCGGCTACTCTATGTTCCGTTTTCTTCCATGGACCACTGGGCGGCGGCATGGCTCGGGCGTAGCGCGGCGACCCATCACTATCAGATGATCGAATTCACGGCGCCTGAGGAAACACGCTAGGATTCTGCCCATGCCGCAACCCACGATTCGCATCATGGTCGCCCGCCACTCCGCGTTTTACAGCCCGCTGATATCGACGATCGCAGCCGGCTTCTTGCGCAAAGAAGGCATCCAGTCACGTTACGACGTACTGCCAGCGGGCGTTCGCTCGCACACACTGTTGCGAAGCGGCTTTGTTGACATCATGCAGTCCGCCCCCGGCTCGAACTTCGGCCCCATGGAGCGCGGCGAGCAGGGCCTGCCCGTCCACTTCGCGCTGATCAACCGCCGCGATGGTTTCTTTCTTACAGGCCGCGAGCCTGACTCCGATTTCAACTGGAAGAAACTTGAGGGCGCCACGCTGCTTGCCGACCACGGCGGGCAGCCGCTCTTGATGCTGCGCTACGCGGCCCACACGCAGGGTGTCGACTGGGACAAGGTGAATGTCGTGGACACCGGCGACGCCGCCAAGATGGATGCGGCGTTCCGCGCCGGACAGGGAGACTACATCCATCAGCAAGGCCCCGCCCCGCAGGTCCTCGAACGCGAGGGCATCGGCCATGTCGTCGCGGCCGTCGGCGCGGCCATGCCCGAGGTGGCGTTCAGCACCATGATGGCCACGCGCGAATTTCTCAAGCAGCCCATCGCGAAGACCTTCATTCAGGTTTACCGGCAGGCCCGCCGCTGGGTTCAGGAATCAGCCCCGGAGGACGTGGCCGAGAAAGAGGCTTCGTACTTTGAGGAGATTGACCGCGCGGCCCTCGTCGACGCCATCGCCCGGTATCAAGAAATCGGCTGCTGGGCGGGTCAGCTTTGGATCAACCGCGACGTATACGATCAAGCGGTTGAAGTGTTCCACCACGGCGGCGCGATCAAGATCAAACCCGCCTACGAACACGTCGTTGTGAATCCCCCTGACGGCGAGGTTTAGCCCGGATCAGCGGCGTGATCGCTTGAATGCGATCTGGCGGCCGTATCCGCCCGCTTAGCTGAGATCGACCGACAAGATCGCCGGCGGCCTTACCTGTCACTGCCCCCAAGCGGCGCTGCGTTTCTGGTACACCTTATTTGAACGGGCAGAGTTCGAACGAACAACCCTTAGCGTAGGTATGGTTTCTCTCAACCCCCAATGAAGATCATCAGAGTCGATACAGCTTTCTATCGCTTCCCCGCTCATCGCAGGATCGTCGATGCGATCCAGGAGTTCACTCACATGGAAGTGATCTCGGCGACGATTCACACCAGCGACGGCCAGACGGGCATCGGTTACGGCTATACGATCGGACGCGGCGGCAGGGCGCTGAAGGTATTCCTCGACGACGAGTTCGTGCCCCTGGTTCTCGGTGAGGACCCGGCCGACATCGAACGGATCTGGGAAAAGATGTGGTGGGGGCCGCACTGGGTCGGGCGCGGCGGTATCGCATCACTCGCTATGGCGCCGATCGACATCGCGCTCTGGGACCTCAAGGCGAAACGGGCCGGGTCGCCGCTGTACAAGCTGCTGGGCGGGTATCGTGACCGGATGCCCGTTTACGACACCGATGGCGGCTGGCTCAACCACTCGCAGGACGAAATCGTCCGCGAGGCCGCTGAGCTCGTCGGGAAGGGTTTTACGGGCATCAAGATTAAGGTCGGCAAGGAGCAGCGCTCTGAAGACGTTGCGCGGCTGAGGGCGGTGCGGGCGGCGATCGGCCCCGACATCAAGCTGATGACCGACGCGAACCTGCGCTGGACGGCGCCCGAAGCCATCGCGCGAGCGCGGTTGTTCGAGGAGTTCGACCTGTTCTGGCTCGAGGAGCCGATCGAAGCGGACGATGTGCTCGGGCACGAGAAGCTGCGCCAGAGTACGCGAATTCCCATCGCACTGGGCGAAAGCCTGTACAACCGGCACAGCTTCAAGGAGTACCTGGCTCGCGATGCCGTGTCCATTTTGCAGCCGGACGTGGGACGGGTCGGCGGAATCACGGAATGGATGCGGATCGCGAACATGGCGCACAGCTTCAACGTCAACGTGTCGCCACACTTCTTGATGGAACTGCATATCCACACAACATGCGCTGTCCCGAACGCGATGTGGGTGGAGCACATCCCGTTCCTCAACCGGTTCGTCGTCGAGCCTCTGCGAATCGAAGACGGATACGCCTATCCGCCGGATACGCCGGGACATGGCCTCCTGTTGGATGAAGCCAAGGCGGACCCTCATCTGATTGAGGCGCACTCGTGGGCCGCGTAGCCCGAATACTGTTCACTTGGGAAGATAGGGACCGAGGCGGGGATGCGGGTGTATCGCCCAGCCGGGGCTTGGACCGGCATGAGTGCCGGTCGCCACTGGGCCGTGGGTTAGGCTAGCCTGCATCAAGGCGCTGGTAGGTGTGCTCGATATTCAGGTTGATGGACTCCTGGAGGGGCGGCGGGTCGCCGAACGTGGGCCGGTACTTCTTCGTGTTCGCGAAGAGGAAATCGTTATAACCATCGGCGGCGAGGGAGCGCAGGGAATTGGCGGTGATCGTCCGCTGGAGCTGCTCGACGCTCTTGCCCTCCCTCTTGCCCTCGGCGACGCGACGGGTTAACTCCTCAAGGTAGTTGTGGAAGTTTGTCATGCGGCCCCGGCCGCGTTGAATGGGGCCGTGTCCGGGGAGAATGCGTGTAAAATTGAGACCAGCCACCCGCCTGATCGTGCGCGGCCACTCGCGCGGATAGCCGTCGCCGATATACGGGAAGAAACCATGGAAAAGATCGCCGGACGCGAGCAGCCTGTCGCGCGGGCTGAGGACGACGACATCGCCTCCGGTATGCCCCCGGCCGTGGAAGCTTAGGTGCAACTCGCGCGCGGCATCTTTCAGGACGTAGGTACTGTCGAAGGTAATCGTTGGGACAACAAGCTCGAAGGCAGCCATCTCGGTACGGTAGGCCTCGAGTTGGCGGATCTGATCCGCATAGAAATCTCGTTCCGGCCCGCTGCCGGCATCCTTCTGCTTCTTGCGGGCCGTCTCGATGAAGACCGGCACATCGTTCTGAAGCTGGATGCGTATGCGCTTCTCGGTTTCCTGTTCGATGGACTGCCGGGCGGCCTCGCTCGAAACGACATCAAGGGGCGAGAACGCGTCACGGTAGGCGGAGGCGCCTTGCGCATGATCCCAATGAAAATGGGTGTTGATGATATAGCGCACGGGCTTCTCACTCACCTCACGTTTGATCTGGGCGATCAGAGAGGCCGCGGCGGAGGCCTTGGAGTGGGTATCGACAACGACGAGCTGGTTTGACTGTTCGAAAATGGTCGCGTTGCAGTTGATGAGCGCCGCCGGCCGGGCCAGGCAAGAAAATACGCCGTCCTCGATTTTCTGTATATCGAACAGCTTGCTGTCCGCCGCGGGTGATTGCGCTTGCGCGACAGCGGCGCGCACGAAGCTGAATTCGGCCACCGACGCGCCCGCCCAACCGGCCAGCAGGGAGGATAGGAGACTCCGCCGGGAAACGTGGTGGTGATGCTCAATGCGCGAACACATGGAAGGCCTCCTGTCAGATGGGCCCGGCGTGGGCCCGACCCTATGTTGTATCGCCCCGCGGGGCCGCGGGCACGGCGTGCTATACGCCTACGGTTTTCGTCTAGGGCGTCAGCCCGGCCTTGGCGCGAACGCGCTCGCCAAGGGCTTTAATCATAGCCCCGCACTCGTTTCGTGCTTCGCGCAAACCGGCCGGCGTCGTGCCGCCGGCTTTCATGTAGTCGAGGATCACTTGCTCCGCCGCCGCGAAGTCCGCACAGGCGTGCGCCACTTCCGATGCGATCTGGTGCGGAATGGTGGTGACGCCATTGGTATCGCCGTGGATCAGGTCGCCGGGGTGGATGGTGATGCCGCCGACGTTCACCGGAACCTCAAGATCCAAAAGGTGAGGGTAGCCGTGGGAGCAGATGACGCCGTCGCTGAAACACGGGAAGCCCAGGGCGCGGACTTGATCTAGATCTCGCGCGGCGCCGCTGGTGATGAGGCCCGAGGCGCCGAACCCCTTGTAGATGGTTGTCATCACTTCGCCGAACGTGGCGGCTACGGGCGGACTGTCTATGTCTTGAATGACGACCACAACGGGCTGAGGCAGCTTGGCGAAGCCCTCGACCTGCCCTTCGAGGCCGCCGTACTCCTTACCGCCGCGGGGAGCAGCGGCGGAACGGAACGTGGCCGTGGACGCGTATCCCACCATGGGAGGCATTTCGGAAAAACAGGCCCGGATGCGCCCGTCCATGTAGCCGCTCGTTTGCGAACGAACTTGGAAGACTTCAATAACGTTGCAGATGGTCGGAGTATCGTATCGGCCGAGCAGCTTCAGGTCACTGTCGGAAAGTTGGGGAATGTTCACAGGCGCCTCACAGGGGAAAGAGCCCTATTGTAGCGCCTAGGAGGCTTCTCGCTTGCGTTCAGGTGTTTGGGGTGCGTAGCCAGTCCACTGCGGCCTGCTGTCACTCGATGATGACGGTGAGGGTTGGGCTACGCCCCCCCCACACACAATTAGCTGCGCTGCTTGAATTCCCAGGCGGAGCGAATGGCCGATTCCAGGTCGTGGCGATGATGCCACCCGAGCTTTTCACGGATCAGGCTGGGGTCAGCGACAAGTTCCGGCGGATCACCCGGACGCCGCGGGACAACCTGGGTGGGAATCTCACGTCCGGTAACGCGTCTGGCGATATCGATCACCTCGCGGACGGAATGCCCGCGGCCGGTTCCCAGGTTATAACAGCCACTGAGTTCGGGGCCGGCATTGAGGGCGGCGATGTGGGCGTCGGCGAGATCCTCGACATGGATGTAATCGCGGACACAGGTACCGTCCGGCGTAGGGTAATCGTCGCCCAGGATGTGAATCGCGTCACGTTCGCCGGCGGCCGCCTCCAGGACGAGAGGGATCAGATGGGTTTCCGGGTCATGGCGCTCGCCACGCTCGGCCGTCGCGCCACAAGCGTTGAAGTAGCGCAACGAGAAGTACGCCATGCCATGAATCTGGTGGTGCCAATGCAGCGCCCGCTCGAAGGCGAGTTTACTCTCCCCATAAGGGTTGATGGGACTCTTGGGAGATGTTTCGGCGATCGGCGAGGGATTTTGGTCCCCGAAAATGGCGCACGTCGATGAAAAGATGAAGCGCCCAACGCCGGCGCTTTGAGCCTCGTCGAGGAGTGTGAGGGCCGCGGCCAAGTTGTTGCGGAAGTAGAGGGCGGGGTCGGTCATCGATTCGCCGACTAGCGCGAATGCCGCGAAATGCAGAACACCACGGATGGGAAATCGCTGAAAGGTCTCGCGCAGTTTCTCGCGATCGCTGATGTCGCTTTCGATCAGAGTGGCGGCGCGCGGCACGGCGTCGCGGTAACCGCGCGAAAGGTTGTCGTAGATAACGACTCGTTCGCCAAGCTTGAGCAGCTTTTCAGCTGTGACGCCACCGATGTAGCCGGCGCCTCCGGTGACGAGTATCAAGGGGCACTCTCCGACAAAACGTAGGGGTAAACACATCCTCCGCCGAGCCGCTGTCAGCGCCGGCAGAGGGGAAAGGCCGCGATCAGAGTGCTACGGGCGGAACGGCGGGGGTTCGAGGCAGGACCGGATAATGCAGAACGGCCTGACAAAACCGCCAACCGTGGGCGCGAAAAAGATGTGGGTTGTGACGATTGGCACACCAAATCGGCAGCCGGCACCGCAGCCGGTAACGCCCCAGAGGCCGTCCGACATTCCCGCCTGCGCGTTCTGAGTCGCTTTTTGCATGGCTGCGGCGTCAAAAGCCGTAGAAGCCGCGGAGGATGCCGCCAAATTCATACTGGAAGCTCCCAGGCTCGTCGGCCCGCCGAGTCCCGATGTTCCGCTCGAACCACCCAGGTTCGCGCTGATCAGACCACCGGAGGCGCCGGCTAATGAGCCCAACAGCGCCCCCGCCTTGCCACTCAGCGTAGGATTGATTTCGCCCAACTTACCCAGGTGCCGCAGTTGCTCGGCCTGAATCTCAGCGATATCGGAGGCAGCGTTTCTCTTGTCGATCCTGACGTCTGATCGAGTGTTGGCCAACGTGACCATCTCTCCGGCATTCACGTTCTGAAGATGCTCACCATTCGGACGAGCCGCGCTGAGCGCTCCCTCGTTGACGGAAGCGGATACCATGTCGGGCCGTGAGATATAGAGAACCGCTCGCGTCCCTGCGTCCTGAGCGCTGAACTCCAGGCCGGCGACCTGCAGTACAGGGGGGGGGGCTGACCCGGTCGCGAGGATCTCGAGAGATCCGCCGTCGAGAATCAGCCGGTTGGCCGCAACCTGTACACGCGAGCCAACACCGATCTGATACTTAGACCCGTCGGGCAGATTCAGCCGAGTCGGCAGGTGGCCGCTCGTGACGGACTCGCCCGCGAATACGGTTGCGTTGCCGGTAGCCTCGCTGTTACCGACCAGAAATCGCGAAGGTGACTCCGCAAAACCTGCTGTCGCGGGCAGGCTGCTTGCTTGAGCGCCAGTCGCTACGGCGAGCAAACCCAGTAGTGCGACGGCCGTACTAATTCTTGATCGGTTCATCGTTCTCATCTCCCACTCGAAGGCTTAGACAACACATACCTATGAGCAATACCTCAGCTCGCCGGGGGGAAAGCCTGTAACTCTTCTCAGTATTATCTCGAACAGGTAGCCGAGTCGTCAAGCAGAGTTGTCCAATGCAAGATGATCCTGAAAGGAGGGAGTGTTTCCAATACAAGATGATCCTGAAGA
>JAQBUE010000337.1 GCA_027624045.1 Acidobacteriota bacterium
GTTTCTCAACACGAGTTGGAATGGCTGGCTCCGCGACATCGTGCCGCAAGACATCATGGGGAAGTTCTTCTCCCAGAGACTTCGTGTCGCGACTATCGCCGCTGCTGTTTCTGCTATGGCCGCTGCCTTTTTTATCGATTGGTGGAAAAGCTACGCAGGCGGTCCGGGCGGCGTCCCCGTCGATGCTGAATTAGTCAAAGGCTACTCCTATGCAATCCTTTTCGGGAGCCTGCTGCTCGGATGGGGCGCAGTTTCGTTCATGGCCAGGATGCCGGAGCCCGAGATGGCGCGGCTCGAAGGTGGCAGGCCTCCTATTCTCAAGTCGCTCGGCGCTCCGTTCAGGGACACCAACTTTCGTCGCCTGATCAACTTCCTCTTTTGCTGGAACTTCGCAACTCAGCTCGCCGTCCCGTTCTTCACGGTGTACATGCTCGTGCGCCTGGAGATGAACCTGACATACGTGGTAGCCCTGGGCGTCTTGAGCCAGGTCACCAACGTGTTGTTCTTGAAGGTGTGGGGTCCTCTTGTGGACCAGTACGGCAGCAAGGTCGTCCTGTCGCTGTGCTCCTCTCTCTACCTGCTCGTAATTCTCGGCTGGATTTTCACGACGATGCCCGAGAGGCACATTCTCACGATGCCCTTGCTCGTGTTTCTGCACGCTCTGCTGGGCATCGCGACGGCCGGAATCAACATCGCAAGCACGACGATTCGACTCAAGATGGCCCCTCAGGCACAGGCCATGTCGTACCTCACCGGCGCGTCTCTCGCGGCAAACCTCGGCGCGGGCCTCAGTCCACTCCTCGGCGGCGCATTCGCGGACTATTTCTCAGTTCGCCACTTTACAGTGAGCCTGGAGTGGGTCAGTCCAAGCAGCAGTTTCGACTTTCCCGCGTTGAACCTCCAGGGCTACGACTTTCTTTTCACGGTCACGTTCATTCTAGGCGTCATCACGCTCAACATCCTCACGAGACTGAAAGAAGAGGGCGAGGCCGACAACGAGACGGTAATGAACGAGCTCCTCTCCCAGACACGAGACAACCTGCGCGCCATTAGTACGATTCCCGGCGTTGGCCTTGTGTCACATTTCCCCCATACGCTCAGGTACGTCCCCAAGTTTCCCGGTCTCGATGTGGCCTTTGGCGTCACCGCCTATCAACTGGCGGCTTCCACAAAGATGGCGGTCGAGGCGGTAAGCCGTGGAAACGCTGCGGCTCGCGACGTACGGCACGCGGTCAACGCAACAGTGTCCCGCGCCGTGAACGAGGTCGAGGGCGCCGGCAAAGGCACTACGGAGATCGCCCGGCACGCCACCCGAGGCGCGATGCACGCCGCGAACACGGTAGGCTTGGGCATGGGCCGCCTTTCCCACGAGGCAATGCGCGGCACTTTCTCGGCGTTTGGGCGGACCCGCGCCAACCCGCTGGATGTCATCCGTGGGGCGACATACGGAATCATTCAAGGGGCGAGCGATGTCGGCGCGGACCTGGTGCTTGTCGCCGGCCAGGCTGTCGATTCCGCGCGGCAGGCCGCCGCTCAGCTCGGGCTTTCCGAGGAGCAGGCTGTCGCGCAGGCCGCCCAGGTTGCAATCGAAGCCGCGGAAGAAATGGACGGCGAGGGTGCGGCGAAAGTCAAAGACGCGATGCTTCGCAAGCTGATTGCCTCTGTGCTGCCCAAACAAGGCAGCCCATCCCCCAAAGACGACTCCTCCGAGGATGACGCCCTCAAGGAGCCGGTCGGCGACCTGTAGCCGCACCTCGATCCGCCCGAGCCGCACCTGCCTAGTCCCCTGCACTGTCCCCACCCCACCTGACCCACTTGATAGTTGCGCGCCGACACCACTCAATTGAGCGTGTCGCCGCTTTCTCCCCCGGAAATATACTCGTGCATAGAGAGGTTTCCAATTGGGAGGCCCCAGAGGATAGCATGCACCATCTTGCTGTTCTCTCTTTGGGGGCTTGTAACAAGAAAGGTTTGGTGTCGATTATGAACCCAATTACTATGCTGAAAGAAGACCACAAGAAGGTGAAGGGCCTGTTCAAGGAGTACCGAGACGCTGGTCCGACTGCCCACAAAACCAAGGAAGGGATCGCTCAGAAGGCAATGCATGAGTTGATGGTCCATTCTCAGATCGAAGAGGAGATATTTTATCCGGCTGCCAAAGCTGCCTCCGGAAAAGAGAGCAAGCACATGGTCGCCGAAGCGGTCGAGGAGCACCATGTCGTGGACGTGCTCATGGAAGAGATCAAGACTCTCGACCCGCAAGATGAGCGGTTCGATGCCAAGTTCATTGTTCTCATGGAGAACGTCGAGCACCACATCGAGGAGGAGGAGGACGAGCTTTTCCCCGAAGTGGAGGATGCAATTGCAGACAAGTCCAAGCTCGACCAGATCGGCGAGAAAATGCACCGGCGGAAGGAAGAACTGATGAAGGTTGCCGTCTGACACGATAACGGAAATGCGCCGGTGCAAGGATCTGTCCGGTAGCGCCGGGAACCTCCAGGCTGTGGCGTGGATGATCCGTCTCAGCCTGGAATTGCGTTCGTTGAGATGAGCACATGGCGCGCTGTTACGCCGCCGCTATCTATCCAATAATCGTCTGATTGCGATATGGCCGCCATGCTAGCTGCTAAATACACTTGCCCCACAGCCAGATTTAGCTTGGGGTCCAACGAGTCGG
>JAQBUE010000116.1 GCA_027624045.1 Acidobacteriota bacterium
GAAAGGAGCTCCACACCCTATTTCGTCCCCGGCCTCGACCTACCGCATTTCAGGATCATTCTTGGATTGGAAAATGCTCTTGCTAGCGGGCCTCCCCGCCCCTCAAACGGCGTTCGCAGGCTGTTGCTGCGTGCTGCAATGGATCGTCCCAAAACCCCATGCAAAGTCGACGCTGTGAATGCCGACCACCTCGCGGCTGGGGAAAAGATCAGCCAACGTCGCAAGCGCGACGCGGTCGTTAGGGTCGTTAAACGTCGGCACGAGGACGAGGCCATTGGCGATGTAGAAATTTGCGTAGCTCGCCGGCAGACGGCAGCCATCGAATAGGACCGGTCGCGGCATCGGCAATTCGACTATCTTGAACCGCCGGCCGCCCTGGTCGCGCGCCTGCCGCAGCCTCCGCAGATTCTCTTGCAGAGGCTCGAAGTTCGGGTCGCCCGAATCAGTTTCGACCACCGTCACGATGGTACGCGGGCCTACGAATCGCGCCAAATCGTCGACGTGTCCATGCGTATCGTCACCCACGATGCCATTGCCCAACCAGAGTACCTTCGTAGCGCCCAGGTAGTCGCGGAAGACCGTCTCATAGTCGTCGCGCGTCATGCCGGGATTACGTTGCTGCGTGTCGCTGCTGAGCAGACATTCCTCGGTGGTCAGCAGCGTCCCGCGGCCGTTCACGTCGATGGCGCCGCCCTCCAAGACAACGCGCCGGCCGTTGTGCTTGGGCTCCCACAGTTTCGTCCCGAGACGACGGGCGATCTTGCCCGCAACGCGGTCGTCCCGTTGCCAATTCGGATACTTCGCCCAGGCCGAAAACCGCCAGCACGTCGCCGCTATTTCGGCGCCATCCGTGACAAACAGCGGCCCGGTGTCACGCACCCAGGAGCGGTCTGTCGGGAGGCAATGAAACTCAATCCGCGAAAAGTCTTCGACGCCCGAGCGCGCCAGCACTCTCCGCACCTTCTTCTCCGACGCCGTATCGGCAACAATCAGCCGCACGATCTCGCGCCGCTGAAGATGCCGAACGATGTCCGCGTAGACCCACTGGATGGCGGCAAACTTTCCCGGCCAGTCGTTGCTATTGTGGGGCCACGCAAGCCAGGTAGCCTCGTGCGGTTCCCACTCGGCCGGCAGGCGGAAGCCGTGTTCGCAGGGAGTTCCAGCGTTCATTCGTTACCGCGCCGCGCCCAGGTAGCGCGCTTGGAGGCCTTCGTAAGCGTCGATGCGGCGGTCGCGCAGGAAGGGCCAATTTCTGCGCGTCTCGTCGACGCGGTTCAGGTCGCATTCGACAACCAAGACTTCCTCGCGGTCCCGAGAGGCTTCGCTTAAGATGGCGCCAGAAGGATCGCAGACGAATGACCCACCCCAGAACTCGATGCCCTGATAGTTGGCGGGGCGATTCGGTGAGTCCGTCAGCGGTCTCTCAATCCCCACGCGGTTCGGGGCCGCCACGAAGACGCCGTTGGCGATGGCATGGCTGCGCTGGATCGTCCGCCATGAGTCAATCTGCGTCGGGCCGTATTGCGCCTTCTCAGCCGGGTGCCAGCCGATAGCCGTCGGGTAGAACAGGATCTCCGCCCCTTTGAGAGCCGTAAGCCGCGCCGCCTCCGGATACCACTGGTCCCAGCAGATCAGGACGCCGATTCGCCCGTAGCGTGTATCGAAAGCTTGAAACCCGAGATCACCCGGTGTGAAGTAGTACTTCTCGTAGTAGAGCGGGTCATCGGGAATGTGCATCTTGCGGTAGACACCCAGCAGCGACCCATCCGCATCGAGCACCGCCGCCGAGTTGTGATACAGTCCGGGCGCGCGCTTTTCGAAAATGGAACCGATGACAACGGCCTCGCACTCCCGCGCTACGGCGGCCAGCGCTTCGGTCGTGGCCCCGGGAATAGGCTCGGCTGCGTCAAACCAATCCACGTTCTCTTCCTGACAGAAGTAGACGGAGCCGAAAAGCTCTTGGAGGCAGATGATACGCGCGCCGAGTTTGGCGGCTTCGCGGATTCCCTCGATCGCCCGCGCCAAGTTGGCACCGCGATCTGGGGAACACGACATCTGCACCAGCCCGACCGTTACTTTTTGAGAAGACGCACCCACGCTCGTCTCATCATTTCAGGCAGTTGCTAGGGTGTCAATCAAGAGTCGCGGCACGGTTCGGATCGGTGAAGTTCCTGAGGTAGGTTCCGCTCGAAGCGCGTGTGCGGGCTGGAAGAGGCTCGAAGATCGGGGGCAAGGCACTTCAGCACCAGGCTGAGCCGCGCCCTTTCACTTCATCCCGAGCTTCTTCCCGGCCGCTGCCAGTCGGATCGCTTCGCTAAGCCGTCTCTGCTTCGTTTCCTCGCGTTTGGCCGAATCGACCCTAGCGATGTATGCCCGCCGGTATGACGGCGCCAGTTGCTCGAAGTATTCCCACGCACGCGCGTCGGTCTTGAACCCTTTCTCGATGTATGGCGGAAGGGCCGATAGGAGTGGCCGTGGAGCATCGCCACTTCGGCCCGTGGGTGGCCGGTCCAGTCCGGGTGCCGCCAGTAGCCCACGGGTCTTGAGGTCCGCGTAGCGCCGGCGATTGATCGTGGACCACTTGCTGTCAGGCTTGCGAGGAGTGAACTTACGGACGTAGCGGTCGTCATCCAGGCGCCTTATGATGCTGTCGATCCAACCGAAGCATAGCGCTTCTTCGACAGCAGCGTCATAGATGATGGATTTTTCAGACGTATGGCGCTTGTAGAACACGAGCCATATCTCGGATTGTGAATCGTGATGCTCGCGCAGCCACTTTCGCCACTGGCCGCGGCTTCGCACATCAAGCGTGCTGAGGTTCTTCGCCGACATGTTCCAGATCTACATGCCCAAGAACTTCTCTAGCTTCTCAACTTCCCGTTCCGCCGAATCCATGCTTCGCTCGGCTCCCGCGGAGTTCCCATCGCCGAGCGCACTGTCGGCTTGGTCCATGTAGGACTTCATACGTTCGGCCGCGCCGGCCATGTCGCCTCGAAGCGAGGCGCCGATCTGGGCCTGTTCCTGGCGCAGTTTCTGAAGCCCGTCATAAACGATATTCGCTCTCGCCGAAAGCTTCAGGTAGCGATCCGATCCAGGCCCTTCGTCTGTCCTCGGGGTCTGCGTCAGGGTCTGTCTTCCCTTCTCGACGAGAGGCGGCGCGGGCCTTGCTCCCGGGTCCGGCTCAAACACCAAGTCCCTATGTTTACCTGTTCGGTTGAAACGGAAGTCGCCGATGACGCTCGAACTCGTCCATGCGAGTTGCTTCTGGTCCGACGCCAGATACACCTGTTCGCGAACTCGATTGAAGACGTCGTCCAGCTTCAGTCCGGGCACCTTGAGCGCTTCCAAAAGGAAGCTTGTGAACAAGCCGTTCCCGCCGCGCGGATTGTCACTGGCAATCTGGCCGGGAGCCGTGGAGAACGCGATGAAGCTGCCACGGGCGGCGTTCATCGCCGCCAAACCCGCACCGGCCGACCGCGCTGTACGAAACCCGTTATTGCGGCAAGCATCGAGAACGATCACGTTGAGCGCCACTCCCGATGCGGCCACACGGTCGTGCAGCTTCGAAGCCGAGTAGGCGTCGTATCGCACACTCGCTTCGTCAGTAATACGGTAGTCGGTTGGGATGAGGAAGTTTTCCTGATCGACCTGCAAGCCATGTCCCGAGTAGTGAAAAAAGGCCACGCAACCTGGTGACAGTCGAGCAATGAACCGATCGAACGCGGCTTCCATGCCGCGCTGGTCGGTATTCAGGACCACTTCCGAATCGAAACCAAGTTCCCGTAGCGTGACGCCCAGATCATTCGCATCATTAACCGCGTTTCTGAGCCGTGGGGCATGCCGATAGGCGTCGTTGCCGATAACGAGAGCGACTCGTTTCTCGTTCGGCGAGCTAGCCGCCGGGGACTGAGCCTGCCCGAGAGGCAGGGCGGGGGCGAATAGCAGCAGCCCCAGTGCGAACAACAGTTTATTGGCGGAGCTGATCACGTTGTTTCGAGCCTCACCACTCGTTACTGGTTGCGAACAGCGTCCCCCACCTTGGCGGGTTCACTTCCTGAAAACTGACCTACCGCCGAGCCGGCATCAACTTCCGTGATGACAAGTTCGCCCACCGCGTTCTCGATGCTGCGAATCACCTTGCCTGTCGCCGGGTCACGAATCTCTCGCACGGGGCGTTTCACCTGGAGGCGGTCACCCACCTTGAGGCCGGAGGCGCTGCCGACGTTGATGATCGCAATGCCATCGGTAAAATCGGCGATCAGTCCATTGATCTCGAGTTTGGTTGTCGGCACGTTTCCGGAGAAGCTCTCCAGTTCACGGGCGACAGGTTCGACCGCGGCGTGGACCGCCTCGCCCAACAGCGTATTCGCAAAGTTCGAGCTCGACATGTCAAAGCCACCCGCCCCGGCGTTGCCGCCGCTGCCGCCAGCGCCGATAAGACCGGTGCCACTTCGCGTGGATTCGCCAAAGCCGGTCGAGACCCCAAGAATTTCGGCCGTATTCACGTCGATCATGCGGGCGGTAATGCCCGTAACGGCCTTTGCCTTCTTCCTCTTGATGCCGCCTAAGCCGAACGTCCGGCCACCCAGTCCTCCGCCACCGAACGTCTGGCTCTGGTCGTCGCGGCCGAACTACGTGATACTGCCGATGATGATGACGTCCACTCCCAGCACTTTGCCGAGTTGTGCGGCACTCGTCGCGTTGGCTCGATCGCTATTCGAGAAGTTCTGCTCTTTCAACACCGCATCGAGAGCTGAGCGCTCGATGACCGAATAAACGCCGCCCCTGACGAGCTTCTCGACCAGAATATCGCGGATGCCGGTGCCCACATCGTAGTTTGTGCCGAAGATCGCATCCACATAACTGGCGACCGTGCCGTATTCGAAGTCCAGTACAGCGACTCGCTTCTTGTCCTGTGCGGGTAAGACGCTGCTAAGAGTAATAAGGAGAAACGCAATCGCTACTTTTCGCATCATGGCTATTTATCCTGGGTGCACACCGATTCGCGGCCGGCGCATCACTCTCAATGACCTCCACTCTAGTACGAAACCTCAATCGAGTCAAAACCGCGGCAAGGAACGCTGCCAGCGAGAACTGCAACGAAGACAATACAACGTTGGCGGCAGGATAGGCGCCCGGGGTCAGCCTTGGGCTAAGGTTGGCCGGGGCCAGGCCGGCCTGGCAGCAGACCCGAAAGATCCATGAGTATCCGCCGCTCTTCGTCGCTGAACTCGTCAGTGAACTCTTTCGAACTGAAACGGTCTTCGCGGGCGTCGAGCGGCGATTCGCGAAGGCCGTCATACTCATCAAGCAGGACCGAGCGTCGCTCCTGAGGTAATCGTTGCCAGCGCTGAAAGATGGCCCGCGCCTCCGATTGCCGTTCGCGGGGCAAACGGTCGAACAAGCGGTAGCGTTCGAGAGCGCCGTCGCGCTGAGACGGCGGCATCTGGCTTAGGCGGCGCAAGCGCTGTTGGATTGCCTCCCGCTCTCTTGCGGGAAGGTGCTGAAAGCGCGGATGCCGGCGCAAGAACTGCTGCCGTTCACTCGCGGGCATCTTCAGTAATTGGTCGAAGAACTTGGGGCTAACGCCGCTGGCTTGGCGCTGATTCGCGCCTCGCCGCCCTGGAAGCTTGCGCAACAGCCGTGCGCGCCGGTCCTGAGTCTGGTTCTGCACGATCCGGGCGCGAGCGCTGGTTTGGGCCGCCCAGCCGTGCGAAAGCAGCGTCAATAGCAGCGCGGCCATCACGATGAATCGCTGAACTTGCATCACGACGGACCCTGTCCAGCGAGCGCCGCCGGATCGATTTCAAACTCCGTCAGCATCTCGATATCGTCCAACGCCCGATTGAATTCCTCCAGGTAAGCTTCATCTTCCCCGCTAACGGCGGCAACGTTCGGGCCCGGGCCAGTCAAGGAGGGCTGGTGAAATACCGTAGCCGCCACGAGCAGCAGTCCCGCCAAGCCAACGGCGAGATTCGGCTGCCAGGGAGCGAACCAGCCGGCGAACCACGGCCGGCTCGACGAAAGCTCCTCGACCCGCTCCCGGACGTGGCGATCGAAACCCAATGAGGGCTCGATTGGCTCCCATAGGTCGAGCGCCTGCCACGTGGCGCGCTGATCTTCGTAAAGCTTACGGCACTCCGGCGAAGCATCCAGAAACTTCAGCAGCTCCTGATGCTCGTCAGAATTCGGCGGAGCATGCCCGCCTGTCCTCAAAATGAGGTCTATTGCTTGCTCGCGAGTCATAACACACCTTCCAGCACCTCAATAGGAACGCTGCTTCTGATCTTCCGCCAGATGAGACAATCGCTCCCTTAATGTTTCATAAGCCCGAAACAGCAGTGATTTCACCGCCGAAACCGAACAACCCAGGACGCCCGCGATCTGAAAGTAATCGAGCTCCTGGTACTTGTGCATCAATACCGCCGCCCGTTGCTTCTCGGGCAGCCCGGCAATCGCATCGCGCACCGACACAAGCCGCTCATCTTCGACGAGCTGCTGTTCACGGTTCCGCCGGACGTCGGCTACCTCCAGCGGCGCTTGGTCGTCCGCCGTGGCGTCGAGGCTTTGCTGGCGCTTTTCGCCCTTGCGGTCCCGCAGCGAGTTCAGCGCAAGATGCGTCGTGATCCGAAAGAGCCAGGTCGTGAACTTCGCCGTCGGTTCGTAGCTCGTCCTCGCCCGATAGACTCTCAGGAATACTTCTTGCGCCAGCTCCTCGGCGATGGCCTGATTCTGGACCATACGGTGCAGGTAGTTCACCACCGGGCGGCGGTACTTCGTGAGCAGGATTTCAAAGCTGCACGAATCTCCGTCTTTCACCCGGAGCATCAACTGCGCGTCTGGCTCCAAGGCGGCGGCTACTCCCACGCTCATGGAAACACGGCTGGTCACGGAAAAGTTTCGGGAAAAGTTAAAAAAGAATACCGAATCAGTACCGGTACGAGCCCGGTTCAGTCCCAGCGTAGCATCGAAGGAGGTGCGGGTTGGTTAGCGCTGGGCATGTTCGTCGATGACTTTTCGGAAGAGGCGGATGTGCGCGGGGGTGCTGCCACAGCAGCCTCCGACAATGCGGACGCCGGCGTCGAGCAGCGCGGGCAGCTCGGCGACCATTTCCTCGGGAGTTTGCTTGTAGACGACCTTCATCTTTTCAAGCACAGGCTGCCCGGCATTGGGCTGGGCCATGGTGGGCAGGTCGCAGACTTCGCGATAGATTTTGATGGCTTTGGCCGCCCACGTGACGTCGACGCCACTTCCGCAGTTCAGCGCGACGATGTCGACTCCGGCATCACGCATGAACTCGGCGGCCTGTTCGGGGCCGATGCCCATCATGGTGCGAAGTCTTGAGCCGTCGCGTGTGACGTCGTAGGCTATCGAGCCGATTACGCAGGGCGCACCGGCTTTCCTGGCGGCTTCGACACCGATGGCGAGTTCTTCGAGCGCTGTCTGGGTCTCGATGATAATGGCGTCAACACCGGCGGAGACGAGTGCTTCGGCCTGCTCGGCAAAGGCCTCGCGGACGGCTTGCTCGGGGATCTCGCCGTGCGGTTCCATGAGGCCGCCGAAGGGTCCGATGTCTCCGATGACGAAGCCGGGGCGATCGCCGAAGGCGTGGCGCGCTAGTGCGGCGCCGGCTTTATTGATGGCGGCAACGTCGCAGGCGTGGTCGTGCCTTTCGAGCATGATGCGGCAGCCGCCAAAGGTATTCGAGAGCAGGCAGTCCGAGCCCGCTTCGACATAAGCCTTTTGGATGGCGAGCAGGCGGTCGGGGTGGTGCAGGTTCCAGGCTTCGCCGCAGCCTCCCGGTTCGAGCCCGGCGTATTGCAGTTGCGTCCCCATAGCGCCGTCGCATAGCAGGACTCGATGTTGAATGGCTTGGAGCAGAGTTTCCGGCATGAATAGTTCGCTGGAACTTACCCTAGCGCAGCTTAAGGGCGTATTGTATGAGCGCGGCTTTAGAAACAGGCCGCGACAGCGCGTTCATCGTTGATGGGGAAGGGGAAGATCATGACGAGACGGCAATGGCTTCAGGCGGGCTTGGGCGCGATCGCGGGGGCGAGGGCGCTCGGGGCGGCGGGCGAACGTCCGAATATCCTGATCGTTCTGTCCGACGACCTGGGCTATGGCGACTTGGCGTGTTACGGCAATCCGGTGATTCGGACGCCGCATCTCGACCGCTTCGCCAAAGAAGGACTGCGTTTCACGGATTGCTACGCCGGGGCGCCCAACTGTTCACCGTCGCGTACGGCTTTGATGACCGGGCGCACACCGACACGGGTCGGGATTCACAACTGGATTCCGATGTTGTCGCCGATGCATGTGAAGGCGGAAGAGATCACGGTGGCGACATTGCTGCGGCGAGCGGGCTACGAGACTTGCCACGTAGGCAAGTGGCACCTGAACGGCATGTTCAATCTGAGCGGCCCGCAACCTTCCGACCACGGATTCGATCATTGGTTTTCGACGCAGAACAACGCATTGCCGAATCACCACAACCCTTACAACTTTGTTCGGAACGGGATTCCGGTGGGGCCACTGGATGGCTACGCGGCGCACATCGTGGTTGATGAGGCGGCGCGCTGGCTGCGGCAGGATTGGGACCGCGCCAAGCCGTTCTTCCAGTATGTCTGCCTTCATGAACCGCATGAGCCGATCGCGAGCGCGGCGCGGTTCGCGGATCTGTATCCGTCGGACGACCCGAGCTACTCGGCCCACCATGGCAACGTGACGCAAATGGACGATGCTTTCGGGCGGCTGATGGGCGCGCTCAACGAGATGGGATTGCGCGAGAACACGTTGGTCTTCTTTACCTCGGATAACGGGCCGGCGATTACGAGCATCCATCCGCACGGCTCGGCCGGACCGCTGCGTGACAAGAAGGGTTACGTCTACGAAGGGGGCATTCGCGTGCCGGGCATTCTGCGTTGGCCTGGACATACCAGCGCCGGCACGGAGAGCAGCGAGCCGATCTGCGGCGTCGATTGGCTGCCGACGCTTTGCGAGGTCGCGGGCGTTGCGGCTCCGTCTGATCGCGCCATCGATGGCACGAGCCTGCTGCCTGCTGTCGAGGGCAAGCCCATCTCACGCAAGACGCCTCTCTACTGGCATTTCAACGCGGCGCAGGGCGAGCCTAAAGTGGCGATGCGTGACGGAGACTGGAAGATTCTGGCGCGTTTGACGGGGCCGGAAACGAAACAGGGAGGAGGCATTCAGGCGGTGGATCAACGGGCTTTAAAGACGGCGGAATTAACGGGCTTCGAGTTGTATAACCTGCGAGACGACATCGGTGAAAAGCAAGATCTCGCTGCGAGTGAGCCCGAACGCCTTAAGCAGATGCTGGCGAAGCTCCGGCCGATGTACAGCGAAGTCCGGGACGAAAGTCCAACCTGGCCCGAGTGGGAGTTTGCGCGCTACGAGGGCGGGCGGATTGAGTGGCCGGCGTATCGCAAGTAGCATATCGGGCGGCATATATCCGGCGGGATGCCTTGACCCCGTAGTCTACAATGGTGGTGGTTTGTTCGAGGCGATTGCCTTGCGGCAGGGGATGTCAGCGCGTCCACAAAATCGAATGTTCCACTCCGGCGTGCTCGGACTCGCCGGCCTGCTCATCGCGATTCTTTCGCTCGGCCCGCCTCGTCTCGCCGCCGCAGCCGCCGCGCCCACGGCCGAACAGCTTGAATTCTTTGAGGCACAAGTCAGGCCGTTGTTCGCCGAGCACTGTTATCAATGTCACAGCTCGAAGGCCACGCCGGTGTTCGCGAAGCTGTATCTGGATAGCTCTGAAGGCCTAAAGCGCGGAAGTGAATCGGGTCCCGTTGTCGTCGCTGGCAAGCCGGACAAGAGCCGCCTGATTCAAGCCGTGCGCGGCGAGATGCCGCAGATGCCCCCGACAGGGAAGCTGGCCGCCGAGAAGATCGCGACGCTTGTCAAATGGGTTGAAATGGGCGCGCCGTGGCGCGAGGAGCAGAGTCAGCCCTCAGCGGGCCCGACATCCGCATTTGACCTTGAGGCGCGCCGCGAAGCGCATTGGGCGTGGCAGCCTGTGCGACCTTCGACCCCGCCCAGTGTGAAAACTCGCGAGTGGCCGCTGAACGATGTTGATCGTTTCGTGCTTGCGAAACTTGAAGCGGAGGGCCTGACGCCCGCCAAGGAAGCGGACCGGCACACACTGTTGCGCCGCTTGTCGTTCGCTCTGACAGGTCTGCCCCCTACGCCCGCTGAAGTCGCTGCGTTCGTCAACGACAGGTCGCCGCGGGCTTATGAACAGCTTGTTGATCGTTTGCTTGATTCGCCTCACTTTGGCGAGCGCTGGGCGCGGCACTGGATGGACCTCGTGCGCTACTCCGAGTCGCACGGCAGTGAAGGCGACCCGGACGTCCCCTTTGCCTGGCGCTACCGGGATTACCTGATCCGCGCACTCAATCAGGACATCCCTTACGATCAACTGCTGCGCGAACAGATCGCGGGCGACCTGCTCAACGAGCCCCGCTGGAGCCCTGATGGGAAAACGAATGAGTCGATGCTGGGGCCGGCACATTTTCGGATGGTCGAGCACGCCTTCCAGCCGGTCGAGCCCTGGGAAGATCGCGTTAAGTGGACTGATAACCAGATCGACGTATTCTCGAAAGCCTTCCAGGGGCTCACCGTCTCATGCGCGCGTTGTCACGACCACAAGTTTGACGCCATCAGTCAGAAGGATTTCTATTCGCTGCTCGGCACGTTCTACGGCGCAAGGCCGATTCAGACGACGATTGACAATCCCAAATATCTGAATGTCAACCGCGAGGAAATGACGGCGTTGAAGAGGAAGATTCGGGAGCGGCTGGCTGATCACTGGATTGACGCGGCGCGACAGCTCGAAGTGCGATTGACCTACGAACAGGATTCCGCCATCAAGAAAGCACTGGAAGAGGCGGCCTGTGAGGAAGAGAGTCCGCTGGCGCTATGGCAGCAATTGCGGCGCCGCGAGACGGATACTTTCGCGACGACGTGGACGCGACTGCGCGAGCACTGGCGAAAAGAGATCGCTGCGCGAGAGAAGTTCAACGCAGCGAACTTCGACAAAGTGTGGCGTCCGGGCGGCGAAGACTATGACGCTTGGCTGAGCTACGGCATCGGGATGCCACAGGCGCCGTCGAGGCCAGGCGAGTTTTTTGTGCAGCCGAACGGCGACCGGGTTGTCAGCGGTATCTATCCGTCCGGTGTTTATACCAACCTACTGACGCCGAAGCACAACGGCATTTTGCAATCGCCACGTTTCCTTGTCGAACACGACTCGATCAGCTTCCGAGTGCTGGGCGGCAATGCGGGCGCGGTTCAGCTCATCATTGAGAATTATGCGGTCCCACGCGGCGGCATCTACGGACAGCGCTACAACCTTGAAGAAGACAAGATGAAGTGGGTGCGCTGGGATACGACGTACTGGAAAGGCTTCACGGCGTATCTGGAATTCGCAACGGCTGAAGATTACACGCATCGCAGCGGCAAGCCGCCGCCACCCGACGGCCGCTCGTATTTCGGCGCGGACCGCGTGGCCTTTCACAACAATGTTTCTAAGAGCGATGCGGAGACGCCGCGGGAAGTCGTGCTGCCCATCACTCATCTACTGCAGGGCGAGGCGCCGTCGTCGCCTGAGGAATTGGCTGGGCGTTTCGGGCGTGTATTGATTGAGGCTATTGAAGCGTGGCGGGCGGACGCGTTGAGTGAAGAGCAGGCTGCGTACCTCGACTACTTCGTTCGACGCGATTTGTTGCCGAGGTCGCTAGGGCAGTTCGTCGATCTGCAACCGCTGGTGGCCGAGTACAGGAAGCTTGAATCGGAAGTTCCTGTTGCGCGGCGTGCGCCGGGCTTGCTGGATGAGGCAGCCCCGGACCAGCCGTTGCTCATTCGCGGCAATCATAACAGCCCCGGTGATGCTGTCCCGCGAAAGTTTCTGACCGCGCTGGGCGGCCAGCCTTTTGATGATCCCCGAATGGTTCGCCTGCGCCTGGCCGAGGAGGTAGCAAGCCCGCGTAATCCGCTCACAGCGCGTGTCGAGGTCAATCGCATCTGGCAATATCTATTCGGCGATGGCATTGTTCGCACCGTCGATAACTTCGGCAAGCTGGGTGCGCCGCCATCACATCCTGAGTTGCTTGATTTCCTGGCGGACCGGTTCATCCAGGAGGGTTGGTCGATCAAGAAGATGATCCGATTTCTGGCGGTGTCGCGGGCCTTCCGGATGAGCAGCCGGGCGTCCGACCAGGCGTTGGCGATCGATCCGGAGAACCGGTTGCTGCAGCATGCGAATGTGCGACGGTTGGAGGCGGAAGAAATTCGCGACGCCGTACTGGCTGTATCGGGGGAGCTGAAGCCGGAGATGTTCGGTCCTTCGGTGACGACTTATTATGCGCATGATACGGGGCAAGCAAAAGGTGACAAGCAGAAAGGACCGCTCGATGGCGAGGGGCGCCGCAGTGTGTATCTGGAAATTCGCCGCAATCTGACGAATCCGTTCCTCGAAGTTTTCGACGCGCCGAAGCCGTCCACGACACGCGGGCAACGCGATGCAACGAATCTCCCGGCACAGTCGTTGACGTTGATGAATAGCCCGTTTGTGATTGAGCAGTCGCGCAAGTGGGCGGAACGTCGCGCCAGCGGTGAGCGGCATGACAGCCGTGAGCATATCGAGGCTATGTTCCTACGGGCGTTTGCGCGCAGGCCGTCCGCCGATGAAGTCGATAAGGCTCAAACGTTCGTTGGAAAACTGGCCGCTGAGCATGATGTGAGCAAGGACAACGTTCCGAACGATGCGCGGACCTGGCAAGACTTTGCCCAGGCGCTTTTCAATTTCAAGGAGTTCATCTATATTCGATAGCAGCCGATGAAACGCGATCCCCAGTTGCACCCGTATCTGACGTCCCATCTGGCGCCCCATCGCACCCGCCGTGAAATGTTGCGGCGCACCTCAACCGGTTTCGGTATGGTGGCGCTGGCCGGACTGATGGCCGACAAGGCATACGCCGGTCCCGCGGACGAGGTTGGGACGGAGGCTGGGTTGCTGACGCTCGGGGCTCCGCACTTCCCTCCCAAGGTGAAGAACGTCATCTTCTGCTATATGTCGGGCGGCGTTTCGCACATCGATTCGTTCGACCCCAAGCCGCGCCTCGCCAAGGAAGCCGGCCAGCCGATGCCGTTCAAAACCGAGCGGACCATGTTCAACCAGGACGGCAATATCTTCCCGAGTCCCTGGGCGTTCAACAACTACGGCGAAAGCGGCATCCCGGTCAGCGATCTGTTCCCCCAGATGGGCTCGGTCGCGGACGAGTTGGCGGTCATTCGCTCGATGACCGTTAAGTTCATGGAGCACGCGCAGGCGAACTTCTATTTTCACGGCGGGCAGCCATTTACAGGCTTCCCCAGCATGGGCGCCTGGGTCAGCTACGGTCTCGGGACGGAGAACCACAACCTGCCGGGGTTCGTTGTGCTCGGCAGTGGCGGCATTCCGCTCGGCGGGATCAACGTTTTCGGTAACGGTTTTCTGCCCGCGACGCATCAAGGCTCGTTTCTCTATCCGGACCGCGAGGAGCCGCTGAATAATATTCGCCCAAAGGAACCCGATTCGCTGCAACGCAAGCGCTTGGCGTTTGTCGAAGAGATGGACCGCGGCTTTCTGGACGACACAGGCCGCTACGCGCCGATTGAGGCGGCGATTCAAAACTACGAAACGGCCTATCGCATGCAAAGTGCCGTGCCCGATTTGATGGATCTGAACTCGGAACCCCTGGCCACGCGGGAGATGTATGGACTGGAATCCGACTTCGAACCCATGAAAACCTTTGGCACCCAATGTTTGGTGGCGCGTCGTTTGGTGGAACGAGGCGTTCGCTTTGTCGAACTGGTCTGCAACGGGGCCACAGAGGATCGCTGGGATCAACACGGGGGTTTGACCGGTTCACTGCCGAAAAATTGTCGTTCGATCGATCAGCCGATCACAGCGCTGATCAAGGACTTGAGGCGAACCGGCCTACTCGATTCGACACTCCTGGTGTGGTCGGGTGAGTTCGGTCGAACGCCCTTCGCCCAGGGTGGCGACGGGCGCGACCACAATCCGGACGGATTTACGTTGTGGATGGCTGGAGGCGGGGTCCAAGGCGGGGTTTCGGTCGGCGCAACCGATGACTGGGGCTATCGCGCGGTGGAGAACCCGATCGAGATCCACGATCTGCACGCCACCATGCTGCACCTGGTGGGCATCGACCACACCGAGAGCACCTTCCGCTTCAGCGGCCGGGACATGCGGCTCACCGATGTTCACGGAAGAGTCATCCGGGAATTATTGGCATGAAGGGTGCCGCACCAACTGGGCTGTTTTTCGCCCTCGCTCTCGCGCTGGCACTCACGCATTCCATTCGAGGCCAGGAAACCGTTGATGGTCGTTCCCGGAAGGGAGGATTTAATCTCCGGGAACGGGTCGACGCGCATTGGTCATGGCGCCCGATCGCCGCGCCTCGCCCACCCGAGATCGCCGATCAGGATTGGCCACTCGTTCCGATCGATCGCTTTGTCCTGGCGAAGATCGAGCAAGCGGGACTTCGACCGGCCAAACCAGCGGACAAACGAACCTGGATTCGCCGGGTCCACCTCGACCTGATCGGCCTGCCGCCCACTCCGGACGAGATCGCGACATTTCTGGCGAACCAGTCTCCTGATGCTCACCATACCGTTGTTAAGCAGCTAATCGGTTCGGCTGATTTCGGCCAGAAATGGGCCCGGCATTGGATGGATCTGGTTCGCTACTGCGAAACCACCGGCCACGAAAACAATTATTCGATCGAACATGCCTTCCAGTATCGCGATTACGTGATCCGATCTCTAAACGCCGACGTGCCCTACGACCAATTCGTGCGTGAACACATCGCCGGCGACCTGATAACGGAACCCCGACGCCATCCGGTCGAGGGTTACAACGAATCCGTGATCGGAACCGGATTCTGGTATTTCCACCAGTCCGCGCCTTTCCCGCCCGACTCGCTGGGCAACGAGGCCGACATCATCGACAACCAGCTTGATGTCTTCGGAAAAGCTTTTCTCGGCCTGACCGTCGCCTGTGCTCGCTGCCACGACCACAAGTCCGATGCGATCACCACCCGGGATTACTATGCCCTGAGCGCTTACCTTCAGAGCAGCTGCCGGCAAACCGCGCTTCTGGATCCGGACCGCGAGATTGAAACCCTCAGTCAGCAGATCGAACCGCGCCTCCGGCAGGCTCGAAGCGCCTTGAGGACCACCAAGTCCTTCGACGGTCCCACGCCCGCAGCCTATCACGAAGCGGCTCTGAAACTGCACACCCAAGCTGAGACGGAAGACAATGCCGCGGAAATGATGCCAGACTGGATTACCCAGGCGGCCATCCTGGCGGACCTGGACCGCGTCCGGTTGGAGCGTTGGGTTCAGCACGCCAAAGACATCCAGAATCTGGGAGAACAAACGTGGAACCACGAACAATCGTTTCTGTTTCAGGATTTCAATTCCGGATCGTTGCCGAATGGCTGGAGCACCTCCGGGCGAGCGTTCGAGGCAGTTTCTGAAAGAGCCCACTCGGCGGATGGAGCCCTGCTGGCGCCAGGAACGGTTTCAAGCCGACGCCTGGGGCGAAAGCAACAAGGGACGTTGCGATCTCCCACTTTTGAGATCAGCACACCGAACATTCACCTTCGAATGAGGGCGACGCCGAACATTCGGCTGCAGTTGGTGATCAACTGCTATCAGCTGGCACGATACAGGGCCCTTCTCTTTGAGGGCACCGTCATTCAGGACAAACAATCCGACAGCGCCGGCGACTGGGCCTGGAAAAGCTTCGGCGGTGACCTCAAACGATACGTGGGCCAGAGGGCTTACCTCGAGGTGATCGACGAGGGAGAGGGCTTCATTGATATCGATGAAATATGGTTTTCCGATCACGGGACTCCCGAAGAAAGACCGACCCAATCCGACCGCAATTCTGTCGCCGACAAATGGGATCGTGCCACGGCAAACTTGCGCACCGGACAGATCGACCCCTTCCTGGGCTTCCTGTTGGAGAAGGAGCTGGTCGCGGTGGCCGATTTGAGCCCGGAAGCCGCCGCCGCCCTGGCCGAAGCGACCATGCTCGCGGAGCAAGTTCCCGCGCCGCGACCGGTGCTCGCGATGGCCCAGGGAACGGTGGAAACAACCCGCGTTCACATTCGCGGCGACCACACGAGACCCGGTGAGGAGGTTGGCGCACGGTTCCTGGAAGCGCTGGGCGGTCACGAGGGGAGTCGAATCGAGTTGGCGGAAGCGGTGGCGAGCGCCGATAATCCGTTTACGGCTCGCGTTATGGTCAATCGACTCTGGCATCATCTCATGGGCCGCGGCCTGGTTCCGACCGTCGACGACTTTGGACCCCAGGGCGAACCGCCCAGCCACCCAGAATTACTCGACTGGCTGGCAACGGATTTCATCCGACACGGTTGGTCGCTGAAACACACGATATCACAAATTGTGCTGTCGCAAACCTACCGACAAGCCTGTGTGCCGCATCCGGACCTCGATTCACAAAGGAACTCGGAGAGTGCCCAGATCGACTTGCTCTGGTGCAAGATGCCGATCCGGCGAATGACTTCCGAGGTCATGCGTGACAGTCTCTTGTTCGTTTCCGGAAGACTCGATCGACAGATGTATGGACCGAGTGTTTTCGTCCATCTGACGCCCTTCATGCTCGATTGCCATCAGCCCAAGGAAACAGGCCCTCCGGACGGGGCCGGACGACGCAGCATCTACCAACAAATCGATCGTAATTTCCTGAGCCCACTCATGCTGGCCTTCGATATGCCCAGTCCGTTCGGGTCGCAGGGACGGCGCAGCCAATCCAACGTGCCGGCGCAGGCCTTGTCGCTTCTCAACGACCCGTTTGTGGTCGAGCAGACCACCCGATGGGCCGACAGGGATTTGGCGATTTCAGGGAAAAACGATCGGCAACGGGCCTCCCTGATGATGGAGCAAGCGCACGGTGTCCCGCCGACAGAGCAGCAAGCCACCGCAATGGAAGCCTTCCTGGCCCGGCAATCAGACGAATACGGCGCCCGCGACCGCCGGGCCTGGGCCG
>JAQBUE010000338.1 GCA_027624045.1 Acidobacteriota bacterium
GGTTGACCCGCCACACACATTCGAGCTGTCTCAGCAAGCCGGGGTAAATAGTGGTGGCGTACTCCGGCTCAACCCAACAGTTCAGGATATCCGCCAGAGTGTCTTACATGAAGCAGGTCATGTTCTCTGGGCGCGGGCAAACATTGCTGAACGTGCTCAATTGCGAGCATTGGTATCTGACAATCTGGCATTTCTCCGAGAGAGCTCTCCTGGATACGCCAAACAGTTCGAGGCTGGCGATGTGGAAGAAGCTGTTGCCCATATATTTGCAAAAATCCATGACCTCCCAGAACAGACCAGAAGCGCACTTCTTCAGTTTCAACCAACCGGCAAGAGCTTCGATGATGCTTTTCCGCAAATAGACCATATAGAAGCACCCAGAACGGATATTACCGCTAGGAACGTTCGCTCATGGGATGAAATCCGGAGGGACTCTTTTGGCTACCTAACAGATCAGGACGACCTTGCTGCCATAGCAAGCACACATGGCGACAGGATGATCGTGATAAAGGACGTGAATGGCGGGCGTTCAGTTCTTCCTGCAAGCCAAGCAGCCAGACTATTAGATGATCCTGTTGGTAGTGGTTTCGTAAGAGAAGTGTTTTTAGCTGCAGAGGATATCCCGCTAGGCGCAGCGATCCCTCAAGGTCAGATCAACTTCTTGCCGGAATTCAAGAAGGCTGTTGACCGTGCCACAGCGGAACTGCCACAACCACAACAGCGACCAAGACTGTCTGCTGCGCCAGCCTCCACCCCCTCGGCGGCGCGTGCTGCGGGGCTGGGCACACGCAGACCGTCCCGGCAGGTCTCGCAGGTGTTCGAGGACGCGTTCAACCCGGAGTTCGGCTACCAGTTCACGCCACAACAGAAGTCTTTGATTCAGGACATGCATCGGTCGGTGGCGGAAGCGGCCCAACTGATGACCGAGAACGGGATAAAGATCACCGAAGTCGTCCTTGAAGGCGAAGGGTCGAGCTACTTCCCGCGTCTTGTGAAGGAGATTCGTGGCGTTACCCGTGACGCAGCGGGCCAGAACAACGCACGTACTCTTGGTAAGAAGCCTACTTCTCTTAAGCGACGGTCCTACGTCGGTCAGGCCATCGAGGAGGGCGTTGCTAAGGGCATCGTCTACGAGAACGATCCCATCGCGATCCTTGAGGCGTTCCAGTCTGCCGCCTACCGTGCCGTTCGCGACAAGCAATTGGCCGATGCGCTACAACCGCTGGCGACCCGGACGGTCAAGGGTTCCATCAAGGGCATTGCCGCCGCCGCCGATATCAGTCAGAAAAGCGCGGTTCGGCTTCGTAGTGCGTCCGATCTGGTAGGACGGGCTATCCGCGGTGAGCGCATCAGCGAACAGGCCCTGACTCGGATGGACGGTGTGGCTCCCGAAGCCGCTCGGACAATTCGGTCCTTACAAGAATCGGCGGGCGATGCGCGTAATTCTCTCCGTGAGGCGTTGGCGAACATTCCCGCTCGGAAGCGTCAGGCTCCGCGCGCCCGGACGATTGCGCGTCGTGCGCTCAGGGGTGAGAAGGTTCCCGAGGCAACACTTGAAGCGATTCGAGAGAACCACCCTGAACTTGTGTCTTCGATTCGGGCGATGCGTTCGACCGGGAACGCGCAACGCGACGCGCTAAAAGAACTCCGTACCGCACTCAGGGAACAGGCCCGTACAGCACGTAGGGAAGCGAAGCAACTCGCAACCCAAAGGGCTTCCGCCAGAGAATCAGCGGCCCTACCCCGAGCGGGTGAGGCCAAGATTACGACCGCTAAGGGGTTCGACCAGCCGCTATTTAGCGGGCAGTTCTTTGACGAGGACACCGCAGCCCGCATTACGAAGCAACTCGGACTGGCCGAGAAGTCCCAGTTCCAAAGGGCAGCAGAGACGACAGGTAGCGTCGGTGACGTAATGCGTGTTACCCGCACTGGTTTGGACTTCGGCGCGCCGCTGTTGCAGGGGCTTCCGTTACTTGCCACCAACCCGGTCAAGTGGTCACGGGGCGTGAAGCACCAGTTTGTCGCGTTCGCGCAGCCGCTTCACCATCAGAGGTATCTGTCCGAAAACCTTCAGGTGATAGACGAGATGGTCGCGCACGGCGTTCCGCTCTCAGGGGCCGCTACGGACTACTTCGACGCACTTCGCAGGGGTGCGCCGCTCGATAAGTTTCTCGCTCGCCTCGGACCTCCTGGACGTGCTGTCGGCGGAACATTTCACCGCTTCCAACGGTCATTCGATTCGTTCGGTGACTTCGCCCGGATTGAGCAATGGAAGGCATTGCGTGAGACGGCCGCATTGAAGGGACAGGCCGGGCTTGACGACCTTGCCGTATATCTCCGCAACTCGACGGGTGCGTTGTCTCCCGCCGCGCTCGGGGTGAACCCGTCTCAGCAAGCTATTGAGCGCGGGTTCCTGTTCTTCTCCCCGCGGTACACGCGTGCGTGTCTCGCGCTGGTAGCTAACTCATTCCAGGGCGGGATGCGCGGTGAACTCGCACGCAAGGCGTTCCGCAACATGGCGATGGGCGGACTCGGAACCTACATGATGGTGTCAGCGGCGTTGGGACAAGAACCAAAGTTGGACCCGACGAAGGGCGACTTCATGACGGTTCAGATCGGGAAAGATCGTGTCGGTGTGGGTTCGTTC
>JAQBUE010000117.1 GCA_027624045.1 Acidobacteriota bacterium
CGAAGCAGGCTGCTGCTTGTCGGCGGCCTGCCCGCTTTGCGGTGAAATAAGCCGCTGGGTCCAACCGCCGGATACGGAAAACCGTATGTCCGGTGGTGTGGGAGGGTGGCGGGGCCGCAAATCCCCGTCACCCGACCCGATCGTCAGCTCGACATCAACATTCGGCGCAGCGATCCAGGCTGGCGAGCACGCGATTGGTACCCAGTAGGTTTGATCGTAGGAACACGAATCGGCGGAGAGGCCGCGTAGGGGCGGCAAGATTGCCGGCCACGGTGAGGCCCGAAATCCATCCAAGACGTGCGAGGTAGAGCCGGACGGTGTGCCTTCGGGGACGGCGCGGGTAGGCATGCTTGGCGGAGACGGGAAGCTATAGTGAAGGCTAGTTTGGCCCGTCATGCTGCTCGTCATCGACAACTACGATTCATTCACCTACAACCTGGTCCAATACTTGGGTGAGTTGGGGGCGGAGACAGTTGTTCGCCGCAATGATGAGGTGACGGTCGACGACGTTGAACTTCTCGATCCCGGGCGGATCGTGCTCTCGCCCGGCCCCTGTACACCAAAGGAAGCGGGGATCTGCGTGCCGCTCGTGCAGCGGCTAGCGGGCAAGATTCCGATTCTCGGCGTCTGCCTTGGACATCAGTCGATTGCGGCTGCTTTTGGCGCAAAAGTTATTCGGGCCCCGTACCTGATGCACGGCAAGACGAGCCAGATCCACCACGACAGCCAGACCGTGTTCCACGGCCTTCCGCAAGACTTCATCGCGACCCGCTACCATTCCTTGATCGTCGAGAAAGAGACTCTCCCTCCCGAGTTGTCAGTATCGGCCGAAACCGCTGACGGCATCATCATGGGCTTGAGGCATAGGGATCACGCCATTGAGGGCGTGCAGTTTCATCCGGAGTCGATCTTAACCAAGACGGGTAAGCAACTTCTCAAGAACTTCCTCGCGATGTAGGCGCGCTGTCAGGCGCCGGGCATTGCTTGCATGTAGGCGTCGCTTGCCGCGTTCAGGGCCGCCAAGGCCTCGGCGGGTACGGCCAGCCGGCTCCCGGCAACATTATCTTCGACGTGTTCCGGCTTTTCGGCCCCCGCGAGGGCCGATGTCACTTCGGGATGAGTGAGCACCCAAGCGATCGCGATCTGGGGCCGGGTCGCATGCAGGTCGCCCGCGACTTCATCCATCACCTTCAGCACGTTTTCGAGCGGCGACCCTGGTTCGGCCTTCTTGCCCGGCGCGAGTTCTCCCGCCGCTAGCGGACTGAAGGCCTGCAAGCCTAACTTGTGTTGGCGGATTAGCGGAAACAGTTCCTGTTCGAGGCTCGGGACGGTTTGCTCGGGAGATTGGCGGCCGATGATATTGAAGTAGTGTTGAAGCCCGGCCGGGCCGGATTGCCCCGAATCCCCTGCGTGTTCGATGGCCTGCCGAACAGCCGCCGAAGTGTGATTCGACAATCCCCAGTAGCGTACTTTGCCGGACTTCACGAGGGCGTCCATCGTGTCGGCGACCTGCTCGATGAGCGTCAATTCATCGGGATTGTGAAGCAGGTAGAGGTCAACGTAATCCGTGCCGAGGCGCTTGAGGCTGGCTTCGCATTCCTGAAAAGCGAACTCGCGTGTAAACTCCAGCGGCTTTGACGGCTCGTCGCCTGCGGGCTTTGACGCCGGATGGACCTTGGTACAGATCACCAACTTGTCACGCGGATGACCATGGATTGCTTTGCCCAGCGCCATCTCGGCTCCGCCCCAACCGTAGGCGTTTGACGAGTCGAAGAAGTTGACGCCGAGGTCAAGGCAGCGCCGCAGGATGGCTTGTCCGGCGGGGGCGTCGGGGGCGCGGTCGATCTGGCGAAACGCGGTGCCTTGGCAGAGCCGCGAGACACGCAGGTCGGTTGCACCGAACGGAACTAGGTCGGTTTCAGTGGCGGGCTTGGAGCATTTTGTTGCGGCCAACGCCGGGATGAGCGCGGTGAGCTGCAGAAAGTTTCGGCGGGAGCGTTGGGGCGGAAGAGTTGTCATGAGCTGGATCCAGCCATAGGGTTCACGCGACGGGTTTCTTATGCCGGATGCTCAATGTTGGTGGCGCTGTCAGAATCGTATGGCTCGACTTTGGAAGTGACGGTGGAGACGGTAGGTGATGTTGATGTCGACGTCGTAGATCTCGACGGCGGCGTCGATGTTGGGGTCGCGTTTGATCAATGTGACGGCGACAGTGTTCTCGCCTTGCGCGGGATATTGTTCGGGGGTCAGGTCGTACTCGAACACATAGCCGTACGGATTCACGATGGTGTTTTCGAGGACGCGGAAGTGGAGGTCCGATTCGCGTCGGCGGGCGTCCGAGAGCGGTCTTCCGTTCCAGCGAATCTCGACTTCGTCCAGGTCAAGTTCGATGTTCGTGAGGCGGACGGAGAGCCGGACGCTCTCGACACGGCCTTCGGCGCCCCAGCGCGTCAGGTCGTCGGCGACGCGGATTTTCACAGCGAGCGGTTTACCCTCGCCAAGCGCCTGCGGTAGGATCGGCCCCACGACGGGGAACAGCCCCTCGGTGCTGGTGGCGCCATGTGCCAGCGAAGGCGCGAGGTAATGCTTGTCGGCCGTGGCGAGCATGTCGGGGTGGCCGAGTGGCCGCAGCGCTTCGTAATCCTCGTCGGTCCAAGGCCAGCCGTTAGGAGCCCACATGCCGTCGCACAGTCCGAAGCCGTCGACGCCCTGCTCGTAGGCGAGTGAGGCCGCGGCGTGGATCATGGGCGCGGTCGCGCTCGTTTCGAGTTGCCGCCCGAGGTTACCGCGAAAGCCCATCAACACGCGGCAGTCTGACCCCTTGGCCAGCCCGACCGCCGGACGCAAGTCGAGGTCTTGATCGAGAAGCAGTCTGCTGGCACTCGGCGTTTCCTTCTTGCTCGCGGTGATGCAGATCAGTCCGTCGACGAGGCGGCCGGAAACCCAGCGCGGGACTTCGAATCCAGGAATCTTCCAGACGGCCTCGCCGCCGGCTGGTATGCGGACGTAGATTCTCTTTCGGCGATTCTGCTCCCGTTGCGCGCGGTCCGCGGCCTGGCGTAGCTTCCCCAGCCATTCGGTCAGAACGGGAGCGAGCCTGGGGACATCCTCAAAGCGGCAGAACGGCCCGAACTCATTGTCAATCGACAGATCGACTTCAACTCCGTCGGTTTCGTAGCGGGACAACAGTTCTTCAAAGAGGCGGAATCGTTCTTCGCGCACTTCCGGTCGTAGGAAGCTGAGCCGCGTCGGCCCGAAGAAGCGTCCCAGATGGCGTGCATTCGGATGGTTGTCCGGGCCGACATAGTATTCGGGGTGGTCGTAGACGAAGTCGCTCTTGCGGCCGTACCCCAGATCCTCCGACCGCTTGCCCCCGACGATGCAAAGGGGCAGGGTTGGGATAAACCAGAGAGCTTTTTCGTGCGCGCGGTCACACAGAATGTTCATCGGGTCGTGTCCGTCGGCGATGAGCTGTTTTAGATTGCGGGCCGCGCGATAGAAAATTGGGTGCGACCAGACGTCGGCATTGTCGCCCCACTTCTGCCCGATTCGGCTGTCGTATTGGACGACACCGCCTTCGAGCCCGGCGGAATAGATCAGCGTGTCGACGCCGCTTGAGACGAGTTGGTCCACAGCGAAGGTCAGGTCGCCAGGCGCGAGCGGTGGCGCGAACTGGTAGAGGCCCGATGCGTGTCGTCCGTCGTCGTAGAAAAAGACTTGGGGCTCGGTGGCGGGGGAGGGGGCGGCGGTAGACGGGGCGGCGCTGCCAGCTAGAGCGGCGGGGGCAGTCGCGCCAAGGGTTTGGAGGAAGTTTCTGCGCTTCATGTATTTCAACCGTGACGCTGACACCGTAGCGGGTCAGGCGGCCGCATACAACCTATGCAGCGGCTTGCTGATCGATTAGACGGCTTCGACGAGGTCGGGCTTGACCTCGCGATCCCAAGTGAGTTGGCGAGAGATCTTGTGTATTCGTCCCTCAAGATCTTCAACGTCCCCACGTACAACAAATGTACCCCAGGTCCAAATGATGAGCTTGCAAGTAGGGTTGTTTGGCGTGCGGTTGATGCGGTGCCTGCTGTCCTTGAAGCTTGAGTGGAGCTGGTACACGACGCTCCGCACCAGCGGGAGGTCGAAACCATCGAGATACACGAAGACACGGTACAAATCGTAACCGTTACTTTTATCGGCCTTCTTCAGAATCTTCTCGCCTCCGCCATCCGGATCATGTACGGAATCGAGGATCTGGACCGCTAGAGTAGGGGATTTCATCTCTCTCATTATGAGGCCGCTGGGGGACTCTCGTCACGCGGGCCGCTCACCTCCTGTGAAGATTGGGTGTCGTCAAATCGGGGTGGCCGAATTCCGCCATCCGTGGGGGCGCTATCCAGCGTCGTTTCACCGGGGCTTTCCGTTTCACCGGTCGACTGGCTGGAGGCCGCGCCCACTTGTTCGCCGAAGTAGTAGCCGATGATCGAACCAATCAGGCCGCCCAAGGACGCCGCGACACCTTGCAGTCCATCGGTCATTTGCTCAACGTTGCGTTCGGCCAAGCCCGGCAGTATTGAAAGAATGACGGCAACGGAGAAGAGAAGAAAGATCAATAGGGCAAGGAGATGGCGGAACTGGTCAACGGTCTTCGCGATGAATTGGTTCCAGAAGAACGAACCGGTACGGCCGGGGATGGACTTCCCGTCGGGTCGCGCCGCAAAACGCCCCCAGCCCAGCAGCCAGAAAAGCCATCGAACGATCAACGCAAGGACTGTGATCAGGAAAACGAGGATGAAGACTCCACGCCAGTGTTGTTCGAGAACCTGTAGGAAGTCAGTCATGCTTGGGGCACTCGCTGGTGATGATACTACACACGCGACGGAATGAGTAGATCACAACGGCCGGCCGCCGACGTGGACTCCGCCGGTTCGCGCGCGGGCTTGCAAGTCGCGCCATTCGCGGCTGCCATTATCGGCAATCGTATCCATATGGATGCCGGGCACGAACACGGGCAGCTTCCCGCCCTCGAAATCTTTGTAGAAGTCGTGGGCCACCGCGTAGTAGCTGGTGGCCCCGGAGGGCCAACGGATGGCGTGCAGCAGCCCTGCCGGTGGGTAGGGATTCGCGGTGATGCGCGGCGTGCGCAGGCGTTCAATCGCGTCCTCATCGAGATCGAACCCGTGCCCCGGCGCGTCGGGAACCGCCGCCGAACCGTTCTCAACCTTGATGGCCGGTTTGATGAGCGGTTCGGAATAGATGCGGTCACAGATGACGGCCGGCCAGCGCGCATGGCTCAAAACAGCGGCAAGGTGTAGCGTATATGCGGCGGTGATGCTTGTTCCGACGTACTGTAGCCAGAACGGAATATTGGCCATGGCCGCCACTGCTGCTTGTTGCAGAATGTTGGTCGCTCCATAGCCGATGATCAGGATGTCGCAGATTTCCTCGCGTAGCGCCGTCATGATCGGCGGGTCGCCGTAGTGCATCGCGATCGGGACTCGCGTCTTGCGCCGCAGGACTTTATTGCCTTCGACATCACTTTGCGGAATTGGTGTTTCGTAAGCCGCCACGTGGGGGAAGCGTTCCAGGCCGACGCAGTAGGGCACGGCGCGTCCCGAATCGAGCAGCATGCGATTAAAATCGAAGTCCATCACGAAGTGAGCCGGAACGACTCGCCCCAAAGTCTCGCACTGCTTTTCGAGGTCAAACCAGGGGCGAGCCTTGGCCTTGAACGCCGTATAGCCCTCGCTTACCGCAAGGCGGCACTCCTTTACCCAGTCCTCGGGGGGCATGTCGATCGCCCACCAACTCATGAACGCTCTGTCGCGAACCTGCCGCCCCAGCAGGCGATGGATCGGAACGTCGTTGGCGCGCGCGACGGCGTCGAACATCGCTTGCTGCAAACCCGTGCCGTGGGAGTCGTCCCACATCTCGTCGGCGGCTTTCCTGCCGATGATGCGGCTATCGTCGCCTGAGCTCTCGAGGAAGTACTGGATGTTCTCGCCGAAGCCGCTGACGCCGCACTTGAGGTGGACTTTGACGATCTCGTTGTAGGTCCAGTTGCCTGCGGTGCTGCGATGCATGTGGGGGGCAGGGACGTCGCGGAAAGGAACGGTAATTGTGATGCGTTCCACGCGTTCGACAGTTGTGTCGAGAAGACCCGTGATGGCCGGAGCGGCGCTGAGTCGGCTGGGTTTGGATACGGCCGCCGTGGCCACCGCCGCCGCAGCCGCGGAATTCAGTATCTGTCGTCTCGTCATCAGAAGAGGTTTCCTATTTCGAGAAGTAGCTTACGCCGTCCGTTTGGCGAACCAGATGCACGGGGTCGCCGATCTCGACTCGATCGCCTTCGATACGGGCCGTCAGGCGAGGGCCCCCATCAAGCTGAACGATGGCGATCTGGAAAGGCAGATCTTTCTCGAAGATCTCAGCGGCGGCGTGGAGCGTGGTGTGTGAGTAGATGGTTCCCTGGCCACCCAGGTCGACCTCCTCCCATTCCGTTCCTGATGCCTCGGCGGTGGGTTCGAGTGTGATTCGACCGCTGGTTTTCGAGCGATACGCCTTCATGCCGAAAAGATACCTACGACGCAAGTCGCTCCCGACCCGCCGAGGTTTTCCGTGAGCCCGATGTTGGCTTTCTTGAGCTGACGCTCGCCGCAGTTGCCCCGGATCTGTTCCACGACTTCCCGAATCTGCGCCACGCCCGTCGCGCCGACAGGGTGTCCCTTCGACTTGAGCCCGCCGCTGGTATTGACCGGCTTTTCGCCATGCGGCGATGTGAAACCCTCCGCCGTGGCCGGGCCCCCTTGCCCTCGCGGCACAAAGCCGAGGTCTTCGAGAGCTACGATCTCGGCGATTGTGAAGCAATCGTGGAGTTCCGCAAAATCAATGTCGTCAGCGCCAACCCCTGCCATCCGGTAGGCCTTCTCGGACGCCGCTTTGACAGCGGGGAAGGTGGTGATGTCTTGCTTCTCGTCCAAGGCGACGTGGTCGGAAGCCTGCGCTATCCCTCGAACCGTGACCGGCTTGTCAGTGAAGCGGCCGGCGCTTTCCGACGCGCAGAGTAGTACCGCCGCCGCTCCATCGCTGATGAGGGAGCAGTCGTAGAGGCCAAGAGGGTCGGAGATCATGCGCGCGGAGAGGGCTTTTTCGAGCGTAATCTCCTTACGAAGATGCGCCAGCGGGTTCTTCGCGCCGTTCGCGTGATTCTTGACCGCAACCGCCGCCAGATGTTCGCGCGTTGTGCCGAACTCGTACATGTGCCGGCGGGCAATCATTGCAAACAGCGACGGAAACGTGGCCCCGGCTTTGACCTCGCCCCGCAGATCACCGGCTGAGGCGAGAATATCGGTTGTGCGAGCCGTCGATTGGGATGTCATCAGTTCCACGCCGATGACCAGTACGAGATCGTAAAGCCCACCCGCGACAGCGCCGTAAGCATGGAAAAAAGCCGATCCGCTGGACGCGCAAGCCGCCTCAAACCGCGTGCAAGGAACACCTTGCAGCCCCAAAGCCGACCCCACGTAGGGCGCCAAATGGTTCTGGCCCACGAACGAAGGTCCGGCGAAATTTCCCAGATACAGGGCTTCGATCTGCCCCGGCCCGGCCCCGGCACCTGCCAGACACTCCTGGCCGGCCTGCCGGGCGAGATCACGGATGGTAAGCTCGGAATGAACCCCGAAGGGGGTCATGCCCGTTGCGACGATGGAGACCGGCCTCATTTTTTTTGCGAGTCCCGCAGCTCATTATTGTTGCACGTTTGGAACGTTTCGCCGTCTTTGAGTACTAGGAGGCCTAAGTTGCGGGCATGGTTGATCTGGCAGTATCGAGCGTCATGGAAGCGGAACCCTACGCCCCGGTAGAGATGGCGCTGGAAGTCTCGACCGACGATGAGTTCGTCGAGGCGAATATGCGCCGCGTTTTCCGCTTGATTTTTCGCGTTGTCGGCAACGTGCCCGACGCGCAGGATCTGACGCAGGAAACCTTTATTAAGGCGTTGTCGCGCCGTTCGCAGCTCAAAGACGCGAAAAAGGCCGCGCATTGGCTCGGACGCATCGCGGTCAACACGGCGCTCGACTTTGTGCGGAAGCGCAAGCGGGTTACTTTCGAGGAACTCGATAAGGCGCCTCAGATTTCAACCGAGACGCCTGAGGAGAGACTGCTTCGCAGCGAAAAACGCTCCTGCATTGAGGACGGGCTGCGATTGCTTTCCGAGCGAGAACGAGCTGCGTTGATCCTGAGAGACATTGAGGGATTGCCGGCGGCCGAAGTTGCTCTACAGTTGAACTGCTCGCCGGCGACGGTCCGATCGCACATCGCAAACGCGCGTGTGAAGTTTCGCAAATACGCGAAGGGGCGGAAACGGTGAGCGCATTCTTCATCGGCCATCCAAAGGAAATCCACTTGGCGCTCTTCGCCGGGGGCGAGTTGGGCCCCGTTGCGCGCTGGCGAATCGAGAGGCACTTGCAGAACTGCGAGTCGTGCCAAACAGCGGTTTCCGACTTTTTCCACTTGCAGGGCGACTTGACGGAGTTGAGCAAGCTTCCCTCATCGGTGGACTGGGACGGTATGGCGCTACGCATCCGCGAGGCGGTCGCCCAGGCAGATCAGGTGCGGACGGAGCCGACGCCCGGGTTCTTCAGCAATCCTCTCGTTCTGCGCTTTGGCCTAGCCACGGCGACCGCGCTGTGCGGTTTTATCGTGATCCAGCAGCGGCCCCTCGGGGAGACGCCTCAGTCGGCGATAACGGCTCAGAACCAGCCCATTAAGGCTCTCGGCGGCGCTCGCCTGGCAGAACAAGCGAAGGCCCCCGAGTTCAACGACGGGCTTTCCAGTTCGCAAGCGCCTGTTGGGCTCGCGGATCGGGACCTGAAGGCGACGAATGAAGCGATCTCGAAGCGCGAAGAGAATTTCGCGGCTCCTCAAGAGAACGCCCAGTTCGGCAATGTCCAGAACAAGCAGAAGGATTTAGTGGTCGCGACAGGGCAGTCTCTACCCGGTGACGAGGCGCGGGCCTTTGCACCGCCCGCACCCGAGAAGAAGTCGGATAGTGAGTCTTTCCGGGTGGCTTCCGATCTCCGGGCCAATGCCGGGAACCGGCGAGGCGCCGGCCGCGAAACCAATTTGGAAGCGAAGGAAGTCAGCATCGCGAATGCGCCGGCCCGTGCGATCGCCCCGGCGGCCCCCGCCGCTCCAGCAATTCAGGGAGCCGCGCTAGGCGAAGCGGATGCCGCGCCCCTTGCACTGCTTGACCAGGTTCGACGGCGAGCCGACGGTCCCGCGCTCGAGATGGAACGGGCCGTGGCGGATAAGACGGCAGTGTCGGCGGACGAGATTACACTGGCTGAGGCGCGCTCCGAGACCGCTGTCGTCGGACAAACGTCGCGGCAGAAAATTCAGGCTGGGCAAGAAGGCGGCGCGTTAGGAATGCCGGCGGCATTGACCCCAACATCAGGGGCGCTAACATCAGTGGCGCTAACATCGATTGCGCCCCCTTCCCGTGCTGGGCAAGATGTCGATGTCGACGTCAATATGGATGGTGGCCTGCGTTACCGGACCGTTGATGCGGCAACCGGACGAATCACGATTACGGACGTCTATGCGCCATAAGACTGCAATTTGGCTGCTACTGCCGGTGTTGCTCAGTCTGGCTCTCGGCCCTGTGGCTCGATCCCAGACGCAGCAGGCGCGAGGCCCCGCCGCGCTTTGGCAAGAGCCCGAGCGCGCTGTGCGGATCGGCATTGCCTCCGATGTCCCGCTCTCGCTGATTGCAAAGGATTTGAGCAAAACCAGCATCGAAGTGCTGGGCGCGGTCATGGTGATCGATCTGAACTGCGGCCTGGAGGTCCGTAACGACAGCGCGCGGTTCCTGCGGGGAGTGGCCGTCGGTGTTGTGACTGACGAACATGCGCCCGGCGGCAAGGCCTCGGTGGCGATCCCCAGTCTGAACGTTCCTCCGGATGGCACGACGCAGTTCGACATCGTACTGAAGCTTGTGCGGCCGTTCCCGCCCAACAGCAGCCATGCCGTCAACTTGGATCTCGACGGCGCGTTGTTTACGAATCTGACTTTCCGCGGGCCCGATCAATTCGACTCGCGGCGTAAGCTGCTGGTTTGGGAGCTGGAAGCCGAGCGCGACCGCCGCTACTTCAAGTCGCTACTAGCAGTCGGCGGACCCGAACAACTCGAGAAGGCAATGCGAGCCAGCGTGCAACGGCAGCGTCAACGGCCCCGATTGCAGGCTACGTTGGAACAGCAATTGCGCAAGCTCCTCACTCCCACCCTCCCATCGGCCGAAACCGCACGGCGTCTTCAGTTGTCGCAGCATGATTTACGGGGATCGCCGATCGAGATCGTGTCCGGCAGCGCTTTCGTCGCCGGTACGCGTGTCAGTTCGCCCGAGATGCGGGTGAAGAACCGTTCCCAAAAACCGGTGCGTTATTACGAACTCGGATGGCTTGTCAGAGATGGCGAGGGAACGAACTACGCCGCCGGGCTTATGCCGGCCCCTAAAGGCCAATCGCGGCTCGCGCCGGGCGCGGAAGCCTCAGCGCGCTCCGAACGCCAGTTCGTCTTCGGCCGTGCCGGTGCGGACAGCTTCGTCATCAGCGGAATGAGCGGTTATGTTCGCAACGTCGAGTTCGAGGACGGCACCGTTTGGATTCCACCTCGGAGCGAACTCGATGTCTCGCCGTTCGAAAACGCCGCGGCCGTTTCGGTGGAAGAGGAAAGACTGTCACGGCTTTTCGGCAGTCGCGGCGTCAGCGCACTGATCACCGAACTCGCAACGTTCTGAGCTGTGGAGATTGGCATGGCGGGCTGCCGTGCCACTAGCGGAGGAAGAACTCGTTCCACCATGTCTGAAGCATGATCAGGGCTCCGATTATCGAACCCCTGTGAGCGCTTTCTTTCCGGGAAAGTAGCTGCTCGACCTGCACGCGGTTCAGTAGACCATCCGGTGTCGCGCCATCCAGCAACAATGCGCGCGCGTAGTCTCCGCCGATGCTGTTCAAGAAGCTGCTGGGATAGTGGAGACCACATTTCTTGCGTTGCGCGATTTCGGGAGGCAAGTGCCGCGTCAGCGCTTTGAGAATATACTTCTCCTGTCTTCCGCGTAGTTTGTAGCGAGCGGGTAGACGCAGCGCGAAATCCACAATCGTTCGATCCAGAAACGGCATGCGCAGCTCAAGCGAGAAAGCCATGCTCATCTTGTCGGATTCGAGCAGAATCGCGTCCGCCATACGCCCGTGCTGCTCAAGGCTTAAAACCCTATGCAGAAATCCCTGTGCGGACGCCATCGTAGCCGGGTCGGGAAGCAGCGCCTCGAGATCAGTCTTGGATGACCGGAACCTCGACGAGATGAGGCTTGAGTCGACATCAGGACTCAAGCCTGACAGCCAGGCGGCATCCGCCGCGTCTAAGTCCGGTGCGGCCAGGAGCGCCAGAAGAAGCCTCATGGGAGGAGGCACAAGCCTCGGTGAGAGCATGCCCACGATACCGCTCGGAGTAAACGGGCGCAGCGCGTACCCGGCACGGGCGTCGGGACGCTGAAACCAGGAGTACCCCCCGAACAACTCGTCAGAACCCTCGCCGGCAAGTACTGAATTGAGACGGGAACCTCCAAGCCGGCAAAGCTGGTAGACCAACAGGATCGGCGCACGGACATTCGGTTCTTCCAGATGCCGGACGACATCTGAGACCATTTGCTCGGTTTCGGAGGTACGGAACTCCGTCTCCTCGTGGTCGGTTCCCAGCGTTTGAGCCATGAGCCGGGAGTAGCGGCTTTCGTCGGTATCGGGATGGTCGGGAAATACGATCGAGAATGTCTTGAGCCGGCGTGAAGACTGCTGTGCCGCGAAGGTAGTGATAAGGGAAGAGTCCCAGCCGCCACTGAGGAAGGCGCCGACGGGCACGTCAGCCGCGAGGTGACGCGCGACGGCCTGACGGAGCAAATACTCCAACTCCTCGGCGTACTCGGTTTCACTCTTTTCTCGTTCGTCCGCCACGTACCGGGGGATCCAGAAGCGCCCCTCCCGCACGTTGCCCGATTCGGCGACTACGAAACCGCCCGGCGGAAGTTTCTTGATTCCTAGGAAGCCCGTGAATGGCGCCGGGATGAAGCCCGCCGTCAAGTAGAGTCGAATCGCCTCCGGATCGACTTCGGGCTCGATCAAGCCCGACGCAAGCAAAGCCTTGACCTCCGAGCCGAAAACGAGCCCCCGCGGCGTCTGGGCCCAATACAAGTGCTTCATCCCCGGGCCGTCGCGCGCCAGCAAGAGCCGCCGCCGTGCGGTGTCGAGTACCGCCAGTGCGAACATTCCGTTGAGCCGTCCGAGGCCTTCGACGTCCCACTCTTCATAGGCGTGAACGATAACCTCGGTATCGCAGTTCGTACGGAAGCGGTGTCCGCGCGATTCCAAATCACGTCTCAGCTCGACGTGGTTGTAGATCTCGCCGTTGAAGACAACGTGGATGGTTTCATCTTCGTTGGCGATCGGCTGGTGTCCGCCGGGCAGGTCGACAATGCTGAGGCGGCGGCTGGCGAGTCCGGTGCTGAGTTGAGGCAGCGCGAGATAGCCTTCGTCGTCGGGTCCGCGGTGGATGATGGCGTCAGCCATCTTCTTGAGGACGTCTGGATAGCTGTCTTCCGCGATACGGCCTTCGAAGATGCCTGCGATTCCACACATAAAGGCGGGTTCGGCGTTATGCGAAGCTCGCAGCCCTACGCCGGCAATTCGATGGTCTGCGCATACTGGACAGCTTCGAGTTTCAGAAGTTTTTCGAGGACAGTCTTGGGGAGGGGCCCGTCGATGCGAACGACCGCCACGGCGACGGCAGGCTCGCTGGCAGGCTGATGGTTCTCTTCGCGGCCCAGCGAGAAGTCGGCGATATTGATCTTGTTCTCGCCCAGCAGGGTGCCCATGCGCCCGATCACGCCGGGGACGTCAATGTTCTTCGTGAAGACCATATGGCCGATGAGGCGGGTTTCGACGAAGATGCCGTCGACGCTGATCAGACGCGGGAAGCCGTCGGAGAAGACCGTACCTTCGGCGGTGCGTTGCCCCTCATCAGTCTCGATGACGATGGTCAGCGAGTCGCTGCCGTAGCTACGTCCATGGCGGCTTTCGCTCACCGACAGGCCACGCTCCTCGGCGATGAGGTTGGCATTGATGAGATTCGGTGGGCTCGACAGGTAACGCTTCAAGATGCCCGACAGCGCCGCGTTGCGGACCAGACCGGAGCTGGTCTTGCCGAGGTTGCCGGAATAGATCAACTGGACGCGCTTGGGCCGGCCGGTCGCGATCTGCGCGGCGAACGAGCCAAGGCGTTCAGCGAGGTCGAGGTCGGGCCGGATGCGGTCATACTGCTCGGCGTTGATCGAGGGCATGTTGACCGCGTTCAGGACGACACCGGTTTTGAGATAGTCGCGCACCTGCTCGGCGATGCGGATGCCGACGGTTTCCTGAGCCTCCTCGGTGGAACCGCCGATGTGCGGCGTGGCGATGACGCGAGGGTCGGTCAGCAGCGGGGAACCGGGCTGGGGTGGCTCTTCGGGGAAGACATCGAGGCCGACGGCGGCGACCTTACCGCTGGCCAGGGCTTGCTCGATGGCGGTGGCGTCGATCAGCTCGCCTCGCGCGCAGTTGATGATCCGGACGCCGTCTTTCATCTTGGCGAAGGCTTCGTTGTTCAGAAGGTTGCGCGTGTTTTCGTTGAGCGAAAGATGCAGGCTGATGTAGTCGCTGGCGGCGTAAAGCTCATCAAGCGTGACCATTTCGACGCCCCGGTCACGGGCGATTTCTGGATTGACAAACGGGTCATAGGCCAGCAGTTTCATGCCAAACGGACGCGCGCGGCGGGCCACGAGCAAGCCGATGTTGCCGAGTCCAACGATGCCGAGCGTCTTACCGTTGAGTTCGGTTCCGAGGAATTTCTTCTTCTCCCACTTGCCGGCCTTGGTCGATTCAGACGCGGCGGGAATCGAGCGCGCCGCGGCTAGCATCAGCGCCAGGGTGTGCTCGGCGACGGAGATGGCGTTGCCGCCGGGCGTATTCATGACGAGAACGCCGCGGCTGGTCGCGGCGTCGACATCCACGTTATCGATGCCGACCCCGGCGCGTCCGATGACGCGCAGGTTCGGCGCTTTCGCGAGGACTTCGGCCGTGACCTGAGCGCCGCTGCGGATAAGCAGGGCGTGGGCGTCGGGTAGATGCGCCTGAAACTCTTTGGGCGAGGAGGCGATAACCCTCCAACCGGGCTCGGCTCGCAGAACTTCGAGGGCGGAAGGAGAAACGGCGTCGGCGATAAGGATATTCAAAGCGGGTTTTCCAGTGGGGCCGAGATGCAGGATCTCGGCTTGCCGGGGAGATAAAGGATAAGGCGGCCTGCGCCAAGCACGCCCGCCTCTGCCTTTAGTTTAGCGGGCGCTTTGTCGGCGGTTGCGCTACCGGTTTCGCGGGCGCGACACGCGGAAGCGGATCGCGCCGATCAAGGCAAGCAGGCTCGCTACTCTTCGTCTTCTTCGACGGCGACGCCGCCAGCCTTGGCCGAGGCGATGACTTTGTCGGCGAACTGACTCGGGACAAAATCATAGCTCCCCATCTCCATCGTGAACGTGCCGCGGCCCTGCGTCATCGATGTGAGGTCATTGGCGTAGGTCAGCATCTCGGCCATCGGCACCTCGGCCCGGATGATCTGGTTGGCGCCTCGCGTCTCCATGCCCTGGATACGGCCCCGGCGGCTGTTCAGATCACCCATCAAATCGCCGGCGAAATCCATCGGAGCGACAATCTCAACATGCATGATGGGTTCGAGCAGCGCCGGCTTGGCCTGCTGCATCGCGGCGCGAAAGGCCTTGCGGCCGGCGAGCTTGAAGGCCAGCTCGGAGGAATCGACATCGTGGTAGGACCCGTCGTAAAGGATCACCTTGAAGTCCACCACGGGGAAGCCGGCCAGGACGCCTTTCTCCGAAGCCTCGATAATACCTTTCTCGACGGCGGGGATATAAGTCTTCGGGATCGCGCCACCGAAAATTTCGTTTGCGAACTCGAACTTCTTGCCGCGCCCGAGCGGTTCCACCTTGATCTTGCAGTCGCCGAACTGGCCGTGGCCGCCGGTCTGCTTTTTGTGGCGCCCTTGCACGTCGGCGCGGCCGCGGATCGTCTCGCGATAAGGAATCTTCGGTGCGTGGAGATCGACCTCAACCTGGTAGCGCTTTTTTAGCTTGCTGACGACGATTTCAAGATGCTGCTGGCCGTTGCCGCCCAGCAAGAACTCTTTCGTCTGGGGGTCGCGAAAGAAAGTGAGGCCTGGATCCTCTTCGAGAATGCGGTGGATCGACTGACCCAGGCGGTCTTCGTCGTGGCGCGTCTTCGGCTCGATGGCGTAGGCGATCGCCGGCGGCGGCGTGACGGCCTTCGGGTAGCTGATCGGATGCGCTTTGTTGCCGAGCGAGTCACCCGTGAATGTCTCCTTGAGCTTGGCGACGGCGGCCAAGTCACCTGCGTGAACGGCGCTCACCGGCCTGAGCTCCTTGCCGAAGACAAGACTGACGCGAGAGAGCCGTTCCTCCGTATTGCGGTCGTAGTTCTGCACGTGGTCGTCGTTGTGCAGTACCCCCGAGACGACTTTGAAGTAGCTGACTCGGCCGGCGAACGCATCCGCGGCTGTCTTATAAACGAACAATGAGAGTGGTTCGCTATCGGACATCTTGCGCGTGACACCGCCTTCGGCTGGGAACTCGTTTCGTACCGTGGGCGGGGGCGAGAAGGCTTGCAAGAAGTCGAGCAACGCGCCAGACCCGATGCTGTGAACGGAGGACATGCACATCACGGGGAAGATCTTCTCGTCGAGCATGCCTTTAGTCAAGCCGGCGACTATCTTCTCCTGTGGCAGAGTCAGAGTATCGAGGTATTCGGCGAGCAGGTCGTCGTCACAGTCCGCGACAGCCTCGATCAGGCTTTCACGGGCCGACTCAACATCCGACGCCATCTCGGCCGGGATATCTATTTCCTTGCCCTTGCCGTCGCCATCCGGCTCGTACAGATACGCCTTCTCGTGCACCAGGTCGACGACACCACGGAAATCCTTTTCCGAGCCAATCGGCAACTGTACGGCGACGGCCTTTTCGCTCAGAACCGCCTGAACATCGGCTAGCGCACGGCTGAAGTCCGCACGCTCCTTGTCCATCTTGTTGAGGAGGACGACGCGGGCCTGGCCGTATTCTTTAGCGAAGCTCCACACCTTTTCGGTTTGGACTTCGACGCCGCTGACCGCATCCACCACAACGAGTGCTGTACCGACCGCAATCAGGACGGCCCTAGCGTCGTTCATGAAGATGTTGTAGCCGGGCGTGTCGATGAAATTGATCTTCGTCTTGTTCCACTCGACAAAGGCCAGCGAGGAAGTGATTGTTACTTTGCGGTTGATTTCTTCTTCGTCAAAGTCGGTGACGGTGTTGCCCTCATCCACACTCGTAAAGCGGTTCGTTGCTCCCGCCGTGTAGAGAAGAGCGGCCAGCACACTGGTCTTGCCGCAGTCACGATGTCCGACGATGCCGATATTGCGAATATCGCTGCCCTCGTAAACCTTCATCCTCTCGTCCTCTGCTCCTCTAGGAGCCGAGCCGCAAAGATGTCAACGAACGGCCGAACTAACTTGGGCCGCCGGCGGCTGACTCCAGGTTAAACTTACCCAGTGTAGCGGTTGTCGAGGGATGGTGAAGGATTTCGTTTCGTTGCCCCAGCCGGCAGGCTTATGGGGCTCGTACCGCGGCGTACTCGATGCTACGTGCGGCACCGCAAGCTCAACGAAGCAATGGCGGCCTTCCGCCGTCAGGTGGGGGGGGGGGGCGACAGGC
>JAQBUE010000339.1 GCA_027624045.1 Acidobacteriota bacterium
TTCAGGCCTCAGATATTTCACCGTCCGGCCAACCCAGGCCGTTGGCCTGGGCTAAGGAATTTGAGCAACACTTCGCCGGTCCTCGCGTCGAGGCACGACCACAGGGACTGGTTGGATTGGTTGAACCAAAGCAGGCCGTCGTAAAGCACGGGTGACGGAATGTAGGGCGTGCCGCGCCGCTGGCTCCACGCTATCTGGTCGCTGTCCGAGATGTCACCGGTCGCAGAGAGCGGGAGCGCGAGCAAGGCGTGGCCTTCGTATCCGGTCATGCAATAGACCAGGCTGCCCTCGACCACCGGGCATGGAATGGCGTTGCCGGTCAGACCACCGCACTGCCAGAGAACATGACCGGTGCGCAGATCGTAACTGCGAATCTTCTTCGAGCCCGGGGTGATGACTTGCGTCTGGCCATTGTGGTTCACGATGAGAGGCGTAGCCCAGGTGTTGCCTTCGTCGCGGTTCTCCTTCCAGAGCGTGACGCCGGTCTTGGCGTCGAGAGTTTCGATGGTGGATTGCCCCTGGTGATCGCGAACGATGACGAGCTTGCCGTCGTGCAGGGCCGGCGAGGAACCTTCCCCGAGGCTGGCCCCCATTTTGACGTTGCCGAGATTGCGTTCCCAAAGTTTCTTGCCTTCGAGATCGTAGCAGAACAGTCCAGCGGATCCGAACCAGCAATGAAGCCGTTCGCCGTCCGTCACCGGCGACGCGGAGGCGAAATTGTTGTCTCCATGATGACCTTCGTGAGGGATGGTTTGGGTCGCCATCCGCCGCCAAAGCTCCCTGCCGCTCGCGCGGTCAAGACACAGCACGACAAACTCGTAGCTGGTGTTCGGATGCGTGATGCCAAAGACGCGTTTGGGTTGATCCTCCGGCTTCGGGAGCGATGGGTCCACCTTGCCCGTGTTGATCGAGGTGAGGAGAAAGACCTTGTTGCCCCAGATAATGGGTGCGGAGCTGCCGTTGCCGGGGACGGCAACTTTCCATTGAACGTTCTTCGTCTCGCTCCACTCCACCGGTGGACTCGCAGTTCGGGAAACACCATTGGCCTCCGGGCCGCGCCATTGATGCCAGTTCCCTGCCCTGCCTTCGTCGAATGAAGCGGCGTGAAGCTGGTGTCCGGAGATCGTGAGCCAGCCCAATGCGACGAGGAAGTTCAGGACGAATCCGGATATTCGAGAGGTGCTCGCAAAACCGCCGAGAGAGAATTGTGTCATCACTTCGAGGGACTCCTTGCAGGCGATGCCCAGAGGCTGTCCGGCGCGTGTGGCGATCTCCGGTTCGGGATCGTTTTGAGCAAGATGATTCAACCACTGTTGCACGGTTTCAGAAAGCATCGTTCTTAAAGATAAACGCTGCGGGGCGCTTTTCCTGACATCAAAGTTACGGCTTCAAGCCCGTCGTAGCGGTGAGCAATTTCTCGACTCCCGCCCGCTCGTGCAAGTAGCGGGGGTGATCGAGAGTCACGTTTACGTTGTAAGGAGCGAAGTGCTTTTCGAAGTCGCCCTCGCGGATGAAGCGGCGGGTGAGATCGGACGGGCGTTCCTTGTGTTTGTTTGCCACGTCCACGCGGGCGCCGGCATCGAGGAGCTTCCGGCATATTTCCAGCCGGCCCAGCCGCGCGGCTTCGTGGAGCGCGGTGATGCCGTCCTTGTCCTGAAGGTTCGGATTGGCTCCGCAGCGGAGAAGCTCTCCGACCAGCTCGACGCGACCATACATGGCGGCCAGAACAATGGGCGGGCGTTCGTATTCGAAATGTTCGTGCGGGGCATTCAGTTCGGCGCCGGCACGAAGCGCGAGGCGGGCTTCACCGGCATTGTCGTTGACGATGGCGGAATTGAGAAGTGCCGTGAGCCAGAAGGCGGGCTCGCGCTCGTAGCGGCGAATGGCTTCCGCCTCGGTCTCAACGAAGAAGATGAATTCGTTGCTGAGGTAACTGTCGGGATTCTGCACTTGAAGCGTGTTCATTCCTGCCCCGGGCCGTTTCGCAAATGTGATCTCGATCGAGTCGGGACCGGTGACCGTGATGGTTCCGTTCACGCGGCGGCCGTTGACGAACAGGGCGGCGCCGGCGCGAAGGTAGCGCGCGCTGAGTTTCATGGACGGCCGCTCATCGTTCACCCGGGGAAACAACTCGATGCTGCGTTGCTGATGCATCGAACCCGTGGTCCAGAGCGCCGGTGGTGGCGAGGCGACGGCACCGGGATGATGGGCAGTGAAGGTGCCGATGAATTGTTTCGCCGACGCCAGCTTGAGCAATTCGGAGCGCGACCAGGCCGATGGGGAAGCATTCACCGATACGAAACGTTCGGAGTTCGCGTCGTAGTCGAGTTCCACGGTCACCGGTTTCGTGTCCGGCTTCAGCCAGGTTCCATGGCCCTTGAGCACGATGACTCCCTCTATCGCTGCTCGCTCCAAGGCTGGCAGCAGGTCGAGGGTCAGCGGCGCGCCGGCGGTCTGCTGGTCCAGAGTCACCTGGCGGCCCAAGGCTCCGGAAAATCCCATGCTGCTTTCCTTGAACATGTCGATCATGGAGTCGAGTCGTCCCGGTTCACCGCCGTGCAGCAACCGTCGCCACGACTCGTCGGCGGGCCAGCCCTTTTCGGCGAGC
>JAQBUE010000118.1 GCA_027624045.1 Acidobacteriota bacterium
ACACCCTATTTCGTCCCCGGCCTCGACCTACCGCATTTCAGGATCATTCTTGGATTGGAAAATGCTGGCTGGCTCGCGCCGCGCTTCTAGGGGGCCGGCGGTGGTGGTGTGTCCGGCAGGGGTTCGAGATCAATGCTTGGGACGTCCGGGAAGCGCCTGAGGAAGCGCTCAACATCAGCGGCTGATATGCGGTTTCCGCCGGGCTGCCATTGGGTGCAGGTGGCGATGTTGATACGGGTTGCGTTAGTGCCGGATTGGAATGGACCCTCCGAACCATTGGGAAGCATGGTGGATTCGTCGGTGAGGGCGGCAGTCAGTTGCGCGTCGGTGAGACCGGAGGCGCAACGCAGGTTCGCGCCCCGCAAGTCGGCGCCATCGAGCCGGGCATTTTGCATTCGCGCCGAGAAGAGCGAGGCACCCCTCAGGTTCGCGCCCCGCAGATCGGCGGATACCAGATCGGACACGGTTAGTGATGCGCCCTTGAGTCGCGCTCCCGTCAGGTCGGCGCCCCCCAAGCCGCAGTAGGCCAGGATGGCGAATTCGAGATTCCGGCCGCTCAATCCGATGCCCGGTTCCGCGCCGAAATTCTCGAACCGCACCTCGATCGACCGGCCCAGAAAAGCCGGCAGCACCGACTGGAAGGCAGCGTAAGAGAAACCGGCAAGCAGCGCCGCCGCCGCGGCCGCCGCGAAAACCGGCCGAAGTAGCGCCTTCGGTTTCGCGGAACCATGCGAGCCGGAACTGTCCGCCGCGAACCCGCCGAGGGCCGCGCCGCGCCAAGAGAGTGCGATCGCAAGCGCCGATGCGACGACAGCACCGTGGATAAACGTTCCGACCGGTTCGTGGAGCACCAGGTAGCGCCACCAGAATACAAACAGGACGAGAGGCGTGAACCACCACAAAAGCGCGTCGATCACCCTGGCGCGCCAAACATCCCAGCGCGATTCCATTGATTCGGCGAGAAGAGGCATTCGCATCGCCACCCAGCCACCAAAAGGCCAAAGCGCGACATGCGTCGCGAGCGGAGAGCCGTCGGGCAGGAAGGCCGGCAGGCCGGCCGCCTTCCCCCACATCGGGCCGAGTGACCAGAAATGCCACCAGCCGTAGAGAAACAGTAACGCCACCGGTGTGACCCAGTAGAAGATCGCCGGCGTGAGCGCGATGACGGGCAGGGGCGCGTTGCCCAGCAGATCCGCATCCCTGATGCGCAGCAGGCCGGCGATCGTTAGCACGAGCAGCGCGGCCAGCACGGCGCCGATCCGAATCGCCGAATGCGCGGCGAGACCCGTTTCGCGAATCCGGAGTTTTAGCGGGACATCCTCGGGCAGCAAGGCGATTGTCAGGTCCGCGCCGCCCAGATCGACATCCCGCATGTCGGTCGGTGTGGGGCCGAGCAATGGCGAATCGGCCAGAGTGAGCGGATCGGCGTCCGCAATCAGAACCGCGCCGTTGAGCACGGCGTTGCGCAGATTCGCTCGCCGCAGCGTCGAGCCGTTAAGTCTGGCGCGCGCCAAGTCAGCTCCGGAGAGGTTGGCGCCAGTGAAGTCAGCTTCGCGGAGATCCTGCCCGGCGAGATCGGTTCGGCGCAGATCGGCGCCCGCGAGGATGGCGCGCTCGCCAATCCTGAAGCTACTGCGGAGCCACTGCTGGTGCCACTCGATGATGTCGGCGAGCGTTTCGCCGTTGATCTCGACTTCGTGGGGATGGCGGAGACTCATAAGCTCGGGCCGGTCATTCGATGGCCGGCGTGATGCTCTACCATGCTAGCCTGCTTTCCGCCTGCTTGACAGCCGGAGGCACTGTGATGATGACGATCTTCGTGGCGTCGTTAGAAAAGCCGTTCGAACTGCCGCGGCTCTTGGTGGGGTTTGGCGCGGGGAATCCAGTAGGAGTCTTGCTTGGGGCCTCGGCGGCGCAGAGCGTTGCGGCCGAACAATCGCATGACGAGGCCGTAGGGGGTGATGAGGAAGAAGAAGGTGATGCCAAGGATGATGCGCGAGTTGACGTAGCCGAGGGCTTCGGCGACGCGCATCCAATTGCGGTGGAAGACGATGGCGGCGGCGGTCCAGGTGAAGCTGATGAGAAGTAAGGCGAGACCGATGCCGCCGGCTGTGAAGTAAACGGGCGGACGGCCCTTCCAGATATTCCAGGCGGCGATGGCCAGCAGGACGAGGCCCACGACAAGCGCCGATTTGCGGGCCTGCTTGGCCTCTTGCTGAGGATCGAGCTCATGCGGCATGTTTCACCACCTGAGATTCGCAACGGGCGGCGGGAACGGCATGCCGTGCCCCAACGGAGGCGTGGGTCGAGAGGTCGACGTTGCTAGTCAAGCTGGAAGACCTCCTGCCACTTTTCTTGTTCGACGAACTCGCCTTGTTCGGTCTTCTCAAGAACGAAATCTTCAATCACAAGCACGTCCATTTCGGTACGCATGAAGCATTTGAAGGCGTCTTCCGGCGTGCAGACAATGGGCTCGCCGCGAACATTGAACGAGGTGTTCACAACGATGGGGCAGCCGGTGATGCGGCCAAACTCGGCGATGAGGTCGTAGTAGATACCGTTCTCGTCGGGGCGCACGGTTTGCACCCGCGCGGAATAGTCGACGTGCGTGACGGCCGGGATGCTGGAGCGCGGGATGTTGAGCTTGTCGATGCCGAAGAGGCGGTCTTCATCGGCCGTCATGTCGCGGCGAATGGCTTTGTGGACCGGGGCGACGAGCAGCATGTAGGGCGAGTCGCAGTCCATCTCGAAGTAGTCAGAGACGGCTTCCCGGATGATCGACGGAGCGAAGGGCCGGAAGCTTTCGCGGAACTTGATTTTCAAGTTCATCATCGACTGCATCTTTTGCGAGCGCGGGTCGCCGAGGATGCTGCGGGCGCCCAGAGCGCGCGGTCCGAATTCCATACGGCCCTGGAACCAGCCGACAACCTTTTCCTGCGCCAGTTGTTGCGCGGTCCACTCGACGATCTCACGGCGGCCGAGGCGGCGGTAGCGGGCTTTGTAAGGGTCGAGAAAGGCGGCGATCTCCGGCTCTGAGAACGAGGGGCCGAGATACGAAGCCTTCATGCCATCGATGTGTCCGCGGCAGACATCGGAGACGTTGCGAGGCTTGCCGAGGTATTGATACCAGACTGACAGAGCGGCCCCGAGGGCTCCACCGGCGTCTCCCGCGGCCGGCTGAATCCAGATGTTCTCGAACGGGCCTTCACGCAGCAGGCGTCCGTTGGCGACGCAGTTCAGGGCAACACCGCCGGCCATGACAAGGTTCTTCTCGCCGGTCTCTTTGTGGACGTGGCCGGCCATGCGGAGCATCGCAATCTCGGTGACTTCCTGAACGGAGCGGGCCAGATCCATCTCGCGCTGTGTGATCTCGGACTCAGGCTTGCGCGGCGGGCCTCCGAAAACGCGGTCGAAGGCGCTGTTCGTCATCGTCAGGCCCTGGCAGTAGTTGAACAGCTTCATGTTGAGGCGCACCGAGCCGTCAGGGCGGACGTCGATCACCTCGTCCAGAATTTTCTGGGTGTACTTCGGTTCGCCATAGGGGGCCAGCCCCATCAGCTTGTACTCGCCGGAGTTGACTTTGAAGCCGGTGTAGTACGTGAAGGCTGAGTAGAGCAGGCCGACCGAGTGCGGAAAATGTGTTTCAGCCAGCAGGTCGACGCGGTTGCCTTTACCGAGACCGTAGCTACTGGTGGCCCATTCGCCGACGCCATCGATGGTCAGAATGGCAGCGCTTTCGAACGGCGAAGGGAAGAAGGCGCTGGCGGCGTGAGACTCGTGATGCTCGGTGAATAGAACTGTGCCTTCGAAGCCGGACTCCTGGGCGATTTGCTCACGCATCCAGAGCTTTTCGCGCAGCCACAGCGGCATGGCTTGCAGGAACGAGCGGATGCCGGAGGGAGCGTAATCGAGGTAAGTTTCGAGCAGACGTTCGAATTTCTGGAACGGCTTGTCGTAGAAGACAACGTGCGCCAGATCGGACGCTTCGATGCCCGCTTCCCTTAGGCAGTAGCCGACGGCTTCGGTCGGAAAGCGGTGGTCATGCTTCTTGCGCGTGAAGCGTTCCTCCTGGGCAGCCGCGATGATCTCTCCGTCGCACACGAGGCACGCCGCTGAGTCGTGATAGTAGGCCGAGAGGCCAAGGATGTAGGTACCCGCGCGCACGATTTTGGGGCCCGCGCCGTTGAGAGCGAAGCCCTTACGTCGGTCAAACCCGTTGCCTACCAATTTAGCGTACTGCTTGTGGATGAGGTATGAGTGAAGGCGGGGATTCGGCGAGGAGGGGCGGCGGACGAGCGCGCAAGTCCCGTGCCCTCGGGGGCGCCGCTCCATCGCGGGCGGCGTGAGTTCTCAAGTTCGATCATGGCGTTTTCGATGCTGTGCGCGGCCAGAGCTTGGCCGGCGGCGTTGGGGTGGCAGTAGTCGATGTACAGCTCATTCCACGCGAGACGCTTTTCGAGCATCGCGTGGCGCGCGCTGGCGAAGACTTCGCGGAGGTTGACGTAGGGGATGGCTCGATCTGAGCAAAAGGTCTGGAGGCGATCGAACGGATCGACGGCGAAACGGGTCCTGTCGATACCGTACGGATTGTCAGCGGCGAGGTCGCTAATCTGAAACTGATACGGGAAAGCGGCCACGACCAACCGGGATCCTTCGGCGGCGACTTGGCGCTGAAGATTGTCGAGCGAGGCGAGCGTGTCGCGCCAAGCCTGCGCTGATTCGGGAGTCATGCCGAGGCTATTGAGTTGGTAAGGGTGCGCCTCGAGCCAGCTTCTCCCCGAGAGTGGATAGAGGTGTCGTTTCACGGTCTCGGCCGTGACCAAGTCGAAGGCGGAGAATAGATAGCTTTTGCGGAGCCGGTAGCGCCAGGCCCTCAGATCCGAGCCGCGTCTTTCGAGCCCCGCGCGTCCGACATCATTCTGGTGCTGTTTGCGCCGTACGTCATTCATGCAGAAACCGAGCACAACAGTCGAAGAGCCGAATCCACGGGCCTGTTCGCCATACAGGGCAAGCGCTTCGTGGGTTGTCGCGGCATTGCCCGCCGCGTTGATACAGAAGACTCGCTCCGCGCTGAGGTCTTGCAGACCCTTTTCCAGGATCTTCGGCCAGGCGGATTCGGCCGTGAGTCCGTAGCCGAACGTGATGCTGTCACCGAGACAAAGAATGCGTGTCTCACCAGCGGGCCGCTCGACGGGGAAGTCGGCTTCGCGGAATCCAAAACGATTCAGCGAAAAGCGGTGGCCGAGCGTGATGCCATATCCCGCTTCGGGATCGATCGGGGCGGCATAGGCATCGGCCAGCCAAGGGCATGTCACGCGCAACACTCCTTCAGCCAAGCCCGCCGCACATAACAGTAGGGCGAACAAGACAGCGCTGAAGAGGGCCTTTTTTCGATTCGAGATCGTAGGTACGTTCATAGCGCGGACAGTCGCGAAAGGTGCGCCGGCGGCCTTCTCAACAGATCGGCTATCCCGGATGAAGGCTTTAGCGGGAGTGTGACCGAGCCTCGGCGGGGCGATACAGTCGAACGCGTCACGACGCGTACGATATGGGATAATGACACGTACGAGTGTGGTCCACCTGCCGTGAAAGTTTCCGCCTCCAAGCTGCGCGAAGACATCTATAACATCCTCGATGAGGTGCTCCAAAGCGGAGTTCCCGTGGAGGTTCTACGCAAGGGCCGGCTACTGCGGATTGTCCCTGAAGATAGGCCCTCGAAGCTCAGCCGGCTCAAGAAGCGAGACATCGTTATCGGCGACCCTGACGAGCTTGTCGAAATGGATTGGTCCGCGGATTGGTCCGAGACTCGATGAGTGTCGTCTACCTGGACACGCACGTTGTCGTGTGGCTATCTTCGGGCGACCTGAGTCGTCTCAGTGACACGGCTAGGCGGGTGATCGAGGAAAATGACCTACTGGTTTCTCCCGCGGTCCTGCTTGAGTTGAAGTTTCTTCAGGAGATTCGCCGCATCAAGTCGTCACCTGCCCGGATACAGTCTTATCTTGAGCGGCAAGTCGGCTTGAGGGTTTGTGACAAGCCTTTCGCGGAGGTCGTTCTGGCCGCCGCGAAGTTAAATTGGGTGCGTGATCCGTTTGACCGGCTCATCGTGGGTCAGGCCGCCGCGGCTGCCGATTCACTCGTGACGAAAGATAGCCGCATCCGAGAGCGCTACTCGAATGCGATTTGGTAAAGGGGCCAGGAATCGGTCCGTGACAATAGCGTGCTCTGGTCGATCAGATGGTACATCGCTGCGATACCGAAAGAGCACTCTCGCCGGGAACGGTAGCGCCCTTCTCCGGCAGACAGACCAAACCAACGAGGTTCTTTAGCGTACTATGGATGTCTTGATGGACCCGTCCCTTCTTCTCCTGCACGGCGCCGTACTGACGGCCGCGCCCGTTTAATCGGTTCGGAACAAGCGCAACTGGATCGGTGCCGCTATCCTCTTGACGACCTCCATGAGCCTGCTGGTCCCTTCCTTTGAGGGTTTCCTTAGTCGTGGCTAGCACTGATCTGCTTGTCTCTCCGCGCCTTGGGCGCCTGAGTGAATTGGCGCGTGTGCGACTCGGCCAAGCGCCGACGCCGCTTGAGCCAATGCCACGGCTCGCCGAGCGGCTAGGCATCAGACAGGCCTGGGTGAAACGCGACGATTGTACCGGGCTGGCCTTCGGCGGCAACAAGGTGCGTCAATTGGAGTTTTATCTGGGACAGGCGCGATCCGAAGACGCCGACACGATCCTGATCACCGGCGCGGTGCAGTCGAACTTCGTGCGGCTGGCCGCCGCCGCGGCCTGCCAACTCGGCATGGAGTGCCACATCCAGCTGGAAGAGCGGGTGCCGAAGTCCGACCCCGTCTACCGCAACTCCGGAAATGTCTTCTTGGACAAAATTCTCGGCGCCAAGCTTTACTCTTATCCGCGAGGAGAAGACGAAGAGGGGGCCGACCGGCGCCTTCACGAAATTGCGTCCAGCCTCAGAGAGAAGGGCCGTCGTCCGTACGTCATTCCTCTCGGCCCTGGCCACAAACCGCTTGGCGCACTGGGCTACGTCGTCGCCGCGGCCGAACTGCTTGCCCAGTTAGAGGAGCGAGAGGTTCACGTCGACAAGATCGTCGTGCCCTCGGGAAGCGGGGCCACTCATGCCGGCCTACTGACTGGCCTTCGAGCCCTTGACTGCTCGATTCCCGTCATGGGCGTCTGCGTGCGCAGGAACGCCGCGGCTCAGACCGAGCGAATCAAGGCCCAGTGCTCTGAGATCGCCCAGTTGCTGGAGATCCCGCCCGTCGTCACCAACGGCGACGTACTCCTCATCGACGACTTCCTTGCGCCCGGCTACGGGCAACTCGGCGACGCGGCCGTCGAGGCAATCACGCTCTCCGCCCGCACCGAGGGCCTGATTCTCGACCCCGTGTACTCAGCCAAAGCCATGGCCGGCTTCATTGACAGCGCACGAAGCGGAGGCCCGCAACAGTCGCTGCTCTTCATTCACACCGGAGGCACGCCTGCCGTCTTCGCCTACGGGGCCGAACTAGCGGACCGCGCAAACAAGCATCGTGACGCCGAATAGAAAGGGATTGGCCCGTGATCCTTTGTTGCCGCGGCGGAACTTTTTCACGCGCCGGTTCTTAGTCCCCACCACGTACAAGTTACCGGCATAGCTTCCCCAACTGAAAACACTCAAAACGTTGCAATCGGATTCAACGGCGAGCCTGTGCCGCCTTCGACCGCCAGTGGGGCCGCCGTCAACAGGAATTCCCAACGCCCCTGCCGCTCCGCTTCCTTCGACACATCCTCAAGATTCATTACATCGAAGATCGGCATCCCCATCGCTATCAAAACCAGTTGATGAACCGGCTGATCCACGCCCTCAACGAGGGAAGGCCGCACATCGCTCGCCCCGTCACTGCCTAGGATGGCCACATCACGATCCTTGAGCCACTTCGTGCACGAAGCATGCAGCCCCGCCAGCTTCTCCGGGCCCAGCGGACCTTCTTTCGCGGCCTGCGCCGAGCGGCCCGTCCGAATGAACACGACGTCGCCACTGCCCACCTTCAGACCCGCCTTCTTCTCCCAGGCATCAAGATCCTCCGGGTAGATGGGCGTGCCGGCTTTCAGATAATCAAGGCCCTTCAGCTTGGGGATATCCATCAAGACCCCGCGCGTGAAGATGCCGTTCTTCATGTTCAGCACCGACAACTTTTGAGCACCCGCATCCGTGACTTCCTTCTGCGAATAGCCGTTGTACATCTTGCCCTTGTAGAACATGTGGCAAATCGCGTCCAAGTGACTGTGCGCATAGCCGTGATAGAGCACCGCGTACGTATCCACGCAAAACTGACCGGGTGTAGTCAGCCCCGTCATCACCATCTTGTGTTCGAAAGGGCTCGAATTCTCGGCGGACTTCACCTTGTTCACGTTGTGTGAGAGCGAGACCGACACGCCGGCCCGAACCAGCTTTGCCGCCGCCAGCCGCTTTGCCGGTGTGATCAAGTTGATCGTGCCCAACTCGTCGTCCGCGCCCCAGCGCCCCCAATTCGACAAGTCTTCCATCCACTGGTCCACCATCTGCTTCGTCATCTGATGACTCTGCTGCCCGGACGCCCTTTCCACAGGCCCCAGCGGCAGCAAAACAACCAACAGTGCTACGACCACGGCCAAACTCGATACAACGATTCCACCAATCCGCATGAGCTTCTCCTCTAATCCGCAAAAAGAGACCGCCGACGCCGCATCGCCTGCACCCACGAACGCCGCTGTCTATGATACCTTCTCGGGGATACCTTCTCAGACACACACGCCCCCGCTAGCCTTTCGTTGCGAAACCCCTCAGCCGGTTTGCAGCCGTCCCCCTAAACTGGTACCCTCACCGCCGGGGGCAATATGATTCTGAAGCGAATTGGTGTACTCTCTCTCGCCCGCATGCTGGGCGGACTCTACGCGACCATTGGGCTGATCGTCGGGGTTATCTTTTCCCTAGCGTCGATGCTCGGCGCGCTCGGCGGGCTGGCGGCGGCCACGGGGGCCAACACGGATGAGGCCGCCGGCGCCCTCATGGCTCTCATTCCCCTCTTGTTCGGCGTGGGAGCAATCGTGTTTTTTCCTTTGTTCTACGGCCTGATGGGTTTCGTCGGGGGCGCTTTGGCGGCGTTTTTCTTTAACCTGCTGGCTGGCGTATTCGGCGGGATCGAGATGACCTTCGTCAACCTACCTGGCGCGCCAGTAGCGCCCACGACAGCGGCGTCACCACTCTCGACGTAGAGGCGTCATGCCGTGCGAACTCGGCCCGTAGTGTGTTTACTGCCGCGCTCAGGCGGCTCCCGATTCCCTTACAAATCGGTAGCCGACGCCGCGAACCGTTAGCAGGTGGCGCGGACGCGTAGGTTCCTGCTCCAGATAGCGCCGCAGCCGGACAATGAAGTTGTCGATCGCTCGAGTGTCGGTGTCTTCGTGCAAGTCCCAGACGTCTTGCAGGATCGTCTTGCGACTCACGGTGCGGCCTTCATGCTCGATGAGGTAGCGCAGCAGCTTGGCCTCCATCAGCGTCAACCGTAAAGTCTCGTCCCCCATGCGTAGTTCCAAACTATTCAAGTCGATCGTCCTGCCGTCCACTACGAAAACGTTGGGATCTGATTCTTGCGCCGGTTGCAACCATTCCCGGCGACGTAGCAGACTCCGAATCCGTGCCAACAGGATTGCCAGCTCGAACGGTTTGGGAAGGTAGTCATCGGCTCCGGCGGCAAAACCTTGCAACACGTCTTCCGGCCGGCCCCGCGCGGTCAGCATCAGGATCGGGACGAACTGGTTCGCCTGGCGAAGTTCCGAGGCGACCGCGAAACCGTCTTTGCCCGGCAGCATCACGTCTAACACGACGAGATCAAACGCGCCGGGCTTGGCGGTCAGCAATGCGAACGCATCCTCGCCGTTGTCCAGCACCTCAACCTCGTAGCCCTCGGCCTCCAGGTTGAATCGCAGGCCCTCCGCGAGGTGTTGCTCGTCTTCAACAATCAGTACGCGGCTCATGAAGACGATACAGCGGGAAGCTGCAGAGTAATCGTACTGCCCTGCCCCTCCCCCTCACTCTCAGCAAACACGCGGCCGCCATGTCTTTTGGCGACCGACCGCACGATGAACAAACCCAAACCGGTACCGTTGACGCGTCTGGCAACCGTCCCCGGGACACGGTAGAAACGCTTGAAGATGCGCTTCAGTTCCGATTTGGGTATACCGACGCCATGATCTCTGACCCGGATCGCGACGTGCTTGGCGTCGGTCGTGGCCACTTCCACCAAAACACGCACCTGTTCGCCTGAGTACTTGATGGCATTGTCGATCAGGTTCGAGACCGCGGTCTTCAACTCCTCCGCATCGCCTAAAACGCTAGCCTGCCGTCCCACGGCAATTGATTCTTTGTAGTCGAGCGATTCCAGGGGCAGGTGATGATATGAACGGGCGGCGGTCAGGCAGTCCTGAACCATCGTTCTCAGTTCGACATTGGAGCGGCTTGCTTGCCGTTGTCCTGAACCGATCCTGCCGGCATGCAGGACTTGGTCAATGGTGCGGAGCAGGCGCTGATTGTCCACCAGCATCACTCCGTAAAACTCCTTGCGCTTCTCGTCATCAATCTGGCGCGTCAGTAGCGTTTCCAGGTAGAGACGCATCGAGGCTACGGGAGTCTTAAGCTCATGCGTGACTGCGTTGATGAAGCGGTCCTGCTGCTCATTGCGGCGTATCTCACGCACCAGGAAGACCGTATTGAGAACGACGCCCGTGATGATCAGGGCAAAGAACAGGACGCCGAGAATCAACACGACCCCGGTCTGCCAGTTCAGGAAGATCCAGCCGATGTTGAGCGCGATCGCGAGGGCGACCAGGCAGGAGCCGAGGGTGATAAAGAAAGCAATCGATTTGCGGTGTCGGCCGCCCGGCATACCCTTAGTATCCCAGACGTGGCCGGCTAAGCCGCTTTCGAATGGGCGCTCGCGCGCGGCTGCGCGGAAAAGTCCAGGTCAGGTACCTTCACCTTCTTCACGACACCAAGCAGCTCCAGCCCCCGGATCTGCAGCCATGTCAGGTCAAACTCGTACCATCGCAAGCCATGCCGCGCCGATGTCGGGTAGGCGTGGTGATTGTTATGCCAGCCTTCGCCGAAGGTCAACAAGGCAACCCACCAGTTGTTGCGGGAATCGTCAGATGTAGCAAACCGCCGGCCACCCCACATATGCGCCGCCGAATTCACCAGCCAAGTGGCGTGCAGACCCACGACCACACGCACGCACACGCCCCACAGCATCATCGGCAAGCCGCCCACTGCCAGTAGGATCAGCCCCAGCGGAATCATAGGGACATAGTGATACTTGTTGAGCCAGACGTAAAAGCGGTCTTTCGCCAAATCCGGCGCATAACGCGCGACCCATTCCGTTCGAGTGTGACTGGGTTCGCGAGCGAAGATCCAACCGGCGTGAGCCCACCAGCCGCCGTCGTTGGGCGTATGAGGGTCGCCCTCCTGATCGGACTTCTGATGGTGAATGCGATGTGTTGCAACCCAGGTGATCGGGCCGCCTTCGAGCGTCAGAGCGCCGCACACGGCCATGAAGTATTCGACGGCTTTCGGCGCTTCGTACGAGCGGTGAGTCAGCAGCCGGTGGTAGCCCATCCCAATACCGCAGCCGATCGCCAGCCAGTAGAGCGCCGTCGCCACTACGACGGCTTGCCATTCGAACATGAAAAGCGCGGCGAGAGCCCCGGCATGGAACACCCAAAGGCCGATGGTGTTACCCCAATTTCTCGTCCTTCGACCATTCTTTGATGTAGCTGCTTTCTTGTTCACGAGATGCTCCTTCACGCTCAATAACCTAACCGTAGCATCGGGTCGGCGAATCATCGACCAGCCTGTGTAAGAGTTTTGTAATCATGACGCGGGGCGGCCCGCTCGGGTCACTGAAACGGTTGAATCCTCGGGTTGTTTGTGAACGTGCGGGCTTAGCGGTCTCGGTGTTTGTCCTTAGGGCAAAACAGTACTAATGTTCCGAAACAAGAGTACTCATAGTCTATTGGCCGCAAGCAATGTTCAGGGGCATCCTGTCTACAGGTCGGCAGCGACAGACACAACGAACAGACCCGCACTATTGGAACGACAAGCGAGGAGAGCGAGCAAGATGACCAAACAATTCCCAGCAGTCATGACAGCAGTAGATGTTGCCAAATCCTTCAGGCCCAGTACGGCGGCGCTCTCTGGGCCGGCCCAAAGCCGAGGCCAGATCGCCCCGATGCTGGTGATCGTCATCGGCGTTCTGTTCGGGTTCGCCGGACTTGTTCTCGATGGTGGCCGCATGCAGTTTGAAAAGCGCCACATGCAGCTTGCCGCCGACGCGGCGGCTGTGGGTGCCGCTCACGAGATGGTTGCCGGCAAGACGGGGCAAGACATCATCGACGCCGCCCGCGACGACGCGGCGCTCAACAAGTTCGTGCACTACTCGGCGCCTGATCCACAAGACCCCAACCCGCCGCCCACACCCGATATGCCCACGAACGTCGCGGTGAATAATCCTCCGCTGGGCGGCAATCACATCGGAGACGCCAACTACGTGGAAGTTGTCATCACGAAGGAGTATCCCACAACTTTCATGCGCGTAATCGGCATCGAGAAAGCGCCCGTTCTAGCCCGCGCTGTCGCCGGCATGGAGAACTACGGCGAGGGCTGCGTCTTGGCGCTCAATCCCACCGCGCGGGGCGCGCTGACCCTCAACGGTACGCCTATATTGGATTCCGGTTGCGGTGTGCAGGTGAATTCGAACGACAACCAAGCGCTTATCGCCAACGGTGGAGCGATCGTTGATGCCCGGCCGGCGGGCATAGGCGTTTACGGACACGCGGTCGCGAACGGCTGTTCGGGGAATTGCTTCTTCCCCGCACCTGCCGAACAAGCCCCGCCGACCAGGGACTGGTTGGCGCACGTCCCGGAGCCAACCGCGCCCGGCGGTGTCACCACCGTTTACGACGTTACCGACCCAAACAACCCAATCTCCGTGTCGACGGCCGCGCTCGATATCTCGAACGGCACATGGAATCTTCATCCGGGCTTGTACCAGGGCAGCACCGGAAACGGCAACAAAGTCGACGGCATTCGCATCACCGGTGGCACCATCAACCTCTACCCCGGCATCTACTTTCTGGATAGCGGAATGCAAATCGCTGGTAACACCATCATTCAAACGGTGGGTACCAACGGACAGCCCGGAGGCCCGGACGAAGGAGTCATGTTCTATAACATGACGACCGGCGACCCGACCAGAGTGAACGCTTGGAACAGCATCAGCATCGCGGGCACCGTTCAAGCCAACCTCAAGCCCACGACGGTGGGCACCTACAAAGGCATTCTGTTCTTCGAAGCTCGAAACGCTGCCAATTTGAATCCGGGGCATTCGATCGCCGGTACCGCTGACGCCACCTACGACGGCGTCCTCTACTTCAGTAGGAACAATGTCAACTACACCGGGACGAGCACGACAGGAGGTTGGACCGCCATCATCGCCGACACCATCACGATCAGCGGTACGACGACCCTTTCGAACAACTTCCTTTTAGATGCGGATAATGAGACGCCGTTCCGTACAGCGATGCTCGTCGAATAACGAGAGGACCGAACTCGAACCAGCAACAATTCAGGCGCAGAGAAAAGTGAGAAAACGAATCGAAACCAACAAGCAACGCCGGCGCGGAACAGCTCTTACCGAGTCCCGCTCACCGTGCCCTTTCTGTTCCTGCTCACGATGGGCGCGACCGACTTCGGCCGCCTCTTCTAGCTTCGTCAACAATTCGACCAATGAAACACCCTTCCGAACCGCCCTGCTCGTCGAGTAGCTGGACCGGGTAGCCGCCGCGGAGAAGTCCCGCATTCTTCGCGGCCGCAAGGGGCCAGCGGTCAAGCTGGCTCCCTGCTCCCTTCCTTGGGGCTACTGCATCCCAGACCGTTATTCTTTGTCGGCTCTCGTACGGCTCCCAATCAGCCTTCCTAGGGTTTTCCCCCTGGTCGCAAGTCCCCCTGCGCCCATCAGGGGAAGCGCGTAGCGATTTCTTCGGGAACCTGAGTTTCAAACCAAAGTTCCACGGCAAAATACAGTTGATACCTGATTGGATATCTCTTTTCCGGAAGGGACAATCATAACGGCGGCATGCAGCCGGGTGTCGACGAATGGCAAGATGCCTCGTTTTTTTCAGAAGACTCTTTAGGGACACACGTGGTCAAGACGATGTGGAATACGCAGTCTGCGTTGCGCTCGTGGCGGTCACTGCGGCCCTACTTTTGCCCGCAATTGCCATGTCGATTCGCGATACCATTCTGAGGACGGAAGCCGTCCTGCAGGAAGCAGTCGAAGACAGACCTGATTGCAGCAACTCTGATCCCAGCCAGTTCCAAGGACGAAGTCCATGCGCACCCAACTAGACGAAGTTTGCGCGCTCGATGGTTTCGGTGATTCCATCTCCGTGGGCGTCTCAGAGGATGAGATCGACTCAGCCATCAACCAGATCGCCCTTACGAAAGCGCGCAGCGCCATCCCGGCGCTCGCCGCGTATTTCCTGACAACGGCCGTCTTCTTTGAGATGAAGATCGTAAGTAGCGGGCAACCGGAGATGCAAATAGCCGCCGCCGTCGCGGCGGCGGTATTGGTAGCGATAGCAGCGTTCGTCGGGCACAAAGCTGTAGCGCCCCGAATGGCCAATCTCATGTTGGCGGCGAGTGCCACCGTAGCTGTACTCTACATTTTTTTCCAGCTCTGGCTATCAGGACGACCTGAGTTCACGATCTACCTCATCATGCTGATTCTCGGTCTCGCGTCCACGATTCTGTCCTGGGCCTATTTCTTCACGATCGTTGCGACAGTCCTTGTGGGTTGGGGAGCCGTAGTCTGGCTGGTTGTTCCTTCTTCAGAGTGGCCGCTCGCGCAAGTAGTGGGAATTGGCATTCTCGTGGGTGCCGTCAGCGGCGTAGTTGTGCAATGGCTGAGGTTGAGAGCCTACCGCTCGCGTTTGCTCGACCAGATAGCAACCGAGAAGTACAGGAACGCCTTTCAGGAAGTCCGGAGGCGTTATGAATCCGCGGTCTCGGGGGCCAACGACGGGTTTTGGTACTGGGATCTCAAGTCGGACACACTGGCTGTTTCCCGGAGGTGGCTGGAGATCCTGCATGACACATCAGGCGCGTTGACACGTCGCTCCGACTCCTGGTTTGAGGCCGTCGACCCCTACTATCGAGCGGGTCTGGAGGCAGCGATATCGTCACACCTGCTCGGTGAGAAGGCCCAGATCGAGTACAAGTACAGACTCTGTAGAACCAATGGCGAGCATGCCTGGGTTCTAACTCGAGGACTGGCGTCGCGAGACAGTCGTGGTGAAGCGACCTGCATTGCCGGTTCGATGACAGACATCACCCACGTGATCGAGATCGAGCAGCGGGTCGTACAAGACGCGCTCCAGGACAAACTTACGGGTTTGGCCAACCAGCATTATCTGATGACGCAACTACAGGCCGTAATGCAGGCCAACGCGGACCGGCAAGAGAGCGTAGCGGTTGTTTTTATTGATCTCGACGACTTTAAGGCAATCAATGATTGTCTCGGCCACCCGGTCGGCGACCAAGTGCTCGCTGAGGTTGCAAGCAGGCTCCGCCAATGCTCCCGCTCGGGGGATACGGTGGCCCGCTACGGTGGGGATGAGTTTGTTCTGGTTCTGCGGAACCTTCGAACAGGCTTTAACATCGAGGAGATCTGTGGCAGGATCCAACAGTCCTTGCAACAACCCCTGTGTGTTGACAAGTGTGAACTAGAACTCAGTACGAGTATAGGCGTCTGTGTGGGACAAGTCGGCGTCGACGATCACGAGGATCTCATTCGCAACGCAGACCTTGCGATGTACGCGGCAAAGACCGCCGGCAAGGGACAATTCAGCATCTACACGAATGAAACGTCCCAGAAGACTATTCCTTCTTGGACCATGCGGAATCATGTGAAGAATGTGGTCGACCGGGAGGCGTACTGGCTTGAGTATCAGCCCATCCTTTGCGGCGAAACCGGTCTTGTAGTCGGGGCCGAAGCACTATTTCGCTTTGACTCCGGAATGGACAACCCTCCCTCCGTCGAACAATTCATCAGAGTGGCGGAAGAGACTGGGTTCATCGGCCAAATTGGAGCGTGGGTCTTGAAGGAAGCCTGCTCGGCGGCGGCGCGCTGGGGCCAAGCGGGGTTGCCGGCGGTGCCTGTCTCCGTCAACATATCGGCGAAGCAGATCGTGCAGGCGGATTTCGCGAAGACTGTGCGGGAGGCGTGGCGGGCAGCGGAGCTCGAACCGCATCGGCTGGAGCTGGAGATCACTGAAACCGCCCTCTCCACAAACATGCAGTTGGCGAAAGATGGATTAAACGATATTGTTGCGAGCGGCGTTCGACTCGCGATTGATGACTTCGGCACCGGCTACTCCTCGTTGAATCATCTAGGTGACTTTCCACTATCAACGGTCAAGATGGACCAGTCTTTCGTTGCGGGCCTGGAACACAACAGCAAGGCCAGAGCATTGGCATCGGGGATCATTTCGCTTGTGCATGGCTTAAGAATGGAGGTTACGGCGGAGGGAGTCGAGAACAGCCAGCAGCTTGCGTGTCTCGCGTCCATGGGCTGTGACAAGATTCAGGGGTATCTCGCTTCTCGGCCGCTAGCAGCCTGTGGTGGAAGTCCCACATTGAAACAAGAGTCGATAAACTTGTTCTATGGCAA
>JAQBUE010000119.1 GCA_027624045.1 Acidobacteriota bacterium
ACACCCTATTTCGTCCCCGGCCTCGACCTACCGCATTTCAGGATCATTCTTGGATTGGAAAATGCTCGTAGAGGTCAATCCCGAGGCTGCACTTGCCGTCTACGAGGCGGCTGTGAAAGAATTCGGTGATACTCAAGTTCGATTCGATCAGTACAAACCGAGGGGAGCAGCAGCGCCTGATTTTCCCGTTCGTTCTAGCGATAACAGCGTCGTCTCGTCGTTGGTGATGTCTGAAGTCCTTCGAATGATCCCCGCTGCAACCACCGAGTATGTATTCGTTGCGCCCGAGATCCGCGAAGACGCTAAGCGATGGCGCGACATCCACAAGGACGAAATCATCAACCCCGAAAAGGAGAACTCGTGACCGAGCCCCAGCAGATCACCGTTTTATTGCAGTTGGCAGACGAATTGCGAAAGCATGGCAGTTGGTGTGGCGAGACGCACATCCAGAAGGCGTCTTACTTTCTCCAAGAGATGCTGGCTGTTCCGACCGACTACGACTTTATTCTTTACAAGCATGGGCCCTTCTCTTTCGATCTGCGCGACGAGTTGGCTCTCTTGCGAGCTGACGGGCTCCTTGAAATCGAACTGCGAGCGTATCCGTATTCACCTAGCCTGGTAGTAACCCAAGGGGCGGAGCGCTTCCGTCAACGGCATCCAGAAACGCTCCGCCGCTACGCGGATCAGATTAGTTTCGTTGCGGACAAGCTTGAAAGTAAAGGGGTCACAAAATTGGAACGGCTGGCTACGGCCCTTTACGTCTCGCTTGAGGCCGGAGCAGGGAGTAGTGAGCAGGATCGCGCCCAGAGGCTCGTCAAGTTGAAGCCACACGTGTCCCTTCAACAGGCTCAGGAAGCTGTAGAGACGGTTAAGCGATTCCAGGAAGAGGCCGATTGTCGGGCGGATCGTACCGGATTAGCAGGCGCCGGGTAGAGACGGTCAAGCGATTTCATCAAGAGGCCAAGCCGGCGGATGCCCTACAACCGGCCCACAGGACGCACATTCCTGCCCTGGCGTCCCGTCGCGGCGTCGCCTAGATCCTCTCGCGCCTTCTCCGCCAGCGCCAGCAAACGCGTGACCACGTCAGCGTTCGCGCCGGCGACGTCAACGTTCTCACCAATATCCTCATCCAGGTTGAAGAGCAGAGCTTGATGATCGCCGGCCCCGTCGCCCCACTCGGGCCGGTAGACGTGCAGTTTCCAGGGTCCGCTGCGGACGGCCTGCAAGCGCTCATCACGGTAGTAATGGAAAGCCTCGTGCGGCGTCCGCGCACCGGCCTCGCCCGACATCAGTGGCCAGATGTTTTTGCCGTCGAGGATGCGGCCGCGCGGCGCCTCCGCGCCAGTTAGCTTGGCGATGGTCGGAAGGATGTCCATCGCCGTCGCTAGTTCATCTTGAACGAGACCGGCGGGAATGCGGCCCGGCCAACGCATGATCGCGGGAACACGCATGCCGCCTTCCCAGGTCGTGTTCTTCCCCGCCCGCAGGGGGCCGTTCGAGCCGGGTCGATAGCCGCGCCGTTGCCACGGCGCCAGGGTAGCTCCGTTGTCCGATGTGAAGATAACCAGCGTCCGGCGGTCGATGCCCAACTCGCCAAGAGTCTTGAGAATCTCGCCGACCGACCAGTCAAGCTCTTCGATCGCATCGCCATAGATTCCCAGTTTGGAATGCCCCGCGAACCGCTCCGAGGCCGCCAGGGGCCAATGCGGCATGCTGTGGGGCAAGTACAAAAAGAATGGGCGGTCTTTGTTGTCGCGGATGAAACGGATCGCTTCCTCGGTGTATCGCCGTGTGAGCTGGGTCTGATCGGGCTGTTGCTCGATGATCTCTTCGTCACGCAGGATCGGCAGCGGCGGCGCCACGAAATTCTCGCGGGCGTACCGGTGGTTACCCATGTCGTTGCTGTAAGGGATGCCAAAGTACGTGTCAAACCCCTGGCGCGTGGGCAGGAACTTGGTGTGATGGCCGAGATGCCACTTGCCGACGATACCAGTGGCATAGCCGCGGCTCCTGAGAATCTCGGCAACCGTGACCTCATTCGGATGCAGGCCCGTCGTCGAGTAAGGGAAGAGCACGCGGTTGCCCAGTCCGACCCGCACCGGATGACTGCCAGTCAGCAGCGCGGCCCGCGAGGGCGTACAAACCGGCGCCGCCACATAAAAGCTGGTGAAGCGCACACCCTCGCTCGCCATGCGGTCAAGATTCGGTGTACGGAATTCTTTCGCGCCGTAGACGCCCACATCTCCGTAGCCTTGATCGTCAGCGAAAACGATCACAACGTTGGGAGCAGGACCTTGCGCCACGCTGAGCGCGGCAAACTTCGCGGTCAACAACACAAGCAGAATGAACATTCGCGGCGCGGACATGCCAGGCAGTATATCCCGCGGGGGCCGGCTGCCATGAGATCTCTTGCGATCAGCACTACACCATCAGCACTACAATGGAACCTTACGAGAGGTTGCAGTATCTCAATGAAACTCGAAGGTAAGGTTGCCGTTATCACCGGAGGCGCTCGCGGCATCGGCAAAGCCTCGGCCCTCGCGATGGCGCGCGAAGGCGCTGACATCGGAATCTGCGACCTGCTGGCAAGCGAAGGTCGCGAAACGGTGGAGGAAATCGAAGCTCTCGGCCGCCGCGCTTGGTTCACACAAGCGAACGTCGCCCAGCGCGCCGATTGCGAGCGCTTTTTTGACGAGGCGCGGCAGAAGCTTGGACGCGTCGATATCCTGCTGAACAATGCGGCAACCTCGGTGCGCAAGCCGCTCATCGAACTAGAAGTGGCGGACGTAGAGAAAACCTGGGGGCCGACGCTGTGGTCGGTCTTTCACTGTTCGCAACTGGCGGCGCGACTGATGGTCAAACAGGGCGATGGAGGCAGCATCATCTCGATCAGTTCGGTACAGGGCGTCAGGCCCTATCCGCTGTCCTCCGCCTACAACGGGGCCAAGGCCGCCGTGATTCACATGTCGCGAACCTGGGCGGCCGAACTGGCGCAGTACCGAATCCGCGTCAACACGATCGAGCCTGGCTGGATCGACACACCCGGCGAGCGGCAGTACGCCAGCGAAGAAGAGATTCAGGCCCTCGCGGCCCAACTTCCCCTCAAGCGTCTGGGCCGTCCCGAGGAAATCGCGGGTCTCGTTGTTTTCCTGGCGTCCGATAAGGATTCAGGATACGTAACGGGCAGCTCGCTGCGAATGGACGGAGGCTTCATCCTGCCACGCATGACCAAACTGGAGGAGTAAGAACGCCCCCAGGGGGGACTAAGCAGAAGCCTGTAGGACAGCGGACATACCTCGCCCGCTCAATTGTTCGTAGCGCCAGTGGGCCGTATTCTAGAGGAGCGCCGGGGGGCATGAGGAGTCATAGTTGGCAATAGCACAATTTATCGACTACTACGATCTTCTCTGCATCAGTGCCAAGGCGAACGCTGAGTTGGTAGAAACCGCCGTGCGGGCGCAGCTCCGCCGATACTCACCTCAGAACGAACAGACGGCGGATGCCACTAAGTTCGAATTGGTGAAGAAGGCCTACCTCACGCTTTCCAACCCAAGATCTCGAATCTCCTACGATGCCGAGTACAAGCGCCGGACTGGCGGAATCCGATCCGACTCTCACCGTTCGGTTACGCCTGAGGCCATGAGGGACGAGATCCGCAAACGTCACACCATTCTCACAGTCCTGTACGAACGCATGCTCAAGAAACCGCAAGACGCTGATCTGACGGGAAAAGAGATCTCCGCCGGCGTCGGGCTATCTTTCGAGCGCTTGGAATTTCCGCTCTGGTTCCTGCGGGAAAAGGGTCTCATTTGCCGTACCGATGTCGGCGACCTTCGTATCACGGCGGAAGGAGTCGAGTGGCTTGAGAATGCCTATGGGGTCAGATCCCCTTCCGCGGATCACGCCGCTGAGAGCGATAACACTGAGACGACAGGCGCGGGAGACGTTTCCAACTCGGAGCCAAACGTCGACGTCAGCATGCTTTCACTTTCCGAAGTCGTTGTCAGTCAATAGCAAAGTCTCAGGACGTCCGACTCAAGTCGTAGCGGTTTTGATTCACGGAAGCTTTCTGGGGTCAAAACCGCCACCCACCTGCTCTTCATCGGAAAGCGCGTGAAGAAACCGAAAGTCGCATCCTTGGTGTGCTTGGGTGACTTCCCTCAGAAAAAGGCTTCCGTAGCCGCGGCGATAGTGAACGGCAGGCGGCTGGTAGTCGGCCAGTCTTCTCTGAATCTCCCTCTCCTCGACACGCAGCTCAATGCGGCGCGCGGGTACGTCGAGTTCAATCTCATCGCCCGTTTTTACGGCCGCGAGCGGTCCGCCGACCGCGGCCTCGGGGGATACATGTAAGACGTCGGTACCGAAGCTCGTTCCGCTCATGCGGGCGTCGCTGACGCGGACGATATCTTCAACGCCGCGTTTAAGCAGCTTGGCGGGAATCGGCAAGTGCCCCCACTCTGGGAACCCCGGCCCTCCAATCGGTCCGGCGTTCTTAAGCACGAGGACCGAGTTCTCATCGATGGCTAGGTCCTCATCGTCGATACCGGCCCGCAGTTGCTCGTAACGCTCGAACACCACGGCCTTGCCGCGGTGCTTGAGCAAGTGAGGCGAGGCGGCGGTCTGCTTGATGACGGCACCGTCGGGAGCGAGGTTACCGTACAAGATGGCTGTGCCGCCTTCGGCGTGCAACGGCTCGCTCAGGGTCCGAATCACATCCGGCCGAAGACACTTCACACCGGCGACGTTCTCGGCAACCGTCTTACCATTGACCGTAATCGCGGACCCATCGAGTAGAGGCAAGATCTCTTTCATCACCACCGGCAGGCCGCCGGCGTAGTAAAAGTCCTCCATCAGGTATCTGCCCGAGGGCTTGATGTTCGCCAGAAATGGGGTCTCGCGCGACAACCGGTCGAAGTCCGCCAGACACAGGTCAACGCCGGCGCGTCCGGCGATCGCCAGTAAATGCACGACGGCGTTGGTCGAACCGCCAATCGCCATATCGGTACGGATGGCGTTTTCGAAGGCGGCGCGCGTGAGGATCTTCGAGGGACGCAGGTCCTCCCAAACCATGTCGACGATACGCCGCCCTGTACTTTCAGCCAACTGATAGCGGCGCGAGTCAACGGCGGGAATCGCCGCCGCGCCGGGCAGAGTGAAGCCCAGGGCCTCGGCCATCGACGCCATGGTCGAAGCGGTGCCCATCACCATGCAATGACCATTGCTGCGGGCGATACAGCCCTCGACCTCCGCCAGCTGTTCGTCGCTAAGCCGGCCGGCACGGTACTCCTGGAACAACAGGCGGCCGTCAGTCCCCGAACCAATCTGCTGCTGCCCCCATTGTCCGCTTAACTGCGGCCCGCCCGTCACCATGATGGCCGGTAGATCGGCGCTGGCAGCGCCCATGAGTTGTGCCGGGGTCGTTTTGTCGCAACCGCTGAGCAGCACGACACCGTCGATCGGATTGGCGGTAATGCACTCTTCAACATCCATCGCCATGAGGTTGCGAAACAACATGGTCGTCGGCTTCATAAAGAGCTCTCCGAGAGAAATCGTTGGGAACTCGAGCGGTACGCCGCCCGCCGCCCAAACCCCCCGTTTCACGGCTTCGGAAATCTGCCGCAAGTGGACATTGCAGTGGGTCAACTCGCTCCACGAATTACAAATGCCGATCACCGGCTTGCCTTCGAATCCCAGCGGCCCCAGGCCTTCCGAGCGCAGCGCGGCGCGGCGGACAAGGGCTTCATAGTCAGGCCCGGCAAACCAGCGAGCGCTGCGAAGTTTTTGAGGATCACGCATGAGCAATACGATACCAGGGCAGCCTATGGCATTTGCTGCCGATCAGAGAGGAGAGGGCCGGCCCGCGGCTGAAGCTGCCGCGGCCCCGCAAGGACAGTGTCTACGATCGGCGACCAATACAGGGAACTCAACAGTGCGGTGGACGAGGAGTTCCGCCGCAACCGGCGCCTGCATGGTGGAAAGATTCATTGCGCCCGTGGCTGCACCGCTTGCTGCCATCAGGTTTTCTCCATCACGGAAGTGGAAGCAGCCTCGATTTCGCGGCTGGCGAAGACTCTCTCCCCCCAGATGCGCCAGACCCTTCAGGCAAACGCGAGCGCCTATCGGCCGCTCAGAGAAGAACTTCTGAAGCAGCACGGATATATCCGCGCCTGGGGGCATCTGCCGAAACCGGACATGCGCCTCGCCTGCCCCGCGCTCATCGACGGTGCATGTGCTATCTACGACGAACGACCGGTCACATGCCGCAAAGTGGGCATCCCGCTCTACCATCCCGAACAGCCCGACCGTATCTTCGCTTGCGAGCTAAACTTCAGCCCCGGTGAATCCTACGAAGACCCTAAACTCGTTACGATTCAAAGCGGCATCGCCGAGCAGTGGACTCGCCTGCAATCGGAGTTCGACGCCCAAGGCGGACGCCGCGCCGACGAGCCTCTTTCCGTCGCTGACGCATTGCTTGATGATGAACCTAGAACTTCACCGGGTTGACAAAACCGCCTAAGGGGCCCAACCAGCACACCCAGAGCATCCCCATCTACCCGCTCCAAGGTGGACCACAACGAACAGAAATGTTAGTCTCAGCCCCATGAAATGTCTTGGACGCCGATGTGCTCGCCAACTCGTCGCGATTCTTCCGTGGCTCCTCCTGCTTCCCGGCCCCGCCGCGCAGGCCCAGCAGCCCGGCCGCGAGCAACTCAAGAACCAGGCCATGGAGGAAGTCGAAGCGAATCGCAAACTCGTCCAGGAAATCACCGATACGCTCTTCAGCTTCTCTGAGCTTGGCTACCAAGAGTACGAATCCGCCAAGTACGTAGCCAGCCTGCTAGAGAAAGATGGCTTCCGCGTCAGGCAGGGGCTCGCCGGCATGCCCACCGCCTTTGTCGCCGAGTGGGGTTCGGGCAAGCCAGTCATCGCCTTCATGGCCGACATTGACGGCCTCCCTGAAACGTCGCAAACACCGGGCGTCGCCTATCACAAGCCCCTGATCGAGGGCGGACCCGGACACGGCGAAGGCCACAACGCCGGCCAAGCCGTCAATGTCACAGCCGCCCTGGCCGTCAAAAAACTGCTCCAGAAATACAACATCACCGGAACGATCCGGGTCTACCCGGGTATTGCCGAAGAACTCCTTGGCAGCCGCACCTACATGGTGCGCGAAGGCCTGTTCAAAGACCTGGACATCATGCTTTGCGCCCACGTCTCCTCGGGCTTCACGACGGGCTACGGCATCCGCGGGCTGGCGCTCGTCTCGACCGAGTACACCTTCCGGGGACGTAGCGCACACGGCGCCGGTTCGCCCTGGATGGGGCGCAGCGCTTTAGACGCCGTGGAGTTGATGGACGCCGGTTGGAACTTCCGCCGTGAACACCTCCGCCCGCAGCAGAGATCCCACTACGTGATTTCGCATGGCGGCGACCAACCTAATGTCGTTCCGCCGATTGCCAGCGTCTGGTACTTCTTCCGCGAACTTGACTATCTCCACGTCAAAGACCTGCACGAGATCGGGACCAAAATCGCGAACGGCGCCGCCATGATGACCGACACGACGGTCAGCGAGCGGGTACTGGGCGCGACTTGGCAAGGGCACTTCAGCAAGCCGGTCGCCGAATTGCTCCATGCCAATATCGAGAAGGTGGGTATGCCGGTCTGGAGCGCCGCCGATCTGGCGCTCGCCAAGGGCATTCAAAAAGAACTCGAAGCCGAAACGATAGGGCTCAAGACCGAGGTCGGGAAACTGCAAGACTCGACCGCCGCGTCCTCCGGGTCGGACGACATATCTGAGGTGAGCTGGAACGTGCCCACGGTGGTGCTGCAGTACCCCTCGAACATTCCCAATCTGATCGGACACCACTGGTCGTCAGCCATCGCGATGGCCACCCCCCTGGCGCACAAGGGGGCCGCCGCCGGTGCCAAGGCGCAAGCGATGACGGCGATTGAACTGTTTTCCGACCCGGCGCTCGTCGAAGCGGCATGGGAGTACTTCCGCGAGCAGACCAAAGATACCAAGTGGGAGTCACTGATCCCCGCCGATGTGCAACCGCCCATCCACCTCAATGTCGAAAAGATGAAGCGCTTTAGCCCCGAACTCGAGAAGCTCCGCTACGACCCTTCGCGCTATGAGACGTACCTCCACCAATTGGGCGTCAAGTACCCGACACTACGCTAAGGCTCATTCGCGGCCCGGATCGGCTGAGAAACATGTTCACAGCGAAGGGGTTTGGGCGTACCCTTAGGGGACGAGCCTGCCGCGCCCGGCGTCGTGGCTCCAGTCGTGGCTCGGGTTCGGGAACACGAAGCGCATGAGTTCGAATATCGAGGACGTTGACCCGCTACCCCTCAAGGTCGTGCTTCTGCCGGTTTCAGCGGTCGTCCTCACGCTGATCGTAGCGGGCTCTATCTACGTATCGCCGTTGCTAACGATTTACGCCGCCTACTACCTGGGGGCCATCGCTACCGCGACCGTGCTACCCACTTTCTTGATACCGCGGTTGTGGCAATCGGCGACGCAGGCTTCCGGCTCTCGCATTGGCTGGGCTTTCCGCTTGAATGCGCTGCGCGCTGGATTGATGGCTATCAGCGCCCTGGCGTTCGTGCTGCTGCCACTCGACTTCTACGCTGGCATGTTCTTCAAGGCTCTCGTCTTCATGGTGCCGGCTTTGGTCATCGCGATCCCCCTCACGGGAGCCGTCACCAAGTGGCTCGTGGCATCGGAACCCCAAGCGGCGACATACGAGAACGATCGCTATGTCAGCATTTCGCGGTTGTTCACGCTGGTGTCGTGGACTGGCTCGGTGCTGCTGGTGGCGCTCGTGATCTGGGTCTTCGAATACTGGCCCGTTTCCCTCAGGCACGGACCCGACACCGAGAACGCTCGGACGGGGTTCCAGGCGCACTTCGGATTCGATCCGAGTCAATCGGCCGATCAGCTTTACTTCCGCCGGTTCCTTTTTTGGCAAACCGACGAAACTCATGCCGTGTTTCACTATCGCGATCGAGAAGTCGTCGACCGGATACTGCGGTCGTTTGAGATGGAGCAAAGATCCGACCTTCAAAGCTATGGAATGCTGCGCTTACAATTTCCGGCAAGGTGGCTTGACGATTCGAAGGACGACGCCTTCCTGCTCAACGAGTACTACCGGGCACCCTATGGACACGTTGCCTGGGTCGATACGCAAGCTCAAATCTTCTACTACCTGGCCTTGCTCGACTAGCCTAGGGACGCATCATGCACCGAAAAGGCGCCTGGGAAATGCAGTCTGTATCCCTTTGTTAGAATGAGGCTCGCCCAGAAGGCGGTCCCGCATGCAACCAACTGAAAAGGTGCCTGTTGATACGCTCGTCGCGCAGTGCGACGGGCATATGGTGCCGATCACCAAATCTTTTAGCTACTTTACCGCGATGCCTGTCGAAGAGGTTGATCTGCGGCGCTGGCTGTTTGACCCCATTGCAGCCGTTCCGCCGAAGGTCGGGGAGGTACTGCCCCACTTGCGGTTTGTGCTCGTGCCCTACCTTGAAAGCCCCGTTGTGAGAAGCACCCGCAAGAGCGCCGCCAAGAGCAAGTCGGCGGCGAGCAGCCCCAAGGGTGAGATGGTCACCTTCCGCCGCCCGACCGCGAAACGGCAACTGCTGGCGCACTACCTGAGCGAAGCGGACGAGACATTCCTGTTCCTCGCGGTCAAGAATCAAGACCTGGCTGACTATCACTACGTCTTCTACAACGGGCTCGCGAGCCTGATCACGCAAGGCCTCACCGAAAAACAGCGTGTGCGCTTCGACGCCCTCGTTCGCGAGGAATTGGTCAACGAAACGCACGGCGAAGTGGACGAAGCCAGTTGGCGCCTCAAAGAAGAGGTCCTGCGGCAAGGAATCGACCCCAAGCGCAATTCGAAGACCCTGCAAGATTATCTCAGCCAAGCCCTTGTCGATACACTGACACTCTACCTTCACGGGCTGTGCTGCGACATCGATATCGAGGCCGGACCGCGCCAGCTGGCGAGCCGCCCGCTGCGGCAAAGGCTTGTGCTGCTCAGAGAAATTCTGCCGCCTCCCAAAGGCATCCCGCTCTTCCCTGAAGAGTTGTAACGAAAGACCCGGTTCGAACCATGCCGGCAAGCTCCCAGGCGGAAGTCCCCGCGATCGAAACAGAAGAACAGCTTGAGGAAGCCCTTTCGCGGCCCAGCGAGCAGGATGCCGCCGCTGTCTCGAGCCTGAAAGGCGATCTGCTGATCCTGGGCGTCTCGGGCAAGATGGGGCCGACGATGGTGCGCCTCGCCCGGCGCGCTTGCGAAAAAGCGGGCATCAACAAGAGAATCATCGGCGCCGCCCGGTTCTCAAGTCCCGGCAGCCGCGAGGAACTGGAGAAAGAGGGCGTCGAGACGATCGCTTGCGACCTGCTCGATCGCGCCGCCGTCGATCAACTCCCGGACTCCGACAACGTCTTGTTCATGGTCGGCCAGAAATTCGGCACCCACGACAACCAACCCCTCACCTGGGCGATCAACTCCTATGTGCCTGCGATCGTGGCTGAGCGCTTTCGCGAGTCGCGCATTGTCAGCTTCTCGACGGGCAACGTCTATCCTTTGACGGCCGTTGCCGGCGGCGGTGCGATCGAATCGAGCCCCGTCGGCCCCGTCGGCGAGTACGCGCAGTCGGCGCTGGCCCGTGAGCGTATCTGGGAGTTCTTCTCTGCCCGCAACGGAACCGGGGTAGCGATTCTGCGACTCAACTACGCCATCGACCTGCGCTACGGAGTGCTGCGTGATATCGGCGAAAAGGTTTTCGCGCGCCAGCCCGTGTCGCTATCGATGGGCCACGTCAACATCATCTGGCAACGGGACGCCAACTCGGTCGCCCTGCGCTCATTCGCTCACTGCGCCGCGCCGCCCTTTGTCCTTAACCTGACCGGCGCCGCGACCCTCTCGGTCAGAGAGCTAGCCGCCGCTTTCGGCAGGATATGGGGCATCGACCCCGTTTTTGAGGGCCGCGAAAGCGACACGGCCTTACTGAGCAACGCGAAACGTTGCGCTGAATTGTTTGACGCTGAAACCGTCACGACCGATCAAATGATCGCCTGGGTCGCTGGATGGGTGGAGCGCGGCGGCCGCGGCCTCGGCAAACCGACTCACTTCGAAGCCCGCGACGGCTCCTTCTAATCACTCGAAAATGACCACACTGACTATGCCGCGAACGGTCCTGCGGCGGCTCCGCAAGGGTGTCGTGATCCCCGCTCATCCGCTGGCGCTCACTGCGCGGCGGCGGCTCGATGAACGCCGCCAACGTGCGCTGACCCGCTATTACATGGCTGCCGGGGCGGGCGGCGTGGCCGTCGGCGTCCACACGACACAGTTCGAAATCCGCGATCCGAAGATCGGCTTGTTTCAACCGGTCCTCGAACTCGCCGCCGAAACGATGAAAGCCGAGGAAGCAAAGTACGAAGCCGGCTTCATCCGCATAGCCGGAATCTGCGGCGATACCAAGCAAGCCGTCAAGGAGGCCGCACTCGCCGCCGATCTTGGCTACCACGCCGGTCTGCTGAGCCTCGGTGCCATGGCGAAGGCAAGCGTCGACGAACTCGTCACGCACGCCGAAGAGGTCGCCCAGGTGATTCCGGTATTCGGCTTTTACCTGCAACCGTTGGTCGGCGGACGCATTCTCCCCTACGAATTCTGGCGTCGTTTCGCCGAAATTGAGAACGTCGTGGCGATCAAGATCGCGCCCTTCAACCGCTATCAGACGCTCGATGTTGTCCGTGCCGTCAGAGAGGCAGGCCGTGCCAAAGACATCGCTCTCTACACCGGCAACGATGACACCATCATCGCCGATCTGCTGACGACGTTCCGTTTCTCGCAGCGCCAGGGCGCGGCCGGCCTCCGCATCGTCGGCGGCCTGCTGGGACACTGGGCCTTCTGGACGCGGCGGGCCGTGCTGCAACTGGAGGAATGCCGCCGCCTGATCGTCGTGCAGAACCTGCCGATCCCGCAAGGCATGCTCACGCTCGCGGCTCAAGTCACCGATGTTAACGCCGCCGCTTTCGATCCGCGGCATCAGTTCGCCGGATGCATTCCTGGCATCTACGAGATCCTGCGCCGGCAAGGTTTGCTCGAGGGCCTGTGGTGCCTGAATCCGAAAGAGACTCTTTCACCCGGGCAGCTCGATGAAATCGATCGCGTCCACAAAGCTTATCCGCAGCTCAACGACGACGCTTTCGTAGCGCATCACCTCGATGATTGGCTGCGCTAGCCGCGGCCTGATCACCAATTCATCGAAGCCGCCGCATCATGGAAACACGGCCCTACTTTCTATTCGGAGACCTGCTCTCAAGCGCGTTGGCGGGATGCAGTGTCGGCACCGCGGCCGCGCTCATCACCCAGCCCGGCTGGCCGATGGCCTTGGTCATGCCACTCGGAATGCTGCTCGGGATGATCGTCGCGGCGCCCCTGCAAATCGTGTGCAGCATCTTCTTCGGCGCCTTCGAAGTGATGATCCCGATGATGCTGGCCGGTATGGTGGCCGGTATGGTCGTCCCGATGAAGGCCTTGTCCATCCCGCTGAGCGCCATGGATGGAGCCATTTGGGGCGGCGGCATCGGGATCGCCGTTCTCACCTTCACGTACATCGCCAACACCCTGCTCGCCGGTGACGCCAAGTGAGCGCCTCCACTACGCGTGAGAAATGGGACGCGGCGGCGCGCGGGTTCGACTTCGCCAATTCCCGCGGTCCGGAACAGCGCTGGGCTCCTGTCAAACGGGAACTCTATTCCGCCATGGCGGGCAAAGTCCTATTTCTCGCCGTCGGCACGGGTCTCGACATCCGGTCCTTCCCCAGCGGGCAAGATATCGTGAGTATCGACATCAGCCCGCGCATGCTGGAGAAAGCCGCCCCGCGCGCGGCAGCCTATGACGGCCGCATGGAACCCCGCGAGATGGATGTCCAGGATCTCGACTTCCCCGACGGCTCGTTCGACCAAGTTTACACAGCCTGCACGTTCTGCTCGGTCCCCGACCCGGTTAAGGGTTTGCGGGAACTCCGCCGCGTCCTCAAACCAGGCGGCGAGCTTCGTATGTTCGAACACACCGGCAGCCGCTGGTTTCCGTTCAACGCGTTGCTCCACATGATGAACCCGATCACCAGGAAATTCGGCCCCGAAGTCATCCGGGATACCGTCGGCAATGTCGAAAAGGCCGGCTTCCAGGGTGTCCAAGTGCGCAATCTTTACCTCGACGTTGTGCGCACCATTTTTGCTGTATCACCAGCAAAGTAATTTCCAACCCAATCCTTCCAGATGAAGAAACGGACGCCCGGCCGGCCGAGATAGTACCGTAGTAAGATATTTTCCTAAGGTCTCCGCCTGCAAACCATACGAACAATTCACTGAAAGTAATCAGGGGAACGCGCGATGGTAACGGCCCGCGCCGGCGGTTACTATCAGTGAGATATTCACGCTTTCGAGCGAGAGAGGGGTTCTTTGAGGAAAGACCAGAACTGGACAGCGGGCGGTCTTATCGTTTCGTTCCTATTCGCGTGCGTCTACGGACTGAGCGTCCTGCTTCTCACCGCTCATTGGTTTCACGAGCTCCTACGGCAGCCATCCTGGGTTGTCTTCGTGGGCATCTTAGGCGCGCTGTACATTCCCGTGCAGATCGCGCGCTCGGCACGCCAGGTTCGCAACTTCTGGCGCAGAAAGTTTTACCATCCTCGCGAGCAACGGGTCCGCATCTAGATCTAGCGCACGAATCCTCGGGCCCCCTCGCTCATAGCCGCCGAGGTGCTGCCGATGCACGTCCAGGATGGCCGCGCATCCTACTTCGGCAAGCAGCCGTTCCCGTTCCACTGGCTGTCGGCCGACGACCTGGGCCGGATGGTTGCCGCGGCTTATACGACCGACGAGGCCGTAGGCAAGAAACTTACCCTCTGGGGTCCCGAGGGGCTTTTCATTGCGGATACTCTTGAGCGATACGTCAGCGCCATGCACCCGGAGATCAAGAAAGTGTCGTCGCTGCCCTTTTGGCTTGCCGGCCTGATCGCGGCGGCGCTTCGAAATCAGCCGATGAAGACGGCGATCGAGGTCTACAAGATGTATGAAGGAGTCGGCGGCGACGACGGAGATCCGAGCGAAGCGAACCGCATTCTAGGAACGCCGAAGCATACGCTCGCGGATTGGCTGCAGCGTTCCAGACAGTAGATCGAAGATGCCGCCGTCCAGTCAAGGAGCACGGCCGTATCGTACAGCAGCGATGAAAAAGCGCGTTGCGAGTTTCGTTTCGACCCTCAGCGACGAGCTTGAGCGGCGAGCTGATCCTGCTACGAAAGAGTGGTGGGAGCGCTATCTCAAGGGAGAAGCTGCCTTCAGGGGCGTCAAGATGGCCGCGGTCCGTTCGGTGGTCGCTTCGCTGTGGGTCGAGGCCGATCTAGAAGCCAGCCCGGTAGAGGATGTGCTCGACCTTGCGCACGAGTGCATGCGTCAGAAACAGAGCGAAGACAAACTTGCCGGTGTATTGCTACTTGCAGAGCACGCGCTCGACAAGCTTCGACTTCAGCATTGTGATGCGCTGGCCCAACCGCTGGCTGACGGAAGTCTCGCCGATTGGAACGTCGTCGACTGGTACTGCGTAAAGGTGCTCGGACCGTTCATAACTGCTGGCGCCAATTGCAGCAAGCGCGCGTACTCGATCGCGTCCTGGCGGATGGCGACCAGTCTTTGGCAGCGGAGAGCCTCGACCGTCGCCTTCGTGAATCACGCATCGGCCGGAGTCGAACTCTTTACCGGCTTCACCGACTTACTTCTTAAGATCTGCGAGGCGAACGCTGCTGATCCTGCTCGTTGGACTCAGACCAGCGTAGGCTGGCTCCTCCGCGAATTGTCTAAACACAAGAGGGGCGTCGTTCAGCGCTTCGTTGAGCAGCACGTTGAGCTATCCAAAGAGGCGCGGAAGAACGCGCTGAAATACATGTAGATCGTTCAGTTCCGCGCCTCTCTGGATACGCCCGAAGTAGAGCCTCGGCCAGAAAGACTCCACATCACGTCGCACTACGACTCCTAAGCCCGCAAGCGCCGAGGCCTGACCATCGGTCGACACTTGACGGCCAGGCGAGCCGCACGGCTGCTAGGATCGCTAAACGGGAGGTCCCTGACCGAATGAATGAACTCCCATCAATTCGCCCAGCCCAAGCCGCTGACTTGGACGGTTTGATCGCCTTTTCCAAGCGCACGATTCTAGCGTGTTACCCTCCCTTCCTAGGCCGGGAAGCCGTCGAGGGTTACATCGCAAGCGGAGCGGTAGAAACATTCTTCGAAGAGAAGCTGCCGCGGTGTTTCGTCCTCGAGCAGGACGGCGCGCTCACCGGCGTCGCCGCCCACACGGGTTCGTTCGTGGAGCTGTTGATGGTGGACGTCGGGCTTCACCGCAAAGGCCTCGGCGGACGCTTGATGGATCATTTGGAAGCGTTACTTTTCGAAAGCTCACCTGAGATCACGTTGGAGAGCTTCACAAGAAATCAGCAGGCCAACGCCTTCTACGGCAAGCGAGGTTGGCGAGCGGTCGATCACTACGACGACAAAGAAACCGGCGTTCCAATGATCAAGATGTCCAAGAAAAGGCCCCCGCCGGTAGCTTCCGCGAATGGGAAATCGAGGAAGTAGAGCCCGACCGAAGTCACCTGGCAGTTTCATTCGCCGGCCAAGTACAGATTTCCTCTCGGCGCACGCGTGTGCACAACGCCAGTCGTGAACCGCGGGCGGCGGCAACCGAGCACTCTTGACGCTTATCTAATGCTTGAGTGGACCCGGCAAATAGGGTATCTCCCTAATCGTATTACTCTAGTTCTAGGCGGCAGACTGGAATTTCCTAGTGGCGGCATTCCTCAATCCGTGGACTCTCAGCACCGTGTTCCAGGTCCTGATGGTGGTGCACTTCATCCGCCATCGGCCGGAGGGGTACTGGTTCTGGGTCATCCTTTCCCTCGGGCCGCTCGGCGCCACGGCTTACTTCTTCGTCGAAGTCCTGCCGGGATTCCGATGGGAAATGCCGCTCGTCGATCGCTGGGAACGCCGCCGGCGGCGGCAGTGGCTTGAGCGAATAGTAAGCGAAAGCCCGACGCAGGAGGCGCTCAGCGAGCTAGCGTGGAGCTGTGGCAAGGACGGCGACTATCGCCGCGCGATTGAGCTGTTCAGCGAGGCGCTCGACCGCGATCCCCATGACCTCGATAGCTTGTATGGGCGCGGACTGTCGGCCATCGAAACCGGCGACTACGAGGCCGCGGTGAAAGACTTGCGGGCGCTAGCGGAGGCCGATGCCAAGTATAAGCTGCACCAGGGGAATCTTGCCCTGGCCAAAGCCTACGAAGGCCTTGGAGATGAAGACAAGGCGATCGAGGTGTACCGGTCGATCCTTGATAATTCGCCCATCTCGCGTGCTTACTGGGGTCTCGGCGAGCTGCTGGCGAAACGCGGAGAAACAGAGCAAGCTCGCGAGATGATGCAAGCGATTCTTACCAAGCAACTCGGTCTGCCGCGTTACCTGCGGCGGCAAGAGCGCCCCTGGGTCTGGCGTGCGCGCCGGTTCTTGAAAACACTCGCCGCCTAGTCGTTGTCCCGTCCTACCCTCACTCCAGCATTTTCCAATCCAAGAATGATCCTGAAATGCGGTAGGTCGAGGCCGGGGACGAAATAGGG
>JAQBUE010000120.1 GCA_027624045.1 Acidobacteriota bacterium
CCTCCTCGGAGCCCCAGATTAGGGGACATTTCTATTGGGCGCTCAAGGGGACATTATCATTGGGCTACAACACAAAAACACGTAGCTGTTCCCTGAATGGCGAGGAAAAGGGATCGAATCCGACTGGCAGCGTATCGCCGGCCGTGATCCAGGGTGCGGGGAGCCGGATGCTATCCTGAACGTCGATGTTGCCCGGTCGCGCGTCTCGGCGTTGCTGTCGAAGCGCTTACCTCCTATTGTTTCTCCCGCTTTTGCTGTTCTGCACAGCAATCGTGTCACTCCCGCAAGCCCTCGATCTTACGCCGACGGGCTTTATCAACGACTACGCCGGCGTCCTCAGTGCACGGGCCAAGGGCGGTCTTGAAAGCCTCGCCGTCGAACTCAAGCAGAAGACCGGAGCCGAGGTCGCCGTCGCGATCGTCCCTACAATCGGCGACGACACGATCGAGAACTACGCGAATCTGCTCGCCGAAAAGTGGGGCGTCGGTGATAGCGAGGACCGCGGCGCACTGATTCTGATTGCCGTCGAGGATCGCAAGCTTCGCATTGAGGTGGGCTACGGGCTGGAGCCCATCATCCCGGACGGCCGGGCCGGCGAGATCCGCGACGCGATGACGCCGCATCTACGCGCAAGCGACTACGACGCCGCCACTGTCGTCGCGGTCACGCAAGTGGCGGGAATTGTCGCCCAGGCTGCCGGGGTGACGCTGACGGGGCAGGTTGAACAACCGGCCCAGCGCTCCCGCCGGGGGAGCTGGTGGCCTCTATTGCTGATGATGTTGCTGTTTTTGTTGCCTCGCCGGCGGCGCAGGGGAGGTTGGGGCGATGGCGCGGTCACAACAGCCTGGATGCTGGGCGGATTCGGGCGGGGCGGGTTTGGCGGCGGTTCCGGCGGTTCCGGCGGTTCCAGCTCTGGTGGATTCGGCGGCTTTGGCGGCGGCGGCTTCGGAGGCGGTGGCGCCTCCGGGTCATGGTGAACGGAATGAAAGATCAACTCCTCAATGATTTGGTTCGGCAGCTTCGCGACGACCTCGGGGACGATCTGCACTCAGTTGTGCTCTACGGGTCCGCGGTAACGGGCGATTTCCAAGAGAATGTTTCCGACCTGAACGTGCTCTGCGTACTGCAAGCCGTCGGACCCACGCAACTGGAGAAAGCTTATCCCAGCGTCGACCGCTGGTTGAAAAAAAAGCAGCCCACGCCGGTCTTCCTCTCGCTGGAGGAACTCCGCAACGCGCACGATGCTTTCGCGATTGAGTTTCTGGATATTCGGGCGGCTTATGAGGTGCTTCATGGCGAAGACGTGATCGCGGCGATTTCCGTTGATCCGGCCCGTCATCGGCATCAGGTCGAGCACGAACTGCGCTCGCGGTTGCTGCGGCTGCGCGAACGCTTCCTGGCTCTTCAGAAGGACCGACGCCAACTGATCCAGTTGATGCTGGATTCGATACCAACGTTCTCGACGCTGTTTCGCCACGCGCTGATTCTCAGCGGCGAACAGCCAGCTCTCAAGAAACGCGAGATCTTTCGGCAGGCGTCGGCTTGCTTCTCGATCTCGGCGACGCCTTTCGAGACGCTGCTCGACGTGAGAGCCAAGGATCGGCGGTTGCAAGATGCCGAGATTCGTCCTCTTTTCGATGACTATCTCGAGCAGATCACGCGGACGGCGGAATACGTCGACGGGCTATAATCCGGGTTAGAAATATGGGTTTGAGGTGATTGACTCAAGTCCATCAGGTCAATTCTATCGTGAAAAAACTACTTATCGCCGCCGTCATCCTCGTCGTGCTCTTGCTCGTCGTGGGGCTGGCTTTCGGCGGTATGTTTGTGAGCCGCCGCAACGAAATGGTCACGATGCGCGAGGGGATTGACGCCGCCTGGGCCCAAGTCGATACCGTGATTCAGCGGCGCGCGGACTTGGTGCCGAATCTTGTCGCGACCGTTAAGGGTGTCGCCGCCCAGGAAAAGGAAGTATTCACGAACATTGCCAACGCCCGGGCCGCGATGTCCGGCGCACGCACTCCCTCTGACCGCATCGAGGCGAACGACCAGATGAGCGGAGCATTGTCGCGCCTATTGGTGGTTGTTGAAAACTATCCGGAATTGCGATCCAGCCAGAATTTCATCCGGCTTCAGGATGAGCTAGCGGGCACCGAGAATCGCATCGCGGTCGAAAGACGCAAATACAATCAGGCCGTCCAGCAGTACAACACCTACATTCAGCTATTCCCCAATAGCATCGTGGCGTCGTTCGCCGGGTACCAGCGGGAAGACGCCTACTTCCGCACGACCGAGGAGGCCCGGCAGGCGCCCCCAGCGGTTAATTTCAATCAGCCAGAACCTCAGCCCCAGCAATAGTCTGGGCAGTAGTGGTTTGAGCGAGCCGGCTAGCGCTTCGCGAGCGCTCCGAGCATCTTCCGAAAATCTCTTTCAGCGGCAGCCGCGGTCGCCTTCGGAGCGGTGAGTTTGAAGAAGATAGGTCCTTCGGGTCCTTCGGCAATAGCGGCGAGCATGCGGTAGCCCGGTTTCGGAGTGGCTTCGCGGGCCATCGGAAATGCCTTGAACATATAGGTGCCGGTGACGTCCACGGTCGTCACCTTGACTCCGTTGATCGTTTCATTGGATCGCTTCGCGAGGCCGTCCGCGGGACCGCCGTCAGGCGCGCGGAACTGGCCGATCCAGCGTTGCACGTTCGCCTCGACGCCTCCACCTTGGCCGGACCCGAAAAAGTAGACGCCACATTCACCACCCTCGCTATCGGCGCCCGCCGCGGGGATCACGTAATTGGCGGCGCGCATCTGTTGCGGTTGTGACTTCCAGCCGGCCGGCGCCGTCCAACTCAAACCTCCGGCTGTTTCAGCGTTCGCCGAGACGAGCGGCACTCCGAGCGCGATGCATGCCGCGAGTATTCGTATCGCATTGTTGATTCGCATCCTTCCAGTTTAGAGCTAGTGAGCAGTTCCCGAATTAGGCCGTTCCGAGCCTAAGACCTGCCGAAGAGGCAAGAGTGAACGCTTTGCTGCGATTCTGTTCACCCTTTTCTTGGCCGCCTATCCGCCTCGTGTAACGTCTGACGCGTGCCCCGTGAACGACCATAGGGAACCCGTGGGCGCCGCCCGGGTATTTCTAAATGTCGGAAGGGTGGGCGAAGCTGGTATCTTCTACCCCGCGGACACGGTGAGACGAATGACTTGGGTGAGTATCGTACTTCTGAATGCAGGCTAACGTTTCAAATCAAACGCCCACTTGAGAGGGATGTCTTGCGGCAAGTAGCAGACCTTGTCGTCGCAGGCTTGGTAGTGGAACGTGCCTTCAACGGTGAACGTTCCGTCTTCGGTGACGAGCGGCTGAATCTGGTTGCGCGAGCCGATCTTCAGGTCGCGGACAACGCGAAAACGGCCTTCGTAGACCGGCACAATCTCGTCGATCGCCGGCAGGTGAAGGAGCTCTGACTCAGGAAAGTCGGGCGGCAAGCCTTGCCATCCATTGGAGGGCACGATTTCCCATTCAACCGGCAGGTAGCCGTCCACCGTCGGCGCATAGACGTGCATCTTCGGCTTCATCTCAACGTTGAGGACGAGCGCAACGCGATGTCCGCCGAGAACTTCACTGTTACTGGCCGACCAACTCATCCGAAGGTGCGGCGTCTCGGCCTCGCCTTGCATCTCACCCGCGTCGTCGAACTCGCGCACCAAGATATTCGCTGCCGTAAAGCGCTCCTGGTAGTTCTCTTCGAAATGCTTTGACTGCACGACGCCGTTCTCATCAACGACGAAGTAGCCGGGAAACGGAATGCCGTAGCGGCGGTGATCGGCCGGAAGCGTGTCGTTGAGAATGCCGAACGCGCGGATCGCTGTGGAATCCGTGTCAGAGAGTAGCGGGAGGCTGATCCCGACGCGCTCAGCGAACTGCCGCAGAACGGCGCCGGAATCGTAGCTCACCGCGGCGACCTTGAGTCCCTTTGCCTTGAAGTTTTCTGTTTGTTGCGCCAACTCGACCAGTTGGCCTTTGCAGTACGGTCACCAATCCGCCGAGCGGTGGAACAGGAGTACCAAGCCCTTGGGTCCGCGCAGTGATTCGAAGGTTTGAGTCTTGCCGGTGTGGTCTGTGAGCTCGAAGGCAGGGATGGTCTCGCCGATGGCCGGTCCGCTCTTCACGGTTTGTGCCTGTACCCCAGTGGGCTCACGGAACTCGACGGCAAAGGCAAACAGCAGCCCCACGGCAACAATGGCACCGAAGAACCTCCACGAAAACTGTCGCCTGACTCTGCTCACGTCCGATTAGGCCTCAGCCAGTATGATACCGTCGGCCTGGCTTTCGCATCAAACTGCGAAGTGCGGCAAGCTCAGTCGATTCCCAGTTGTTTCCAGATAGCGTCAACGCGTTTCTTGACGTCCTCATCCATCTTGATGACGTCGGGCCAGGGACGTGTGAAGCCTTCCTGGGGCCACTTGCGCGTGGCGTCGATACCCATTTTAGAGCCGTAGTTCGGCAGGCGGCTGGAGTGATCGAGTTGATCGATGGGCCCCATGGTGAACTGGATGTCGCGTTCGGGGTCAATGTTGTTGAGCGCCTTCCAGGCGACTTCACTTACGTTCTGCACGTCAACATCGTGGTCTACGACGACGATAACTTTCGTGAACATCGCTTGGCCGAGTCCCCAGATGGCATTCATCACCTTGCGGGCTTGCAGCGGATAGGACTTCCTGATGGAAATCAGCATCAAGTTGTGAAAAATGCCCTCGGCCGGCATGCACATGTCGACGACTTCAGGAAGCTGTAAGCGCATCAAGGGCAGGAAGACACGCTCGATCGTCTTCCCCATGTAAAAGTCTTCCATCGGGGGCGGACCGACGATGGTGGTGGCGTAAATCGGGTCTTTGCGTTGCGTGATGCAGGTGACATGGAAGACCGGGAAGTCGTCTTCGAGCGAATAGAAACCGGTGTGGTCGCCAAAGGGCCCCTCGGTTTTCAGCTCGCCCAGTTTGACGTAGCCTTCGAGGACGATCTCGGCGTGCGCCGGCACCTCGAGATCGACCGTTTCGCATTTGACGAGTTCGACGGGTTTCGATCGCAGGAATCCGGCGAAGAGCATTTCGTCGAGGTCGGGCGGCAGGGGCAGGATGGCCGAAAACATCGTGGCGGGGTCGGCACCGATAGCGACAGCGGCTTCCATGCGCTCGTCTTTGCCCTCGGCCAGACGCCGCCGGTAGTGCTCGGCGCCCTGCTTATGCGTTTGCCAATGCATGCCGGTCGAGCGGTCGTCGTAGATCTGCAGCCGGTACATGCCGACGTTACGTTTGCCGCTGACGGGATTTTTCGAGAACACGAGCGGCAACGTGATGAAGCGGCCGCCGTCCTGGGGCCAGCATTGTAGAACTGGGTAGTCGAAGAGAGAGAAATCGTCCTTGCGAATGATTTCCTTGACAGGACCACTCTTGACATCTTTAGGGAAGAACGAGCCCATCTCGGCGAGCTTGGGCAGCATGCTGAGCTTGCCCATCAGGCCTTGCGGCGTCTTGAGTTCCAGGTAGTCGGAGATGCGGCCGGCGATGCTGTCAATCGAATCGACCTGCAGTGCCAGCTCCATCTTGCGGGTGCTCGCGAAAGCGTTAATGAGGACCGGGATGTTGTAGCCCTTGGGATTCTCAAACAGCAGGGCCGGACCTCCGCGCTTGACGGCGCGATCGGCGATCTCGGTGATCTCAAGGACCGGGTCCACTTCGGCGGAGATGCGCTTGAGTTCGCCGTTCTTTTCGAGGGCGCGGATGAATTCGCGAAGGTCGGTGTATGCCATGGAAGCTATGGGTGGAGAGAATGGGGGCGGACGGCGCTCCTCATCTTCTCGGGAATGCTCACTGGCCTGCCGCCGCAGCGGTTGATTGCTGCAAGAAGGCGAGAAGATCAGCGATTCGATTCAGGTCGTACGGATCCAGCAATCCTTCCGGCATGGCCGAGACGCTCGATACACGCCGACCCCGGATCTGATCCTTCGAAATCGCCACAGGGCGCTCTTGGTCAGGGATCATCATCGTAACGCGCTCGTTGTCTTCTGACAGAATCAGCCCGTCGATGATGTCGTTGCCCGTCGTCTCGATGATGGACGACTGGTATTGATCGGAGACCGTTCGCGAAGGCCACAGAATCGCCTCCAATGTATCCCGCCGCTGGAAGCGGTTGGCGAGCGTTGTGAGATCGGGCCCGTAGTCTTCGCCGAGATCGCCGAAGCGATGGCAGCGTGAACACTCCTTCTCGTAGATTTCTTTGCCCCGCTCAGGCTGCGCGCGGCCGGTCGCCGGGTTGAACAGTGTATGCTCGAAGACTTCCTCTGCGCTGAGCGCACTCGATCCGCTCTGTCTCGCAAAGACTCTGGCCGGCACGTAGCCGTCGCGCCCTCGGCGCAGGCCAGCGGCGTCGAGATCTTCGATCGGTGCGAAATCAGGAATTGCCTGGTAGGCCATCTGTTTTTCGTGTTCGTCGAAAAAGTCGAGAGAGGAGTCGAACAAACGATTGATGAATCCGGGGAAGCTCGCTCCACCGCGCCATTGCCGCGCCTTGCTGAACCACGACAGGAGGGTTCTTTTCTGAGCGCTCGTCCAGCCGGCTTTGATCTCCCGCAAGCAGTAGGCGTAGTGGATCTGGAGTTGCTGCTTTTCATCGCCCTTGGGCATCGCATCGAGGATTTGGGCGATGGCCGCCGAATCGTCCGCATACGCCATGGTGCGGGCGTATTCGCGATTCAGGCGTTCGTCGCGCGCGGGAAAACGGGTAGACGCGATTCGGGATGCTTCGCTGCGCGCCTCTTGCGGGCAGCCATTCTCAAGCTCCGTGCAGGCAAGGTGAAAAGCCCGCAGCAGGTCGAGTTCCGTATCGGCGGGCAAGCCTTCACGTCCCAAAAGAGCGAGCGCCCTGGGAATGGCGGGTTCGATGTCGGCGGCGGACTGCGCCGTGCGTATCAACGCCACCAAACCCACGGCGGCAGCCTGCGGATTTGCTTCTTCGATCACGCGGCGGGACCACTCCTGGCGAGGTGTCCGCTCCAGCGCGGCGCGCCCCGCGTAGCGCACCCAGCGATCACGATCAGTGAGCATCGCGTAGAGATCGTCGATTGGTGCGAAGCTGGGCTGGTCAGGCGAAAGTCCCATGCGCACGACCGCCTCGGCCGCGCGGCGCCGCACAAAAGGATCAGTATCTTTCAGACCCGATGCTGCGATCGCCTTGGCGCGGTCACTGCCATGCTGGCCGACGTCATAAATCGCGGCGGCGCGAACGTGCGGGTGTGGGTCGTGACTCAATGTCCGCAGCAGGTCGGCGCGCGCCGCCCGGCCGTGCTGCTGGATCAGCATCAGCGCTTGGACGCGGTCGCTCGCTCGGGCAGACGTACTGAGCGCCACACGATGCAGCTCTTCGCTCCAGCGCTCGCCCATCTCTTCTTTAACTTTCTCGATGGCGGCCCAACCCCAACTCGAAAGCGGTTGTGGCTGGCGTATGGCGGCCCAAATGCCTTTCGTCTTAAGGAATGAATCATTCGAGCGAGAGCCCTTGTACGCCACGCGGTACAAGCCGCCGGCGGTGTTGCGTCCACCCATCGTGAAGTAGACCATGCCGTCGGGACCGACTTCGAGGTCCGTCACGTTGAGGGGCTCGCCATAGACGAAGTCCATGGGCTCATCCGCCCACTTGTAGGTCGCGCCGTCGCGGACCATGCGCAGCATCACGATCCGGCCGCGCGACCAATCCGCCTGCAAAAACGCGTCGAAGTATTCCGGGGGGTACGCATAGTGGTGATAAAACTCCACACCAACCGGCGACCCGCGCCCGAGTTCCCGCAGCGGCGGCAGGCTGTCGATGTAGTACGGCGGAAACTTCCCCGAGCCCGTGCGCCAACCGTAATCGCCGCCGGGAATCACATGCAGCGACCGCACCTCGCGGTACCAGGGCATGTTGACGTCCCATTCCATATCGCTGTCGAACGTGAAGAGCTCGCCTTCGCGGTTGTAGGCGTGATTGAAGGCGTTGCGAAAACCTCCGGCGATCCGCGAATACCGCAGGGGGTCGAGGCGCAGCCGCGACATCGTTCCGCCGGGCGCCATAATGCCGACGGCGTGGCCTCGGGCGTCCATGTAGCGCTCAAGGAGTTGCGATTCCCTGGCATCGCGCAGAGGAGAGCCGGGATCGATCAACTCGGCGGGAACAGAGGTGTGGTTGCCCATCATGACGGACGGCTGGCCGTCGGGGGCGCGGCGAATGTCATGCGGACCGTGCTCGCCAATCGGCCCCGTGTAGTCATGCAGCTTCTCGAACGTGTCGGCTATCTCGTCGCCGTCGAGGTCTTCCATCTTGTAGAGACCGGCTTGTTTGTTTTCGGGGTCTCTGCCGGTGGCGTAGAGTGTGCGGCCATCGAACCACATGCCGTGCGCCATCTCGACTTTGTCGCTGAAAATCTTCTCGGATTCGAAGATGCCATCGCCGTCGTTATCGAACAAGATCGTCGGGTTGCCGTTCTCACGCGAGACGACCGGCCGCCCGAGACTGTCGAACGTCACCTGGATCAGGGTCTCGTCCTGGCCCGCTGGCAGCAGGCGCTCAACAACGAAACCCGGCGGCACCCGATACGGCCCTTCTAGAATCGGCTCACGCGAGCAGCCGGCTAGCAGGAGGAGAGCAGCCGCGAAGGCGGCAACAGGCGTACGGGTCATGAGGATTCCTTATCGGGGCAGAACCGAAGCCTCAAGTTTACCGCCTGTTTGAGGTCGCTGCGGAGGCGCGAACGTCGTCAGGCGACGGGACCCTTGTACGTGCCGGTCGGTACCGCCTCAGGACTTCGACAAATCGTAGCAGGCCATTTCGGTCTGGTTGCGCACAATCAAACGCCCCCCGGCGATGGCGTGCGTGTTCCAAGTCTTGCCGCTGATCGCGGGGAAGCGCGCCACTTCCTGATAGCTTTCCGGTGTGGCTTTTACGAGCGCGACTTCACCCGTTTCCGTGAGCACGATCAGGTGATCTCCCGCCAGCAGAACTTGCCCGAAGCCATAGCGCCCACCCTTCCATTTGCGCTCGCCGGTTCGCACGTCGACAGCCGCCAGGATGGCCTCGTCGAGGCCATAGACGATCCCGTCGTGAAGAACGGAGCTACTGAATTTGTTCTTCATCGTGTTGTTCTTCCAAACTTCCTCAGCGCGGAACCCATCATCCTTGCGGACGATCTTGACGAAGGCCGCGCCGGTCCCATAGCCGGAGGAAGCGAACACATGTTCGCCGTCGACGATCAACGGCTGCGCACAGTTCGCGTCGTAGGAAGTCTTCCACGGATAGTCCCACAAGAGCGACCCGTCTTCGGGATCGACCGCCAGCAGGCGCGCTGCGCTGATAAGGATGATTTGGCGTTTACCGGCGATTGTCGCGAGCATGGGTGAGGTGTAAGCCTGGCTGTCGTTCAAGGATTTCCAGATCGGCTCACCCGTGTCTTTGTTGTAAGCGACAATTGATTTGCCGCTGGTTCCGCCAGGCAGCACGATGAGCTTGTCATCCACGACGAGCGGCGCGCCCGACATCGCCCAGGTCAAATTCGGCGCGCCGTTGTCGGATAGGATGTTTTTTCGCCAGATCAGTTTGCCGCTTGCCGCTTCGATCGCGCGCAATTCTCCGGTGCCGCCCAGAGCGTAGATTGCGCCGTCATGCCAAGTCGGGGTCGCGCGCGGCCCGGGCCCGCCCATCGACTCCTGGAAGTGAGCTTCCCAGCCGTTTGTCCACAATTCGCGACCCGTATTGAAGTCATACGCGGCAACCACTTCTTCGTCGCGCCGCTGCTCGATGGTAAACACTTTGCCATCGGCGACTACGACCGACGCATAGCCGCCTCCGACCTTCTGGCGCCAGATCTCGGGCAGACCACCCGACGGCCAATCGGTTTGTATCGCGCTCGCAGTGTATACCCCGTCACGGTTGGGTCCTCGATAATCCGTCCACGAGGCTCCACCGGCAATGGCCGGCGGGCGGCTGGCAGCCTGCACGGTTCCGTGGTCAGCTACCGCGCGGCTGGTTTCGAGTGCCTCGATATGCGATTCCGGATTGTGGAATGTGAAAATCGGCGTGATGCCGGTACCGTCCACCTCCATGCGCAACCCGTAGAAAGCGACGAGATGCACCAGAAACATCACGGCCAAGCCCGCCGAGAACGTCAGCTTGCGGAAGATGCCGGAGTCCCGCCGCATCCACAGCAGCACCAGAGCCAGCGGCGGGAAGAGCAGGCAAGAGAGAAGAAAGACCGTCTTCGACCGATACCAGGGAGTCTCCATGAGCTTATTTTCGCCCACGATCGATGGGTGAACAAGCTCGGTGGGTATGCGCGTTACCACGCCAGGGCGTAATTATCGCCGCGGATATCGGCTCCGGCGCTCAGAACGCCGGTTTTAGGGTCCACAACGATCGCCGAGGTGGCATTCATCGACCACGCTCCTCGTACTTCGACATGGTGACCCCGCCGTTTCAGCTCTTCGATCACCTCGGGGGCGACACGGCTTTCCACCGCCAAGTGTCCCGGTGTCATCGCATGAGGGAACACCGATGAAGGGAAGCCGTTCGTTGTCGCCCGCGGTGCTTCGATGGCCGCCTGGATGTTCATGTCAAACTCGACCACGTTGAGAAACGTCTGCATGATGCGCATGCACTGGTCGTCGCCGCCCGGACTGCCGACCGCCATGAAGGGCTTGCCGTCCTTGAGGATCAGCGTCGGCGTTAAAGTGCTGCGTGGCCGCTTGTGCGGCAGCAGGGCATTGGGATGTCCCTCTTGCAGCCAGAAGTAATCGCCACGGCAGTTCAACATGAAGCCGAGATCCGCGAGCACGATGCCCGAACCCCACCCGGAGTGAAGACTGGGCGTCCACGAAACGGCGTTGCGCTCTTTGTCGATGACGGCGACGTAGCTGGTGTCTCCCTCATGGTCGGCGTCGGCCGATATGGGGATCTTGAATCGCGGGCGGTTTGATGTGCTTACGCCGTCCGGAATGCCCGGACGAAATTCATAGGATGCCTTCTTAGGGTCGATCAACGCCCGCCGCCGCGCGCCATAGGATTCAGTGAGCAATTGGGGAAAAGGAATCTTGATGAAATCCATGTCGGCGAGATACATTTCACGGTCGGCGAACGCCAGCTTGAGAGACTCAACGAAAGTGTGAATGTAGTCGGCCGAGTTGTGGCCCATCTTCTTGAGGTCGAAACCGCGCAGGAGATTCAGCGTGAAGATCTCCGAAGGGCCTTGATTGGCGGAAGGGTTCTTATAGACCTCGTAGCCACGGTAGTTAATCGAGACGGGGTCCTCGACTTTGACGCTGAAGTCGGCGAAGTCTTCATAACGAAACAGGCCGCCGTTGGCTTCGGAAAACGTTGCCATGGTGCGCGCGATGTCGCCTTTGTAGAAGCGGTCCCGAGCGGCCTTGAGGGCGACCTCGCGTCCCTTGCCCGCGTTGTTGTCTTCAGCTTCGACGAGCTTACGCAAGGTCCGCGCCAGGTCGGGATTGCTGAACACTTCACCGGCTGTCCCAGGCTCGCCATTGGGAAAGTACACCTTCTCGCTCGTCGGATAGCGCCGCAGCTTGCTGTTGCCGACCACGGGCGCAATTTCGGTTGTGACATCACGGTCGCCAACAACCAATGTGCGGTTACCTTCCTTACGGCCGCCGATCTGGCCCGCGAGCCCTTCACTGAGCGGAAAGCCGTCGGCGAGTTCGATCGCAGGCCTGAGAACTTCGGCGAAGCTCATCGTTCCCCAGCGCGAAAGCACCGTGTACCAGGCGTCGACCGAGGTCGGTACCGTGGCCGAGAGAAGACTGTCGTCGGCGGGAATCTTGCCGTCGTTGTTCTTCCTATACCACTCGATCGTGGCCAGCTTGGGCGACCAACCACCGGCGTTCACGGAATAGACTTTCTCGGTCTTGGCGTCGTAAACCAGGATGAACGCGTCGCCGCCGACGCCGTTGGATGCGGGATCAGTGACGCTGAGGGCGGCCTGCCCGGCCACGGCCGCGTCGAAGGCGTTTCCGCCAGCCCTCAGAATGCGCTCCGCGGCCTGGCTTGCCTGCGGTTTACGGCTGGAGACGGCGTAACTCTCGCCGCGAATCACGGGCCGCATGGTGCGCTGCGCCAGCGCGTTCGGCGCGACCACCGCCGCGAAGCCTAGCAAAACAACTCCTACCCGCAGTTTGACGATAGGTGGCATCAGCCCCTCCCCCAGGTTCGTTAGGAAGTATAGCGAGAGTGTCGTTCGAAGACTAGCTAGCCGTTTGGCATGACCCAGAGCGGGTGGGAAGACGACCCGAGGAGCCCTACCCAAAGGCGGCTTGTGCCATCTCACCGCGTGGCGTGCTTCGATCGTCACGTGGGGCGGATGTAGGCTAGAATGCCTCCATGCAACTTCGTTTCCTGCTGCTCCTCTCGATGCTGGTCTTGCCCCTCCAGGCACAAGTCATCAAAGTCGGCATCATTGGCACCGACACATCCCACGCTTTAGTTTTCACTCGAATCTTGAACGACCCATCGAACCCCGATCACGTTCCGGGCGCGAAGGTAGTCGCCGCGTTCAAGGGCGGCAGCCCCGACATTGAAAACAGCCGCGACCGTGTCGACAAGATCGGTGCCGAAATACACGAAAAGTGGGGTGTGGAACTCGTCGATGACATTCCCACCTTGTGCTCGAAAGTTGACGCCGTGCTGCTTGAAAGCGTCGATGGCCGCGTTCACCTCGAACAAGTCAAGCAGGTTTTCGCCGCCGGCAAACGCGTTTTCATCGACAAGCCGCTGGCGGCCAGCCTCGAAGATGCGCGTGAGATCGCGCGCCTCGGCAAACAGCATAACGTTCCTTGGTTTAGCTCCTCCAGCCTGCGCTACGTCGACGCGGTTGAGGAAACAAAAGTAGAAGGAATGAAGGGCGCGATTACGTGGGGCCCCGCTTCGATTCATCCGACGCACCACCTTGACCTGTCGTGGTACGCCATCCACCCCATCGAACTGCTCTACACGATCATGGGGACTGGCTGTGTCTCGGTTCACCGAACCTACACGAAAGAAGCCGACGTGATTGTCGGGCTCTGGGACGACGGCCGCATCGGTACCGTGCGTGGCATCCGAGACGGTAAGAACGGCTATGGCGCGATGGTCTTCGGCGATGACGCCATCAAGTATTCAGATAAGGCCGGGGGCGCGTATTCGCGGCTTCTCACGCGCGTCGTCGACTTCTTCAAAACCGGCAAGCCGCCGGTCCCCAATGATGTCACGCTGGAGATATTCGCCTTCATGGACGCTGCCCTTCGCAGCAAGGATCGTGGCGGAGACGTCGTCAAGCTTCGCTGAATCCGGACCTTAGATAAGCCCGCGAAATGGGCCTTGCGCGCGGCATGCCCGCTACATTTTCCGGGGGATGGAAGAGCTAGCCCGCATTTCTGACCACCTAGCGGTCGAAGCACGCGACAGGCTCGCCACGTGGTCAGAAATGCAGGCTAGTCGATCGCAATCGTGACGACGTTCGATTGGAATCCACCGATCGTGATGATCACTTCGATTGAACTTCCTGAGGCGGTGCCCTCGGGGATCTTAACATTGACCTGGCAGAGACCGACGAAGCCGGGCGCGAGACCCGAGAAAGACACCCCTGCTTCGACTCCGCCGACGGTGACCGCGGGTTGCGTGAGCGTCAGGGAAAGCGGGTCCGCCAGCGCTTCGCTGCCAGTCGCGGGCATGTGCGTCACTGCGCCGAGGCCGGTACAAAAGATGGCGATGAACTCACCCCGGCGCACGGGCCGGGCGCCGGGAAAGGAACCGGCCGGCGCAGCGAGGAGTGTCGTTCCTGCGATCAGAATGGCACCCTGCCCCGTGCCGCTCGCATCGGCAGTGAAGATACCGGGGTCGAACGGGACGATGGCGACGGTGACGGGCGCACTCTCAAGAGTTCCGACTCGGGCGGTCAGCTGGGCTTCGCCGAGCCCCAGCAGTTCCCACGGAATCTGGATGTTCTTCTGACCGGCTGACGCGAAGAACTCAGGGACAGCGATCGCTCCGCTAAAGCTGAGCGCGGCGGGCGCCATGGGTTCAAAGCGCAACATGCCTCCGCCCAACGCCGTCGGAAGCGGCGCGACGAGTGGCGCCTCCGGCCGTAGGGCGAGAAATGTCCCGAACGTCGCGGCGATAGCGCCGGCGGCGACGCCCTCCGTCCCCGTGACCCCGGCGGCATTGCCGACGCCACCTTCGAAGATTGTGGGCGGGTTGGCGGGCTCAGGCTCGATCGCGAACGCCAGAGAGTCTGTGACACCGCCTCCGGGGGCTGGGTTCAAAATCGTGATCTCGCCCATGCCGATGTCGGCGATGTCCTCGGCCAGTATGTCCACTTGGAGCCGGTTGTGATCGACGAAGTGCGTCACGCGCGTCAGACCGTTCCAGCGCACCTCCGAGGCCGGTACGAAATTGTCGCCAACGGCCGTAAAGCGAAAGTCAGTGCCGCCCGCCGCCACTCCCGCGGGAGAAAGTGAGCTGAGCTGGGGAACTGGATAACTCGCCTTGATACGGTAGATCGTGCCACTGAAGTAGTCGGCGAATAGCAGCTCACCGCGCGCGTCTTCCCCGAAGGTGCTGATGCCGTAGGGTACGTTGCGCGTATCGATCTGTTGCCACGCGCCATTCTCCTCACGGGCCGCGAATAAGCGGCCCTGGACGAAGTCGGCGTAGAAATAGACGTCTCGCAATTGCGGGTGGTCAGACCCTCGGTACCGATAGCCTCCCGTGACCGAGCCCCCGCCGCCGTTCGGATACTCGAGGATAGGCAACGTCAACCCGGGGCTCTGGCAACCAGCGGCGGGCTGGAAGCAGTGGGTACCTTCCATGCGTCGCCAACCATAGTTCACGCCTCCGGGGCTGCCGGCTGGTTGGAAATTGATCTCTTCCCACGATTGCTCCCCGACATCTCCGATGAAGAGATCACCGCTCTCACGGTCGAAAGTAATCCGCCACGGGTTGCGCAGCCCGTAGGCCCAGATTTCCTCAAGCGCGTTGTCGAGTCCAAAGAAGGGATTGCTGGGAGGGATCGAGTACGGATCGCCGTTGTTGACATCGATCCGAAGGATCTTCCCCAACCGCGTCGTCAAGGTTTGTGCTGTGTTGCTCGGGTTGCCCGCCGAGCCACCGTCGCCAAACGCGATGTACAAGTAGCCATCCGGCCCGAATTCCAAGGCGCCGCCGTTATGGTTTGAGAACGGCTGGTTCTGCTCGATCAGGACCAGCTCCGAATCCGGATCGGCCAAGTTGGGGTTCGTGCTGCTGACCTTGAAACGCGAGATCGTCGTCGTGCCTCCCGGGGCGAAGGATCTACGGGTGTAGTCGACGTAGAAGTAACCGTTCTGCTCGAAGTTCGGGTGAAACGCCAATCCGAGCAAGCCGCGTTCGCCGCAACAGGCAACACGGCTTGTGATGTCGAGGAACGGTGTCTCGAGCATCTGCGCGCCGTCGTAGATAACGATTTGACCTCCCTGAAGAACGATGAAGAGGCGTCCGGAACCGTCCCCGGCGTCTTCAATGCCGAGCGGGCGGCTGAGACCGGCGGCGAACAGCTCGAAATTGAGGTCGCCAAGGATGGTGCTTTGCCCCCGCACCGCGCTGGGCACGAAGAGGTTCATCAGCAGGAGAACAACGGCGGCAGGTCCCAGGGCTCGCAAGAAAAGAACCATTGATTTGGAATCCATCTACAGAATTCCATGGTCGCATAGGGGCCGCCCCCGCTTGTCAGCGGAGGATGTGTGTTTCTCTAGATTGGCTAGCCAGGAGCTACTGGACCGCGATCGTCACGACGTTTGAAGATACACCGCCGATTGTAACTATCACTTCGATCGCGTTTCCGGTTGGCGCCTCCTCCGGCACTTTGACGTTGATCTGGTAGAGCCCGACAAACAGCGGCGCCAAGCCGGAGAAGAATACCGGCGCGGCCACACCGCCGATCGTGACCTTGGGAAGCGTCATGGTGTGAGCGAGTGGATCGTAGGAAGCAGGCGCGCCGGTTGCCGGCGGGTGAGTCACAGGCCCTAGGCCTGTCGCCCAGATGGTGATGTACTCGCACTTCTTCGCGGGGCGTGCGACGGTGAAAGGGCTTATCGGACCGGCCAGCGCGCCGCCGGCACCCACGATTTGAATAGAGCCCTGGCCGAAGCCCCGCGCGTTGGTGCTGAATAGGCCCGGGTTGTAGGGAACGATCTCGACATCTACAGGGGCACTTTGCTCCTGCCCGAGAATTGCTGTGATCGTAGCGCTGCTAAAGCCCTCCATCTCCCACGGAATCTGGACATTCTGCTGGCCTGGTGATGAAAAAAACTGCGGCACGGCAACGTCGCCGTCGAAGCGAAGGGCCAGACTCTGGGGCGTCATGTGAAGCATGCCGCCGCCGAGAGAAGTCGGTAGCGGTACGACATCGGCGCCGACCGACTCGGTCGACGGGTTGAGTCCGTAGACCGAGGCGATACTGCCCGCCACGACACCGCTTAGCAGCCTGTGGTGGAAGTCCCACATTGAAACAAGAGTCGATAAACTTGTTCTATGGCAATGG
>JAQBUE010000121.1 GCA_027624045.1 Acidobacteriota bacterium
GCTGGCGCGCCGCTGGCCACCCCGCTGCTTCTCGCCGCCTGAAAACAGGGTATTCTGCCACAGGCTGCAAGGCGCTGTTTGCGCCGCCTTAGGCACGATTGCATCACCAGCAAGCACACCCGCACTACTTCGCAAACCTTCCGAACGGTGCTGCCCAGTGTCCGTCACACTTAGCGGGAGCGATCGTCGTATCCTGTTGAGTCAGGAGGTTTTCGATATGCCCCAGAACATGCTCGGCGCCTACGGTGATTGGGCTGCCGGACTCATGGGCGATCAGCCCGCCGAACTTTCTTTTCGCCGCGACCAGTTTCGCGACATCAACGCTTGGCGCGACCGGGCCCGGACTCGCTACCGCGACTTCCTCTTACAGCCCGACAGCGGAGGTACTCCCAATGCCCAACTTCAGCACCGCTTCGAGTATGACGGAGTCGAGATCGAGCACCTGAGCTGGCAGCTCCCGTTCGGACCGCCCACCGAAGCGCTCTTCCTCAAGCCCGCCGGCGCCAGCGGTCCGCTGCCCGGTGTCGTCGGTCTTCACGACCACGGCGGCAATAAGTACTTCGGCAACCGCAAGATCACCCGCACCAGCAACAGCATGCATCCGCTGATGCGCGAGCACCAGGACCACTACTACGGGGGTGTTGCCTGGGCCAATGAGCTTGCCAAACGCGGCTACGCCGTCCTCGTCCACGATACTTTTACCTTCGGTACGCGCCGCGTGCGCTCCGCCGACCTGCCCGCTGTTATCAAACGCGGACATGACATCGACGAGGTCAATCCCGAATCCGACGACGAGATCAAGCGCTACAACGCCTTCGCCGGCGGACACGAGCACCTTGTCTCGAAAAGCCTGTTCTGCGCCGGAACCACCTGGCCCGGCGTCTTTACGGCTGAAGACCAGCGCGCGCTCGACTACCTCTGCTCACGGCCCGAAGTCGATGAACAGCGAGTCGGTTGCTGCGGCCTCTCCGGCGGCGGTCTCCGCACCGTCTACCTCAGCGGTGTCGATCAGCGTATTCGCTGCTCCTGCGCGGTCGGCATGATGACCACTTGGCGGGATTACCTTCTCAACAAGTGCTACACGCACACCTGGATGATCTACATCCCGGGCCTGCCTCGTTTTCTTGACTATCCCGAGATTCTCGGCCTAGCCGTCCCCAACCCCGTCCTAGTCCTCAATAACAGCGAAGACCAGCTCTTCACCCTCCCCGAGATGCAACGCGCCGACACCGTCCTCAAAGAGGTCTACCGCAAGGCCGAAGCGCCCGAGCGCTATCGGGCGAGCTTCTACCCGGGCCCACATAAGTTCGACCGCGATATGCAGAAGGAAGCGTTCGAGTGGTTTGACCGCTGGCTCAAGAGCTAACCCGAGGTCCCAGCCCAATTCCACAAAGGCCGCCCCAAAAACTCAGAGCTGCGGGCGTGATCTCGCGCGGACCGGCATGAGTGCCGTTCACTACTGGGGCCAACTGCGGGCTTCGCCTGCGGCCTCGTTATGGAGTTTAATCGTCAGTTATTTCTGTAGGCCATTCTCAAGAGGCAGGATTAGAGGCTTGTCGACCAGAAAATCGAGAGTTTCCATGTGGGCCACGGCTTGGCGTAAAGCCCCTTGCGGAGTGGGCTCGACGGTGATGACGAAGGGAAGGTCGTGACTGTTATGGCTGGGTTCCTGGAGCACGGCGTCAAGGCTGATTCCGGTGTCGGCAAGAATAGAGGCGAGGGCGGCGATAATCCCCGGACGATCGCGCACGCGAAAGCGGAGATAGTGCGCCCGGACTTGATTTTCGATCGGCGCCGGGGCGTACTTTTCGAGATCCGGATGGGCAAACGGCGAAACGCGTTCCGGGCTGCCGTTCACGATCTCGCGGGCGACACGCATCAGGTCGCTCACGACGGCGACGCCGGTCGGGGTCGGCCCGGCGCCGCGTCCGTAGTAGAAGGTATCTTCGCCATGCACGCCACGCACCCAGATGGCGTTGTAGGAGCCCTGTACGTGGGCCAGGATGGTGTCGCGAGAAATGAGAGCGGGGCGGACGGAGAGCAAGAGTCCGCGTTCGGTTTGTTCGGCGGCCGCGATCAGCCGCACGGTCTGGCCGAGGCGCGAGGCATAGGCGAAATCGATGTCGCGGATGCGCCGGATGCCTTCGAGATGGATGTCCGATGGCGTGACGCGAACGCCGAAAGCAAGCGCGGCCAGCAGGGCGAGCTTCGAACGAGCGTCATAGCCGTCGATGTCGGCGCTGGGGTCGGCTTCGGCGTAGCCTAGATCCTGCGCTTCCTTGAGAACGGTTTCCAACGGAGCGCCGCGCTTCTCCATCTCGGTGAGGATGTAGTTTGACGTGCCATTGAGGATGCCGAGCAGTGAGGCGACACGGTCGCCGGAGATGCCTTCGCGAAGCACGGAATGAATCGGGATGCCGCCGGCGACGCTGGCCTCCATGGCAATACAGATGCGGGCCGCGATGGCCTTCTCCCAGATCTCGCCGCCGTGTTCAGCCATCAGTTCCTTGTTGGCGGTGACGAAGGATTTGCCGTGCGCGATGGCGGAGTCGATGATTTGCGCGGCGGCATCCATGCCGCCGACGAGTTCCACAACGATCTGAACAGCGGGATGCTCGACGACCTCTTTCCAGTTGGAGGTGCGCAGGGCGTTGGGGAAAAGCGCAACTTCTTCAGGCGCCTTCTCGATGACGGAGCGCGAACAAAGCGCTGTGACGACGAGCGGGAAGCCGAGCTTGCGTTCAATGAGGGCGGCGTTGTCGTGCAGGATGCGGAGGGTGCCGCGTCCGACGTTGCCGAGGCCTACGATGCCGATATGGATAGGAGACATGAGAGACGAACCATTATAGGAATCAAAGAGCACCGCCCGCTAAGACGCCAGTTGGCGGGCCTGCCAGCGGACCCGACGGTGCAGCTGTCGGGGGGGCATGAAGTTGAACGCGCCGTGAGCGACCGCCAGCGCCATCGGGATTGCGTTCGTTGAGGTCGACCGCGGGTGTGACGGCCTGATAGGGCCGAGGGTCGGCCTCGTTTCCGAAAGAGCGAAACAGGGGGAGGGCGGCGGCGTCGAACTGAGTCATGGGACGGAGCCCGAGAATCAACTCGATGGTTCGCAGCACGGATGGCGAAGAATAGAAAGTGCTGTCGGTTCCGCGGTCGCGAGAATAGGGGCTGACGACGAACGCGGGGGCTCGGTGAGCGTCGATGTGGTCGGCACCGTCCTGGGCATCGTCTTCGACGATGAAGATAGCGGTCTTGGCCCAGGCAGCGCTCTTACTGACGGCTTCGACGAGCCGGCCGAGCGCGTAGTCGTTGTCCGCGACCATGGCGCGCGCGGTGCGCTTGCCTGCCTCGCGGCCGGCGGTGTGATCGGCGGGCAGGCGGACGAGCATGAGCTTGGGCAGGGTTCGGGAAGCTTGGCGCTCGCTGAAATCTTTGAGGAACACATCGACGCGTTGGGTATCGGGAATGTTGAGATCGAAGGGCGGGTAGTCGGGCTGGCTATGAGGTGCCAAACCGGGGTCAGAGAACTCGGTGCGGCCTGCCCGCCCGCGCGTCGCCCCCATGCCGTAGTTGCGGACGGACAGGCCGGCGCTAAGGGCGTTTGTCCAAAGATATCCGGCTGGGGGAATGGCGGCGGGTTCGGAGCCTTCGAAATCGTAAACGTCACGGCGGCGCGCCTGATAGCTCGGCCAAAGTTTCTCGACATAGTCGTTGGCGAGCGCTCCAGTGGACCAACTGTAACCGTCGGCGCTGACGGATCCGGCTGCATAGAAGTTGTCGAGCAGGGCGAACTCGCGGGCGAGCTTGCGGTGATTGGGCGTGACGTCGTTGTTGAACACGACAAGGTCTTTCTGGCCAGCGGCGGCATCGCCATGGGCGAAGTCGCCGAAGATCTGGTCGAACGAGCGATTCTCTTTGATGACGTAGATGACGTGCTCGATGGGCGAAGGGTCGTCCTGGCGATTCGGTACGGGGTTACCAGGGGGTACGCCGGCCAGGGTGAGCAGAGTGTCAGAGTAGGGCGAGTTGGCGATGACGCGCCTGATGAGGGGCACGAGCATCTCTGGCGTGAGAGGCGGCAGGATGCCGAGCGAACCGGTTTCGAGCGCGGCGACGTAGTCGGAGTTTACGCCGCGGCGGGTAGGGTCGGGGCCGTTAGGGTTGGGGCGGGAACCGCCGCCTTTGGCGCTCAAGTAGGCGAGGCCGCCGCCGGGCAACTCGGTGACGGCAGTGGGGAACCAGCCGGTGGGGATGGCCGCGATGAGTTCGGCGCGCGCGGCGGAGATGTCGGCCATGATGATGGCGTTGTTTCCCGACGCGACCACGTAGAGACGGTCGCCATCGGCGCTCAGTGCGAGGGCGGTTGGCAGTGAGCCGAGCGGCGCGCCGGGTGTGGGTGAAATGGGTATCCGTTCAAGCGGCGGAAAACGATTGCCGTCGGTGATGCCGACCGATTCGATGTGGTTGGTGTGCGCGGAAGCGACGAAGAGGCGCGCAACGATCGGGGGGTGACCTTCAGGCGTTTCGATCGTGCGATTACTGATGACGAGGTCGGTGGGATGAGGGCCGACAGCGATGCGTTCAATCAGTTGCCCATCCGCCATGCGGTAGAGGCCGACGGATGCCTCGGCCCAGTGGCTGACGAAGAAAGTTTCGCCGTCGTGATTGGGCAGGATCCGGTAAGGGCGGTGGCCGGTTCGAATTTCACGCACGATGAAACCGGTTTGGGTGTTCATCACGGTGATCGAGTCGCGGAAGAGATTGGCGGCATAGAGAAACCGGCCGTCAGCGGAAAGGGCGACGTCGCCGATGAAGTCGGTCTGCCGACGCTTGTCGGCCGCAACGACGGGGAAGACGCGGCCGGGCTTGAGGATGCCGTCTTGAAAGTTGAATTCGTAGACGGCGGCGGTCGTCGCGCCACCAACGTAGACCTTTTTGCCGGCGGGATGGAAGGTGAGGCCGAGCCAGGCGTCCTCGACCGGGACGCGGGCTGTCTCCTGCATGGACTTGAGATCGATGACACTGATGGAGGGGGGCAGGAAGCCGGCGTTGAGGGCCAGCAAAAAATTGCCGTCAGGCGATAACGCCAGCGACATGGGCAGGGTGCTGAGCGGGATCTGCTGACCGGCGGGGGAGATGGTCCAGCCGTTGGGCAGAAGGATGGTCTGGTCGGGCTGTGGGCCGGGGATAACGCGCGGCTGTTGCGCGAGGGCGGCGATGCTGCATGCGGCCGCCAAGGCGAACGCGATGACTGAGGACGGGAGGCGCATGAACGAGATCAGGGCGAATATCGCTGAGCGATGGGGAATCGGCGGCCCATGCCGAAGGCCTTGGAAGTTACGCGCAGGCCGGGCGCGGCTTGCTGGCGCTTGTATTCGTTGCGGTCAACTTTGCTTGTGACGTCGCGGACGAGATCTTCGGAGACGTCCAGTTTTTCGGCGATCGTGGACGGGTCGGCGTACTGCTCGACGTAGAGCTGCAAGATCGGGTCAAGGACTTCGTAAGGGGGGAGCGAGTCGGTGTCCTTCTGATCGGGGCGGAGCTCGGCGGAGGGTGGCTTGGTGAAGACGGATTCGGGTATAGCGCCGGGATGCCGCTGGTTCGCAAGGCGGGCAAGTTTATAAACGAGCGTTTTGGGGACATCGCTGATGACGGCCAAACCGCCGGCCATGTCTCCGTACAAGGTGCAATAGCCGACCGCGCACTCGCTCTTATTGCCGGTAGTAAGAACCATCGAGCCGAACTTATTGGAGAGGGCCATGACGGTGTCGCCTCGCAGGCGGGCTTGGAGATTTTCCTCGGCGGTATCAGGAGGACGATCTCCGAAGGCGGGTGCGAGGGCCTGTGTCATGCTCGCGTAGGCGCTGTTGATGCTGATGATTTCGAAACGGATCTGAAGGGCTTCGGCCAGTTGCTGGGCGTCGTTGATGCTTCCGGCGGAGGAGTGCGGGCCGGGCATACCGACGCCCATGACGTTTTCAGCGCCGAGCGCGTCGACGGCGATCACGGCGGTGAGCGAGGAATCCATGCCGCCGCTCAGCCCGATGATGACGCTTTGGAAGCCGCACTTGCGGACGTAGTCGCGCGTGCCCAGGACGAGCGCCTCGTAGACGGCGCCGCACTCGTCTTCGGAATGCGGCCGGATGTCACCTTCGTTCGTTGCGGTGTCGTAGAAGACGAGGTCTTCCCCGAAAGAGCGGGCCTGAGCGCGGACGGCGCCGTCGGGGCCGACGACGACGCTGGAACCATCGAAGATGAGCTGGTCGTTGCCGCCGACCTGATTGACCACGGCGATGGGGACACTCCAGCGGCGAGCCGTGGCCGAGATCATGTCAAGACGCAGCTTGCGCTTATGCATGTGGTAGGGCGAGGCGGCGATGTTGATGATGAGGTCAACGCCCTGCTGGGCGAGTTCTTCGATCGGGTCGCGCTCATAGCGCCGTCGGTCCCAGAATTGTTTATCGTTCCAAACGTCTTCGCAAATGGTGACCGCGATGCGGCAGCCGTCGTGTTCCCAGACCTGCTGGCTTTCGGCGGGGGCGAAGTAGCGCCATTCGTCGAATACGTCGTAAGTGGGCAGCAGCATCTTGCGCTGCCGGCCGACGACCTGACCGCCGCGAAGATAGGCGGCGCAATTGGTGGCGGCTTGGTGTTCAGCCTGATCGGACGGCCCGGCATAACCGGCGATGACGGCGATCCCGAGGTGGGAGGTTTCGCGCGCCAGGCGCTGTAGCTCGCTCTCGTTGCGTTCCAAGTAACGGCGGATCTCGACAAGATCGCGCGGAGGGTAGCCGCTGACAGCGAGTTCGGGGAAGATTACCAAGCCGGCACCGCCGGAGGCCGCTTGTTTGGCGGCTTCGATCATGCGGGCGGTATTCCCGGCGAGGTCGCCCACGGTGGGGTTGATCTGGCCGAGGGCGAGCTTCATGGTTTCCGAGCGATGAGGGAGGCGGTACCCTTGCCGTCCCATTCTTCCTCGTAGCGTAGCACCCGAAAATCGCTGAACTCACGCAGTAGCTCATTGTGCTCAAGCATGTGGATGCGATGGCGCGGGCGGCCGGGATAGCGGAGTTGGTCGACGCTGTAGGTTTTGTAGACGATGATGCCTTGCGGGCGGATGGCGCGGCGCAGTGCGGAAAAAAGGGGTCGGTGGAGGTAGAAGAAGACGGCGACCAGATTGTAGAGTGATTCGCCCAAGTCGGCGTCAGCGGTTTCGAGATCGGCCTGGCGTGTTTCGATGGATATGTTTTGGGCGACGGCCCGTTGGGCGACCTGTGAGAGGGCTTCGGATGAAATATCGACAGCCGTGACGTCGAACCCTTGAGCCGCCAGATAAACGGCGTGGCGGCCGGCGCCCGAGGCTACGTCGAGGGCGCGTGGTTTTCGGCCGTTCGGCCGACCGGCAGGCAAGAGCGACCAGTAGTTCTTAGATAGTTCAATGAGGGGGTCGATTTCAACAGAGGCATGATCACCCCGGCGGAAACGCTCATCCCATTCCGCCTCGGCCGATGACATGTCAGGCGCACCAAACCGGTCAGGGCCACCACAGGACCCCCCGGATACCTGGTGAAGTTACTGAACGTTAGGCCTGGAACGAGCTACCGCAACCGCAAGTCGAGGTGACATTGGGGTTCTCGAACTTGAAGCCGGCACCTTCCAGGCTTTCCACGTAATCAACCTGGCAGTTGTCGAGATAGAGCATGCTGGCCTGATCGACGAAGACCTTGACGCCCTCGAAGGTGTAGGTCTTATCGAGGGGCAATTGGTTGCTCTCGAAGGCCATCGAGTATTGGAAGCCGGAACAGCCGCCTCCGACAACGGAGATGCGCAGACCCTGCGGTTTCGGGTCTTGCTGTCCCATGATCTCCTGGATTTTCGATACTGCTCCTTCGGTCAATTGAACCATAACGGCCTATCTCCTTCTTGTCCTAGGTACTGCTGGTCTGATTATAAGCCATCTTGAGGTGGGATCAGTGGGCGGCGGCCCGGTTGGGCTCATGCCGTCGCATCGGCTCGCGAAGCTCTTCCAGCAACTCCACCTGTTCCCTGTCGCCGAGTGCTTGAGTCTGTTCGATGAGCCCGTGGTCGCTCTGCGTCGTTTAACCCCAGCCAACCAGTAACTCCAGCCAACCAGCGGCCGAGGAATGAGAACGGTGAATGAGGCCCTTCAGCGGCTCTTGGCCGGCGCCGGTTCGGCCTCGACGCGAAATGTTGAGACGCTACCGTCGATGTCGGCGATTCGCAGAGTGAGATCCTGGCGCAAGTCGAGTTCGTGCTTCGGGATCTCAAATCGCGCGGCGACCATGCCGCTCACGGGCTCGCCCGCGGGAACCCGGACCCGCTTGATGAGCGCTGCGTTCTTCATTTCACCGAGCGCGGGGAAGTACTGAAAGAGCCCCTTGATATCGACGGCGCCGATCGTACGGCCTTCGTAAGGGACGCCCCGCTGATTCGTGATACTGAGCGTCCGGTCGCCGATCATCATTTCGACAATGGATGGATTCGATGCTTCGAAGTCCACGATTGCAACCGAACTTTTCTCATCCATGGCGAGCGTCCGGACCTGAGTAATCCCGCCTTCGAGTTGAGCCGTGCTGCGATCACTGATCAGGAGCGCGAACCACAGCAAGGCCCCTGCTCCCAGAAGACCGGCCAAGACGAATTGATAGGGTTTCATGTCAGTTACAAAGACGTGGTGGAAAGCGTCTCGGTGTCAGAAGTTTCGCGCCCAGTGTACACCAGGCCGGGCCGAGGCGCTCAGCAGTCCTTCGGACCCGGCAGCGCTGAGCATTCGGTTGCAAGGCAGGGCCACAACGGGTCTCGGATTCGTTACTATCTAGACTCTTTGAAGCGGGCTCTTCGAAGCAGGCCGCAATGAACTTCCTGGCGCATCTGTACCTATCGGGCGATGACCCTGACATTCTGGTCGGCAACATGATGGGCGACTTTCTCAAGGGTATCGGCGCGAGCGGTTTTCCGGCGGCGGTCCAAGAAGGAATCAGGCTGCACCACGGCATTGACACCTTCACCGACACGCATGCGGTCTTTGCCCGAAGCCGCAGGCGATTCGAGCCGCCTTACCGGCGCTACGCGGGAGTTCTCATTGATGTATTCTACGACCACTTCCTGGCGGCCCACTGGAGCGCGTACTCGCCGCGCGAAAGCCTGGCGTCGTTCGCGCACCGCTCGTACGCGATCCTTTCAAGCACGTCCGTCGACCTTCCGCCGCGCATGCGGCGGGCTGTTTCCGTGATGGTCGAGCAGGACTGGCTGGGGTCGTACGCTACGCGGGGCGGGATCGATCTCACTCTGAAGCGTATGAGCCGCCGCCCCAAGCGCGCCAATCCTCTGGCCGAGGCGGGCACCCAACTCGCGCTCCACGCTGGCGGCCTGGAATCGGACTTCGCTGAGTTCTTCCCCGACCTGATCGAGTATGTGACCGAGCAGGGAATTTCACTGAGAATCGCAGGAGGAATCAGGGCCAGCCGCGCGTTCATTCCGGAGGAAGTCTGCCCGTGATCGATACGATCATCATTGCGCTCTATTTCGCGGCCGTTCTCGGCATCGGTTTCTATCACTCGCGCCGTAAGACGACGACCACCGAATACTTTCTGGCGGGCAAGCAAGTGGGCTGGTTCGCGGTCGGCGCGACGTTGTTCGCCACTAACATCGGCAGCGAACATTTCATCGGGCTGGCCGGAACCGGCGCGTCTTCCGGACTTGCCGTCGGCTGCTACGAATGGTCGGCCAGCTTTTGTCTGATCGCCCTGGGCTGGTTGTTCATCCCGCAATACCTGCGCAGCCGCGTGTTCACGATGCCCGAGTTTCTGGAGCGCCGCTTCAGTCCTGGCGCCCGCTGGTATCTGACGATCGTTTCGCTGGTCGCGTACGTCTTCACGAAAATCTCGGTGTCGCTGTTTGCCGGCGGCATCCTGATCCGCGAGATTTTTGGCTGGGACTACATGACCTCGGCCATCCTTCTAGTCATCGTTACCGGCATCTACACGGTGACGGGCGGACTCGCGGCGGTCATCTACACCGATCTATTTCAGGCCTTCGTCTTGATCGGCGGAGCCGTTTACCTTAGCTATCTGGGGCTTGGTGAAGTGGGCGGATTCGCGGCTTTGCGCGAGGCTCTGCCCGCCGAGTTTTTCCACATGATCAAGCCCCTCGATCACCCGGACTTCCCGTGGCTGGGCACCACCTTGGGGACGCTTATCCTGGGCATCTGGTATTGGTGTACCGATCAGGTCATCGTCCAAAAAATACTGAGCGCGAAGAGTGTTTCCGATGCGCGCATGGGAACGATTTTCGCGGCGGCGCTGAAGATCCTGCCGGTCTTCATCCTGGTGCTGCCGGGCCTGATTGCCAAGGCATTGTGGGCGGACGAGGTGAGCGGCGACAACGCCTACCCTCTGCTCGTGCAGCGGCTGCTTCCGCCGGGGCTGACGGGCCTGATGGTCGCCGCGCTGCTCGCTGCCCTGATGTCGTCGCTGAGCTCCGTTTTCAACTCCTGTTCCACGCTGATCACGATGGATATTTACCGCAAACTTCACCCGGAGGCAGGCGAGCGCCGCCTGGTCTGGGTGGGCCGCCTCAGCACCGTAGTGGTCGTAGGGCTCAGCATTGCCTGGATACCTTTCATCCGCTATCTCAACGACGAAATCTACCAGTACCTGCAAAGTGTTCAGGCATATATCGGGGCGCCGATCACAGCGACATTCCTGACAGGAATCCTGTGGCGGGGGGCCACGGCGAGGGCGGCGCTTGTGACGCTCATCTTCGGAGGCTTTGTCGGCGCAAGCCGCTTCATCCTCGACATCCTGCATAAGGCCATGGGCTATGACGTTGGCCCGCTCACAATTGTCGTTAACTTTAGTTTCCTGAACTTCAGCGTGATCGTATTCTTTCTCTGTGTGCTGTTGATGGTCGCGGTTAGCCTCGTGAGCGAGAAGCCTGTCGGTTCGCGGATCGCCGACCTCATCTTCGACTGGTCGCGTTTGAAAATCTCAGCCAACCCGGCGGCTGAAAGACGTACGACCATCGCAACCGGATTGGTCGCCTGCGTTGTACTCGTGCTGTGGCACCACTTCCGGTAGTATTCACCCAGGCGACCGCTTGGTACCATGCCCCATGGTACGCTTGTGATGAAACTCGATAGGTTGTTTTGCTTAGAGAAATAGGCGAACCGACTTATTGTTGATCCCTCAATCTGCCCCAAGACTGTATGTGGGGCCTCGTTTATGCTGCAAGGGGCCTATCCCGCTTGGGATCAGTGATTTGAAGCCAGAAGAACAGAACAGAGGTATACGACCTTGCCCGACCCCCAGACGTCCACTGAGAACAATAGCCACAACAGTTCCGGAAGCGGCGTGAGCCCGGAGCTGAAGGAGTTTCAAGACCGAGTCGCGTCCGTTGAAGGACAGCTTGGCGCCATCGCCACCGATCCGAGGATCGGCTCGGCGCTTGTTCGAGTTGCTGAACTCGAGAAGAAGTACAACGAGGGCTCGAACGACCCGCTCCTCAATGAGATCGCTAAGCGGCTGGCGGACCTAGAGAAAGACAGGCCGGGGGCGGCGCCGGACGCTCGTATCAACGAGCTGGCGAAGCGGCTGAGCGGCTTCGACGAGCGGCTCGGCCGGCAGGAATCGGCCGATCCCCGAACCGACGAGCTCGTGCTCCGCACGGCGGCGCTGGAATCGGCCGGTCGTGAGAAGGGCGATGACGCCCGGTTCGATCGACTGGGCGAGCGCGTCGAGACGCTCGAGAAGAAAGCGCAGGAGTTGGCCTCGGACTCTCGTGGCGAGCAGTTGGAACAGCGTGTCACAGGCATCGAAAAGAACCTGGCCGAAGCCACCCCGTCGCGCTTCACGGAACTGGAATCGCGTCTCGCGAATGTGGAGAGCAAATCAGCCGAAGCGGCGGCGGACCCCCGAGTCGACACCCTGATCACCCGCCTGTTTGCCGTAGAAGAGCAACTGGAAAAGCCCGCTTCCAACCCCCTGCTTGACGAGCTGTCGGAGAAGGTAGGGACCCTCAGCGGCAAGTCCGCATCTTGGATCGACGATACCCGTCTGGCGGAAGTGATCGCGCGGGTGCATTCTCTCGAGACGGTGGGCGCGGAAACCAAGGAAGATCCGCGGCTTGAGGAAATCAGCGAGCGCGTCGAAGCTCTCGACAAGCGACTCGCTGACAGCGGCTCGGGCCAAGAGGTTCAAGACGTTGCTGCGCGCGTCCGCGAACTCGAAAACCGCGTCGAAGCCTCGGCTAGCGACCCTCGCTGGCCCAACTTCAGCACCCGACTAGCTGCTGTGGAATCGACGCAAAAAAAAATAACGACCAGACAAAGAACGTCGACCTGCTTGAAGAGCGCCTGACAGAGCTGGAGACGAAGCCTGATCAGGGGTCTTCGGAGTTGGAAGCAGCCCTGTTGACGCGCATCGGGCTGTTGGAGGAACGCCTGACTGGTGGAGCCTCGTCGCACGACGAACTGGCCGATCGACTTGGGCTGCTCGAAACAGCTGCCGCCTCGAGCGCCGATACCCGTGTCGATGAGATTCTCGAACGGTTGAGCGCCATCGAATCATCGCGTGGAGCGGTTGCGGGCGCGGCGTCAACCGATCTGATCAAGCGTGTGGAAGGCCTCGAAGCAGTCGCCGCCCTCGAAGCGGCTGATACTGGGAACGACCCCCGCGTGGATGGCCTGTTGCAGCGCCTCGACCTCATCGAGAGCGCCTCCATTGCGGCCGGCCCCGATAGCGTCGTCGAAGACATCACGAATCGGATTCTCGCCATTGAGGAGAAGACGGAAGAAGCGGCTCCTGATCCGCGGGTTGACGAACTGCTGGCACGGATTACCTCAGTGGAAGGCCGCGTTGAGGAAGCGAAGCCTGATCCGAAAACGGCTGAACTCGCGCAGCGTCTTGATGCTCTGTCCGAGCAAGTATCGTTATCCGCTGGGTCGGGCGGCGATGCGGCGGCCGCCGAGCTAACCGAGCGCTTGAACCAACTGGAACAGAAGCTCGCCGCCGAACCTCCGCCAACGGACCTGACCGCCCGGCTGGCTCGCTTGGAGGAAGTGGCGACCCAGAACTCGCAAGCCGATCTGCAGGACTTGCTGACTGAGATGGCGCAAAAATTGGACGCCCTCGAGCGGCAAGTCGACGAGGGAGTCGCAGTGGGTTCTACGGGGGACGGAGGAAGTCAGAAAGTCGCGCTCGACATCGCCCGCACTCTGGGCGATAGAATCGCGGAGAGCTTGCAAGGTATTGCCCCCACCGGAGCGGATGGAAGGTCGATCAAGTCTCTCGAATCCCAGATGTTTGGGGCTTATGTCTGGCTCGGCTTGGCTTCGGGCGTCGGCTTGATGGCTTTCCTTTTCCTGCGGTAGATATTCCCGGATCGACTCGCGGGCCGGCTATGCTGGAGCCGCCCGGTTATAATCAGGCGACCATGCTGACTCGCCGCCGATTCGGCGCGGCCACACTCGGCGCCGCGTCGTCGCTCTTCAGTCAATCCGCCTGCTCGCCCGAGGAGTCCGCGGATACCCGAACCGCCGACTCGGAAGCCTCGCAGCCCTCCCTGCTCGAAGCTTCCATCGTTCTCGACCTGCATTGCGATACGCCGATGTTGATCACTGACGAGGGCTACGACCTCGGGCAGCGTCACGACTACGGCGAAGTCGATATTCCCCGCATGCGCGAAGGCGGCATCAGCGGGGTGTTTTTCTCGATCTATATGCCGGTCTCGCAGTCGGCGGCATCCGCCAAACAACGCTCATTCGAAATCATTGAAGCCGTTGTCGCGGAAGTCGGCCGGCACCCCGGCGATTTGATTCTCGGCAGGCGTTCGGAAGACATCCGGCGAGCCAAGCAAGAGAACAAGATCGCGATATTCATGGGCCTTGAAGGCGGGCACGCGATCGATTCCGACCTCGATGTGCTGCGCAGCCAGTTCCAAAAGGGCGTCCGCTACATGACGCTGACGCACAGCTCGAACACGCCCTGGGCGGGCTCGTCCGGCGACGAAGATCGATCCAAAGGGCTAACCGAGTTTGGCCGCGAAGTCGTGCAAGAGATGAATCGTCTGGGAATGATGGTCGATATTTCGCACGTTTCCGATCAGACTTTCTTTGATACCTTGGAAACGGCCAAAGCGCCGCTTGTCGCGTCCCATTCCTCCTGCCGTGCGCTCTCAAGCCACCCCCGCAACATGACCGACGAGATGATTGAGGCGCTGGCGAAGAACGGCGGCGTCATCCACATCAACTTCTACAACGAGTTCCTCGACGCGCGGCATCGCGTCTATGCCCCCGCGTATGAAGATCTGAGCGAGAAAGCGGCTGAGGTTCGCAAAACCTTCGCGGACGATTCCAAACAGCGCTCGATCGAACTTCGCAAGCTCGATCTGGAGCGCGTGGCGCGAACCGGCCGCGTTCCCTTCGAGCGCCTGCTCGACCACTTCGAGCACGCCGCGAAGGTCGCCGGCCCCGATCATGTCGGACTGGGCTCGGACTTTGACGGCGTGAGCGCTCAAACGCCCGAAGGCATGGAAGACATTTCGAAAGTGCCTCACCTCATCGAGGGTTTACGCGCGAGACGTTTCTCGGATGATGATATTTCAAAGATTCTCGGAGGCAACACGCTGCGGGTCATGAAGGCCGTCGAACAGGCGGCCCATGCGTAGCAGGAATCTGGTGATGCCGGGCGCGAAATCAGCAAGCCTCTTGCGGGGCATCATTCCGGGGCTGATCGTTCTGGCGGTCGGCGTGCTATTCCTGCTGCACACCCTCGATGTCATGCGATTCGGAGAAGTGCGGGTTTACTGGCCGCTGCTTGTCATCGCCGGCGGCGTTTACTGGGTGCTGGATCCGAAGTCAAGGGCTGTCGGGATCGTGGCGGTTCTGGTCGGGGTGGCGTTTCAAGCCTCCAATCTCGGTTTCATCAAGATCGGAGACCTGTTTCAGTTTTGGCCGCTCATTCTTGTGGCCTTGGGAATTCACCTTCTATTGCATGAAAAGGCGCGCCAGCAGGGCGAGTGGATGACGGGAGCGCTCTTACTGACGCTCGGTACGATCCTGCAGCTTCAAGAGTTGCGTTTGTTTCACGCGTCGATCTGGCGGCTGTGGCCTTTGCTCCTGATCGTCGCCGGTTTCGCGATGCTGCGGAAAACGCTGCGCTCTCGCCGGGCTTCGCACTAAGGCGTGCCCAAAGTAGCCGGTCCGAGGGGGTATGGCATGCCATGCCCACCGCCGGATTTACATTCGGCGACGCTCTGTTGTTTAAGTTGTTTGGCGGAGAGCGTCGGTCTGTGCGACGAAGTCGTTGAGGGCGGTGGTGATGCGTTCGCAGGCGTGGCCGTCGCCGTAGGGGTTCTGGGTGCGCGCCATCGAGTTGTAGTGGGCAGTGTTGTCGAGGAGACGATCGCTTTCTTGGACGATGGCGTCGAGATCCGTCCCAACGAGCAGACTGACGCCGGCCTCGATGCCCTCTTGGCGCTCGGTCGTCTGGCGCATGACGAGAACGGGCTTACCGAGCGAGGGCGCTTCTTCCTGGATGCCGCCCGAGTCGGTCAGAATGAAATGGCTGCGCATCATCAGGTCAACGAAAGGGACGTAAGCGAGCGGGTCGATTAAGTGAACATTGGGCGCGTCCCGCAGCAGGCGCTCGACCGGATCGACGACGTTTGGGTTGCGATGAACGGGGTAAACGATTTGGACATCAGGCCGCGAAGCTAGCTTCTTCACGGCGCGGCAGATGCGTTCGAAGGCGTCGCCAAAGCTTTCCCGGCGGTGGGCGGTTACGAGAACTAACCTTTTCCGCGGGTCGAGAAACGGCCATTCCGATCTCGGAATCCGTTTGTCGAGGAGCTTCTCGCGGACAGCTGCCACGGCATCAATCACGGTGTTGCCGGTGACGGCGATGTGGCTGCTGGCGACTCCCTCGTCGCGCAGGGCGCGGGCCGCCGATTCGGTCGCGGCCATGTGGAGGGTGCTGAGTCTTGTGACGAGTCGGCGATTCATCTCCTCGGGGAACGGGACATTGGGATCGCCCGTCCGCAGACCGGCTTCGATATGAACGACCGGAACTCTGGCGTAGAAGGCCGCCAGGGCGCCCCCAAGAGTGCTGCTGGTGTCACCTTGCACGACAACAAAATCAGGTGATTCCGCCGTGATCACGGGTTCGAGGCGGCCGACGACGGCGGCTGTCGTCTGGGCCAACGTTTGGCCGGGCTTCATCAGGTCTAAGTCATGATCGGGCCGCACCGCGAACGCATCAAGGACTTGGTCGAGCATCGAGCGATGCTGCGCGGTGACGCACACGCGAGCGGTAAGCGGGCCCTGGTCGTGGCGCAAGTATTCGATCAGAGGGCAGAGTTTGATGGCCTCCGGCCGTGTGCCGAACACGAACAGGAGCCGGGCCATTCTAGTGGACTGTCTTAGAGGAAGTTTTACCATAGCGGATGCGATGTGAAGGTTTGGAGTACTTCCAGCGGAACGGTTTGGCATCTTTCGAGTAAG
>JAQBUE010000002.1 GCA_027624045.1 Acidobacteriota bacterium
AACAAAAAGCTCGGCGCGGGCGATGTAGGCTTTCGTATCGGGCCTCGGCTTAATGCCGCTGGGCGGCTGGACGACGCGCGAGCCGTGATCGAACTCTTCTCGGCGCAAACTGAAGACGAAGTTGCGCGCCTCGCCGGACATCTCGACCAGCTGAACTCGCGGCGTCAGAGCATTGAGGAATCGATCGTCAGCAAGAGCCTCGAACAGTTGGGCGATGTCGCCGGGCCAGAAGAGATGCCGTTCCTGGTGGTCGATGGCGACGACTGGCACGCCGGCGTGATCGGCATTGTCGCCAGCCGCATCGTCGAACGCTTCCATCGGCCGGTGCTCGTGCTGAGCCGTGATCCCGCGAGCGGCTTGGCCACCGGGTCCGGGCGGAGTATCCCTTCTTTCCACTTGCTGCAAGCCTTGGAATCGGCCGCCGACCTCTTTACGCGATTCGGCGGACACCGCCAGGCGGCCGGTTGCACGCTCCCCAGCGACCGCATCCCCGAATTGAGAACGCGTCTGAACGAACACGCCCGCGGGGTACTGAGCGCGGAGGATTTCGTGCCTGTCCTCTCCTTGGACCGGGAGATATCGCTGAGCGACGTCAACGAGCCGACACTAGCGGAGCTTGCACGCCTGGCGCCCTTCGGCCTTGGCAACCCGACACCGAAGTTTTCCGTTCAGGGGGCGATGTTGCTAGCGGAACCTGAAATTCTCAAGGTGAAGCACGTCAAGATGCGCCTTGGCACCGCCGACGTCGCTCTCTCAGCCGTGGCGTGGCGCATGGCCGAGCACGTCAACGGAATCGGAGCGGGCTCATCGCTGGACGTTGCTTTCTCGATCGAACGCGACGACTATCGCGGTGGTTTGCGCTTGAATGTGGAAGATTTTCGGCCGACCGAAAAGAAGGTGGCGGTTGCATGAAGCTCTGCACGTTTGAATACCAAGGAAACCTCGGCGCGGGGATTCTGCGCGATACAACGATCTTGCCCGTCTCGGAAGTCAACGCCCGCGCGGGCACACACCTGCCGACTGAATTGCTGAGCCTGATCGAGGCGGATGCGATCGATGAACTGCGCGAGGCATCGTCGGGCGTGCAGGCTGAACTGCCCCTGACCGAAGCGCGGCTCAGGCTGCCGTATCCGGTGCCGCCGAAGATTTGGTGTATCGGGCTGAACTACAAGTCACATGCTGAAGATTTGTCCGCCGTGCAGCCCGAGGAGCCGGGCAGTTTCATGAAACCAACCTCGTCGCTTATCGAGCCCGGCGGCACGATCGAACTTCCTCCGACGGATATCTCGGACGACGTTGACGCCGAGGGGGAACTTGGTCTCGTGTTTGGCAAGCGCTGCCGCGACGTGCCTGTGGAGTCTTTCGAGGATGTGCTCGTCGGCTACACGACGACCCTCGACATGACCGCACTCGATGTTCTGCGCCGCAACACGCGTTACTTGCAGCGGTCGAAGAGTTTTGACACTTTCTTCAGCTTCGGCCCCGTGATTGTGACCAAAGACGAGATCGAAGACGTCAATGCCCTCGAGGTCGTGACCGTTCACAATGGGCGGGAATTCTCGCGCGACTTCGTCTCGAACATGCGGCATCACCCGGACTCGCTTGTGGCCTTGCACACGGGCGTTATGACATTCGAGCCGGGAGCTATCCTCTCGACCGGATGCCCGAAGGGCGCGCGAATTCAGCCCGGTGATCGCGTCGAGGGCTTCATCGACGGCGTCGGACGGATCAATGCCAACGTAAGGCGCCGTGAACGTAAACCCTGGACGGGCTAGCTCCCGCCTCCTTAACGACCTCAACGAAAACGGAAGGAATACACGTCCGCGTCTTTGATCACAAAGCGCAGTCGCACCGCACGACCCTGCAAGGAACCAACGTCGGCGCCGTGCTTCCACTCGATCTTGCGCTCGATCGAATCGCCGTACATTTCCGGGCAATCGGCCAGCGTGAAGTTCTCGATCGGCATGCCCTTGTCGTCCTGCAACTCAACCTGCACGCTCCCGGCCGCGCTCGTGCTGAAATTCAGGACAAGTTCGTTCCCCAAGAACGTCAGCGGTTTTGTCAACAACTCGCCGCCGGCCAGTGGCGCTTCCAGCGAGACGAAGCCGTCGATCCGCAACGTATAACGCCGCAGACCTACGCCGGGGCCTTCCCAGCCATTCCCTTCGCTCGAGTAAACCGAGATCTCATTGGGTGATCCTGCGACCGCCGCCGCGGTTTCAACCAGACCCCAGTTCTGGTAGTTTCCACCGTAAACCCAGCGCCCCTCTTCCACCGGTCCCGGACGGATAAATGCCTCGTCCCACATCTCGAAGTGCAAGCGGTCGCGGCTCGCCATGAAGCCGCCGTCCGTATAGTCGGTGCCGTAACGTTTGTTGACTTTCGAGAGCCGCTCATTGAACGGCGTCAAGTGCCCTCGCCCGGCGTTATAGCGCGTCGGGAACCCCAGCAGGATATGAGGCGCGCGGTAGTAAGGCAGAATCTGGTTCGTATAAAGCTGCGTCAGGCGTCCCGGCGAGTAACCGATGAATTCTGCTTCGCCCCAAGATATAAAGTCCCTTGAGGTGGACGTCATGATGTCGCGTCCCTCGCGAAACTCGCGGTGGTACTCGCGATACTCACCTTGCCCGGTATCCCAAAAGGCAAGATTCTGTGAGTCAAAATATCCTTTCGTAATCACCGGCTCGTCGCGCGTCTTCGACCAGTGAATACCGTCCGGTGACTGGAACGCGAACAGGCCGCCCTCGCTCTTCACGCCGCCCAGCGCTTTGTAGCGTGCCTCGGGAGCAGCCGCCGGATTCGCATCTTTGAACGGCGCGAAGTTGTGCGAGCCGACACCCTGCCAGATGATGTTGTTCTGCTTGGAGCCCTCGAATTCGATCAGCCCCAGATTCGGCCGCGTCCAGTGGATGCCGTCACTACTCTCGGCGTAGCAGATTACCTGTTCGTGCGTGAAGACGAGCTTCCCGCTGCTCAAATCGATCTGGCGTCCCCGATAGAACATGCGGTAGATGTCGCCATCGCGGAAGACCGTCACGTAAGCGGAATTATTTCCCTCCCACGGTTCGTCGTATGTAATCGAAAGCTCGCGCGGCGTTGGGCGGTGCAGCCGCAGCCGAGCTTCACCCGCAAGCCGATCAATAACGTGATCGTCGACGAACAGTTCGAGGCGTGAGCCAATGTCAATCGGCTGGGACCAGGCAGCCGCGGTGAAGAACACAAACGCGCAAACCAGCGCCGTCACTCCTACGAACGTTCTTCGTATCAATATCGCTCCCATCCCCATCGCTCCATCAACGTTCCACGGCGCCGGTCTTGCCCGTGCCCGGATCAAACGAAGTAGCGCTGAGCAGCGCCACGCTGCCGCGGGAAATCTCGAAGCCGAGATCCTTGAATACCTGTGTCTCGCCTTCGTTCCAAGCATCGTCGAGAGCCACCGCCATGTTGCCGATCGTGTGCATCCGGGGAGCGGTGACCGACTCCGCCATCGAACGGTCTTCGCCCACGAATTTCAGCAGCACCGAATAGACTGCATTCGGTATGCGCCGACCCCCACGGGCCCCGAGCGCCAGCACCGGACGCCCATCGCGCAGAACCGCGGTCGGCGTCATATTGTTCAGCGGTCGCTTGCGGGGCCCAATCGAATTCGCGCGCCCCGGACGCGGATCGAAACGCGATACGCCATGCCCCAACGTTACGCCCAGCCCCTCAACCGTCACGCGAGCGCCGAAGCCGCCGCCGTGCGTCAGCGTGAGCGCAACGAGATTGCCTGCGCGGTCCGCCGTGCTGATGTGAATCGTCCCGCGCTGCTCGTAGGAATCGAAGTCTTGCTTGATCGCCTTACCGGTCTTGACGGCTGCGTCGACCCGGGCGGCAAGCTCGCGTACGTACCCATCGGAAAGCAGTCGATCGAGCGGCACATCCACATGATCCATGTCTCCGAAGTACTGGAAGCGGTCAGCCCAAGTCAGCCGCAAAGCCTCCAGCGCGGCATGGTTTTTTCGTGCTGTATCTTTCCAGTCCTCCCACTTCAATTCCTTGAGGATGGCCAGGGCTTGAAGCGTCGAGGCGCCACCGGCCGTGATCGGAGCGGTATGCATCGAGTAACCGCGCCATGACAGCTCGACGGGTTCGACCTCTTTGGCGTGATAGGCGGCGAAGTCGTCGGCGGTCGCGATGCCGCCGTGCTTCTGAAACTCCGCGGCGATGTGACGGCCGATATCGCCGCGATAGAAGGAATCGGACGTTCCGCGCTCCGCGAGTTTCTCGAGCAGGGCCGCCACGTCGGGGTTGCGGTACGTGGCGCCCTCGGCCAGCGGCCCATCGCCATCGAAGTAAAGCTTCTTCGAGGCCGGGTCCTGGCGGAAGTGATCCGCCGAACCGCGAAACGAAGCGGCCATCTGCTTACTAACGACGACTCCGTCGCGAGCCAGCCGAATCGCGGCTTCGGCAACATCGCCGAATTTCTTCGTGCCATAGCGGTCGAGCGCCAGCTGCAGCCCGCCCAACGTTCCCGGAATACCCGCCGAGAGCCAGCCATAGTAATTGACCTTGCCGGGGACTTGGCCCTCGTCGTCCGTTTCGAACATGTCGGCCCGCGCCGCTTGGGGAGCCATCGAGTTGCCGTCGATGCAGGTAACTTTTCCGTCGGCCCTGGCAATCGTGATGTGTGTGCCGTATCCCCCAACACCGCACGACGACGGCTCGACAATCGCCGCCGTTAGAGCAGCCGCGACCGCCGCATCGATCGCATTACCGCCCTTGCGGAGCATCTCGTATCCCATACGGACCGGAAGGGGCGCACGTGCCGCGGCGATCGAGCCCCGCGGCCCAGAGCCGGCATCGACAGGTGCCGCAAGCCCGGATGTCGCGGGACGAAGAAGGGAAGCCGTGGCGCCTCCGGCTATTCTGAGTAATCGTCTGCGTTTCATAGACGGCTACAGCCTAGCAGGGATGCCGACGGAAAGGCAGTCACGAAAGCCACTCCCCACGACGGATTCGAAATCGGACGCGATTCGACCCTTTGATAGACTGAGGGCACTTTTCATTATGGATTACGATCTGCTCATTATTGGTAGCGGCCCCGGCGGCTACGTCGCGGCGGTTCGCGCGGGTCAATACGGCCTTAAAGTCGGGGTCATTGAGAAGGACGACAAGCTGGGTGGGACATGCCTGCACGTCGGCTGCGTCCCCACCAAGGCTCTGCTGCACCACGCGGAACTGTACGAGAACGCTCTTCACGGTGAAGAATGGGGCATCAAACACAAAGGTATTGAGCTTGATTTCGCCCGCGTGAACGAGCGCAAGGGCGAGGTTGTCTCGAAGCACGCGAAAGGCATCGAGTTTCTTTTCAAGAAACACAAAGTCGACCGAATTCGCGGTTTTGGCCGGCTGCTCGGTGGCGGCAATGTCGAGGTTGCCGAGGGCGACAAACGCCGCACCTTGAGCGCGAAGAACATCATCCTGGCGTCGGGATCGGTGGCCAGAATGCTGCCGGGGCTCGAAGCAGATCCCCAACGCATCCTCACGAACATCGAGATCCTCGACCTGAAGCAGGTCCCCAAGTCCCTCGCCATCATCGGGGGTGGCGCCGTCGGCGTCGAGTTCGCCTCAATCTTCCGCAGTTTTGGCTCCGAAGTGACGATCATCGAGATGCTGCCGAGGCTCGTGCCGGTCGAGGACGAAGAGGTCTCCAAGGAACTGGCGCGCGCTTTTCGCAAGAAGGGTATCCAACTGGAAGTGGGTGCCAAGGTCGACAAGGTAACGAATAGCCGCGGCGGCGTCGACCTCGACTACGTTGACGCCCAAGGCGCAAAGAAGAAACTATCCGCCGAAAAGCTATTGGTCGCGATCGGCCGTAAGCCGAATACTGAGAAGGTCGGCATCGAGAACACGAAGATCAAGATGGACCGTGGTTTTGTCGTCACGGACCAGTGGATGCAAACCGCCGAGCCGGGCGTCTACGCCATCGGCGACATCGTTGCCGGAACGCCGCAGCTCGCCCATACGGCCCAAATGGAAGGCCTCGTGGCGGTGGCCCGGATTGCCGGAAAGCCTGTCGAGCCGATTAACTATTTGCAAAACCCCGGCGCGACCTATTGCGAGCCGCAGATCGGCAGCGTTGGTTTGACCGAGGCCAAGGCGCGCGAGAAGGGTTTCCAGGTCAAGGTCGGCAAGTTCCCGTTCGCAGGCAACAGCAAGGCTTCGATCCTCGGCCAACACGGTGGATTCGTCAAGGTTGTCGCCGACGAGAAATACGGCGAGATCCTGGGCGTTCACATCATTGGCCCCGCGGCGACGGAATTGATCGGTGAAGTCGTGGTGGCGATGTCAAGTGAAGCGACAGTTGAGTCGATGATGTCAACAATCCACGCCCATCCGACGCTGTCTGAAGCCGTGCAGGAGGGCTTCAATAGCGTGTACGGGCTGTCGATTAACGCCTGACACCCTAAATGACGATCCACAATGACGGTCTCGACCTTAGCTGAAGTGACGGCAGGCCCGGCCCCAGCCCCAGCCGCGCGGCAACGAGTCTGTGAGTATCAAGACCTCGGGCGCATGGCATACGGGCCGGCTTGGGACTGCCAACGGCAGCTTGTGGCGCGCAGAAAGGCCGGCGAAATTAGCGACCGCCTGCTTTTCGTCGAGCATCCTCATGTCGTCAGCATGGGCCGCAATGCTCGAGAGCAGAACATCCTGGCCTCGCCCGAGATGCTGGTACAGAAGGGCATCGAGTGCTGGGAAACGGACCGTGGCGGCGACGTGACCTATCACGGGCCCGGCCAAATCGTCTGCTATCCGATACTCGATTTGACCGAATGGAAGCGCGACGTGCTCGCCTACGTGCGAGCTCTTGAGCAGGTTATGATCGACGCTGTCGCTGAGTTTGGCATCGTGGCCGGACGTGTCACGGGCGCATCGGGCGTTTGGGTCGGCGGCGAAAAGTTGGGCGCCATCGGTGTTCATCTGAGCCGCTGGGTGACTTCGCACGGCTTCGCGCTGAACGTTTCGACCGATCTCGATTACTTCGGCTACATCATTCCCTGTGGGTTGACGAAGCCGGTCACTTCGATGCAGCGGCTGCTCGGTGAGGCTCCACCCGCGAGCGATGTTCAGCAAGCCATCGTCGGCCGTTTTGGCGACGTTTTCGGAGCCGCCATGACGGAACTGACAACAGCAGCGGGAGACGACTCAGTCGCCCCGCAACGAGCAGGAGCGAGGAACTTATGAGTGACGTACTCATGCCCCAGATGGGCGAAAGCATCGTCGAAGGCACGATCACCAAGTGGATGAAACAGGTCGGCGATCCGATCGAACGTGACGAGCCTTTGTTTGAGATTTCGACCGACAAGGTCGACTCGGAGGTTCCGTCGCCGGTGGGCGGGGTGCTCGAGAAAATCTTCGTTCAGGAAGGTGAGACGGTCGAGATCAACACGCTTGTAGCGCGAATCGGTGACGGTTCCGGCAGTGGCGGTGACGACCCGGCGCCAGTACCGGCAGCTGAGCCTCAACCGGCTGCGAAGGAGTCATCCGCCCCGGCGGCCAAGGCGCCCGCGCAAGCATCGCCAGCGGCCGTTAATGGCAAAGCTGCCGAGAGCGGTGAGCGGGTTCGTTCTTCGCCACTGGTGCGGCGGCTTGCGAAAGAGCAAGATATCGACTTGAGCCTCGTTTCGGGCACAGGCCAAGGCGGCCGCGTCTCGAAGAGAGACATGGAAGCCTACTTGAAAGGCCGCGCAAGCGCTCCCTCGGCGGCCGGGGTTTCCGCGCCCGCTTCCGGCGGATCCCTCGGCACGTTCCGGCCCGCGCCAGCGACCCGCTTCGGTAACCACAGCGTCGAGCCGCTCTCGACCATGCGGAAGAAAATCGCCGAGCATATGGCACTCACGATGCGGCTCGCCGTACACGTGTCGACGATTCATCAAATCGATTGCAGCGTGATCGCCAAGGCGCGCGCTGAAGCCAAGCAGAAGTTCCTCGAACAGAACGGTACAAAGCTGACGTTCATGCCTTTCTTCCTGCGTGCCTCAGCCGTGGCCCTCAAACAGTTCCCGCAAATTAACGCCGCGCTCGATGCCGATCAGGTCGTGTTTCACAAAGACGTCAACATCGGGATGGCTGTCGCGATTGACGGAGGCCTCATTGTTCCGGTCATCCGCGCGGTTGACGAAAAGAGCATCCTCGGCCTTCAAAAGTCAGTCAACGATTTGGCCGGACGCGCCCGCGACAAGAAACTCAAGCCCGACGAGGTCACACAGGGAACGTTCTCGATCTCGAACTACGGCAGCTACGGCAGCTTGTTCGCGACGCCCGCCATCAATCAACCGCAGTCGGCGATTCTTGGCCTGGGAGCGATCCAAAAGACCCCTGTCGTCGTGCATGACGCCATCGGTATACGGTCTATCTGCTATGCGACGCTGACCTTCGATCATCGAATCATCGACGGCGCCCTCGCGGATCAGTTTATGACTCACCTGAAGGGCGTCATCGAAAACTGGACTGAGCCGGTTCTGTAGAGGCGCGGCAGACGAAGCACGTGCGCTAAGGCTTTCGCCGTAAATGGCGAGTTTTTGTGTACTTAGAACGCCGTTCCAGCGTCCAAAACACTCTTTGGCCGCGGCCCTCGCATGTATAATGGCGGTGGCGCCATCGCATATGACAGCCGTATTCTGGGTTCTACTTCCCGTCCTGATCTCCGTTGGATCGGCGTTGCTTGCCGTTTGGATTTGGCAGCGGCGGCTTGAGTTGCAGCTGGCGCGCGAACGCCAGGCACTCTCGGAAGCACGTACCACGATCGAGGGCCAGCGCGAAACGCTTGACGAGTTGGACCGGCTGCGCAGCGAGGCTGTTCAACGCCAATCGCTGGACGATTTTCTGGCCGATCTGCGCACCGAACAGCGCCGCTTCTTCCGCGACCAAAAGGTCTTGTTCACCAGCCGCAGAACTCTCGTTGTTCAGGAGCGTCTGTATTTCCGAAATATCCCTCTCTGCAACTGGGTCGAGCACGAAGTGCCCGTCGAAGAGGGTGTGAATGTGGAAGAGGTCGCCAAGAACCTGTCTGTCTTTAACCCGGAGATGTTGAAATCACCCTCCACGCCAACCACAAACAGCAACGGCAAACCGAAGACCCTGAAAGCGGCAACCGCCGAGTTCGTCAAGTAGTCGCCTCCCTGCGTTTCGCCCACTTTTTTCGCTTCCCATCTCAGCCGGCTCCTGTCACGAATATGGAACGTAACGCCGCCCCGACGAGGTGGCGGAAGGTGCCAGACTTGCCAGGTTCGCGAGTCTTCGCGATGCAGGCGGGCACATTCGCCGGTTAGCAGCGTAAAGGGTGGGCTGCGAGGCCTTGCGCCTGATCCCGCGTATATCCTAGGCTGATCCGACAGTACACGAGGAAACCTCATGAACGATATCGATCTATCGGCGCCTCCTACTTTCGGTTCGCCCGAGCTCCGTCTGCCCGACGAATTGCGCGCACCGCTCAAGAAGCACCTCGCGTACTTGCGCGAGCAATATCGAAAACTCAGGTGGGCCGGCCGCGTCGGTTTCGGGGAACGCCCGGCGCTGGTCGTCATCGATTTGGCGCTCAAATGGACCAAGCCCGCCAGCTATCCCCTCGGCAGCAACATCGACTCCGTCGTTGCGGCAGCGCGGCAGGTAGTCGATGCGGCGCGTCGGGCGGGAATCCCCGTTTTCTTCACTACGTATGACTTCGATCCCGCCGAGCCGCCCTCACCCCATGACCGCAAAACCGAAGGCGCTATCCGCGAAGATCCCGATGCTTCGCTCTACGAGATCGATCCACGCATGGAGCGCCGGCCCAACGAGAAGATCGTCCGCAAAAAGTACGCATCCGCGCTGCGGGCCACCAATCTCGAGATGAACCTTGCGGCGCTTGGCATCGACACGCTCATCGTGACCGGGGTCAGCACCAGCCACTGCGTTTACGCCACATGCCGAGACGCGGCGCACACCTACCGGGTGATCGTTCCGCGAGAGGCCGTCGGCGAGCGCTGTGAGATCATGCACGAGGTCAATCTGCTCGACATCGAAATCGACTTGGGAGATGTCATGCCGGTCTCGGATGTCGTGAAGCACCTGGAACAACTTGGCTGAATAATGTCATTCACCCGCCTGCCGGGGCTACCAGCACAGGAAATCAACGCCGCCCTGGCCGTCGTTACCAAAGGGAAGTTGCGCTGAAGCTTACTTGCGTCCGAAAGGCCCGTCTTTGCTCGTGCTGACAATCACGATCTCTACGCGGCGGTTCTGCCGGCGGCCGGCGGCGCTGTTGTTGTCGGCGATGGGCTGCGTTTCGCCAAGACCAGTCGTGCTCATGATGTCCGCGGACACACCCGATTCCGCGAGATAGTCGGCGACCGAGATAGCTCGCTTTTCTGAAAGCTGCTGATTTAGGTTGTCGCCGCCGGTGCTGTCAGTATGGCCTTCGATGCTGAGCTGGATTTCGGGCGTCACAAGCAGGATGCCGGCCACGCGACTTAGCACTTCCCGCGCCCGTGGGACCAGCGTCGAGCGCCCTGACGCAAATAGGATGTCCGGAAGATTGACGATCACGCCGCGCGCCGTCTCCTTCGTTTCGACCACTTTGCTGAGCGCGCCTTCAAGCCGGGAACGGGCGTCGTTTGCGTAACGCTCGGCTTCCTCCTTGAGCGCCGCCAGCTTCTGCGCTTCCGCCTGTGCGCGAGCCATCATCTCGCTCGCTCTGCGCTGCTGAATCTGGGCCAGGCGCGCCGCTTCTTCCGCCGCGGCCTTGGCTTCGAGGGCCTCTTGACGATCGCGGCGGGCCGCGGCCGCCTCCGCGCTTGCCTTCGCGGCCGCGGCCTCCGCCTCGGCCTTGGCTACCCGCAAGCCTGCCAGCTCGTCAAGTTGCGCTTCTTCCTCCGCATGCGCTTTGTTCCGCAGGGCAACGCGATGGGCTTCAGAAGCCAGTCGAATCGCGGTCCGCGCCAAGACCTCAAACTGTTCTTCGTCCACGTCGGGACCGTAAGCTTTGAGGGCGTCAAGCGCAGCCTGACGAGCTCGCTCCAATTCCTGGGGCGCCCAGCGCCCCGCCCCGATTCGCTCGGCCAGATTCAACGCCGTCGTCGCTTGTTGCCGCTCAACACGAAAATCGCCATCAGCATATTCCTCGCCCGCGAGCGTCTCGATATTGGCTTTGTAACGGCCTGAGAATCCGCGATACTTCACTCGCGACGTCCGCAACAGATTGCCTCGTAACAGCGAGGCGGAAGCATTCTCGAGAACTACAAACGAACTCGGCTCAGCCACCAGAAAATGCGGTTCGGCCGTAACAAACATGCCGAAAGTACTCAGCGGAGTGGTCGCTTCGAGGCGACTTTTTTGGCCACGCTGAATAAACTCTCCTGCGTTCACGGCGACTCCTTCGGGAGAAACCGTCCACAACACGTAGGTGTTGAAATCACCGCCGAACAGCAACGCCGGCTTGAGCTTTTCCAGCCGGACACTGATCTCGGTCGTGCCGCGCCGCCGCCGCACGTTCGCCTCTCCCTCTGCCAAGGGAAGCCGTTCCGTTCCCTGGAACGTGACCTTCGCGGCCGTCCCTTCCGGATATGAGGCCGCCAGGCTCTCGCGCTCCCGCGGCACCGCATTCTCGCTCTCCGCTATCTGCTGAGCCGCCATAGGCAGCATCGAAGCCAGCAGTAGCCCAATTCCAAAACCAACGCACCATCGCCCCAATACACGCATTGCCTTTAGGATACATTCAGCCGCATAACACTGCCGAGTCTGATGCGTGGGCGGCGTTTCGGCAAGGAATTGCACAAAGGAATAGCACAGTCGAGCCGGTGCCTTTCAGCTTTACGTTTCTTGATTATTGAGTCACTTTGAAGACCGCCGACGGGTCCCAGCGCTGGTTCTGACCGGCGGGTTCGTTCGATCCTCCTACATCGCGGAGGCGCGCTTGAGCACGGTAGCGGGGTTGAGCTTCGTCATGTGGTCAAGCTCGTCCTGGGAGAAACCCTGTGCGCGGAGTTGCGCGAGAAAGGCAACGAGGCCATCGGTGTGGATGGGGTTCAAGACCTGGCCAAGGTCGCTGGTGAGGATGACATGTTGCGGGCCGACATCGCGGATGGCTTGCGCGAACTGCTCAATCGTTAGTTTTGTCGTCGGCAGGGCCATCGCTATGGGGTACTCCAGGAAAGCCCCTAGCGCGGCTGCTTCACGCTGCAGATCGATTGACATGCTGATTTCAGGCAGCAGCGGGTGCGTGACGATGATGCGGTTGATTCCGGACTGCCTGGCGGCCTGGATGAGCAGGAGGGACTCATCGGGAGCCGAGTGGCCGGTTGCAAGGGCGAGGTCAAGATCGGCCATCAGCGAAAGTACTTGCTGGACTTCGGGGAGCAGCTTTCCATCGCGAGATATGGGCACGAAGCCGCGATTGGGAGTGACGGTGTGATGGTAGTGCTCCGAATCGAAGGTTGGCATCCAGACAACGCGGCCGAGGCCACCTGTGGTCTTCGCCATGTGCTCCACTGCCGCGGGGTTGATGCCGCCAACGGAGCGGTTGAGTGCGATGCCGCCGTAGGCCTCGATGCCGGGGACGGTTTGGGAGACAAGATAGGCAATCGGGGACGTCGAGGTGTAGTGGTTCTTGAAGAGCAGGGCACGCATGCCATGGCGCTTGGCGATGCGTGCGATCTCGATAGCGTCGATGGAGCGCGGTCCGCTGTCGGGGGCTGAGTGAACATGCAGGTCAATGACGCCTTCCAGTTGCGCGAAGGCTGGTACCGCCGCGAAGAGAAAGAAAGCGAGGGCAATCCAGATTGTCATACGTGGTTCCGCCGTAGCAATCCAATGATATCTGTCGCAGACCCTTCGCGGTCAAGCCCAGAGGTCAAACAAGATTGATCGGCTTGCCCGTTAGAAACGCTTCGACGTTGGCGATGCTGAGGTCGAGCAGGCGCTCGATGGCGTCGTCGGTGCCCCAGGCGACATGCGGGCTGACGAGGATTTTGGGGTGGTGGAGCAGCGGGTCGTTGGGCGGCGGTGGTTCGGGAGCGAGGACGTCCGTGGCGAATGCGGCGAGAAGGCCGGCGTCGAGGGCGGCAACTAAGTCGGTAGTGTTTACGAGAGCGGCGCGGCTGATATTGATGAGAGCTGCGCCGGGACGGAGCCGCGAGAAGGCGCCGGCGTCGAAGATGCCCGTCGTTTGTTCGGTAGCGGGGGCGGCGAGTACGATGAAATCACTGCCTGTGAGAAGTCTGTCAAGCGGGACAGCCGGGATGTCGCGGGCCCTGGACGGGTCGCGAACGGTGGCCTGAACGCTCATGCCGAAGCCTCGGGCGATCTCGCCGATACGAGTGCCGATCTTGCCGCAGCCGAATAGGCCAAGAGTTTTGCCGCGCAGCCCGACGGTCGAGTAGGCCAGAGCGGTCGTCCAGCGGCCCTCGCGCAGCAGGGCTGGGCCGGCGGCGAGTTTCTTCGTGACGCCGAGCAGCAGCGCGAAAGCATGTTCGGCCACGGCGTCGGAGCAGAAGTCGGGGACGTTTGAAATGACGATTCCCTTCGCCTTAGCGGCGGCGATGTTGAGGGCATCGACGCCGGCCGCTTGCACGGAGATGAAGCGGCAAACGTCAAGGTGGGGAACGATGTCGATCGGAAGGCGCGGCGTGATGACGAGGATCTCGGCGCCCTGACAAAGACGGCCGACACCGGGGTCGCCGAGCACGGCATCGTGATACCGTAGTTCGCCGAGGGCATGAAGGCGGCCCTTCTGCGCCTCTGACATGGGCGACAACGAGATGGCGTGGATTTTCATGGCCGTCTTGAGAAAACGAGCATATCGCATCCAGCCAAGCCGGGATGGATTTGCAAGCGTGGGTTCCGGTATGCTCGGAGGACTTTCGGTCGGCGGCGGCGGCGGCGGACATCGCGGAAAAATGGAGGAGGCCCAGTGAGCAAACGAACTAAGAAGAGCGAGCGCGGAGACAACAAACCCGCCCGATCCAAACACACCCACCGGACAGCACCAGACCCCCAGTCGGCCGCTTCTTTGCGAACAGCGCAGCAGGGTGCTGGGGGCAAGGAGTTGACCAGCTTGCCACTACCGCCGAGCCGCGCCGACATGGAGCGGACAATGGCCGGGCTCAAAGCGCTTTTCGACAAACAAGGTTTCGTTTCTCTCGACGCAGCAAACGCTTTTATGGAGCAGGCGACCGGGATGAGTCTCGACGAGTTCGATGAACCCGAGAATGATGATCCGCGCTACCTCGCTCAGCAGCTTGCCTATGACGCGATGGAAGCGCCTTCCGATAAGCAGGCGTCGCGCCTTGCCCGTGAAGCCCTCAAAGTCCACCCAGACTGCGTGGACGCCCTCACTATTGTCGCTGAGCTGACGCGGTCGCCCACGAAGCGTCTTCTCCTGTTCGAAGAGGCGGTCAAAGTGGCGGAAAAGCTTCTGGGGGCGGACTTCTTTGCCGAGAACAAAGGACACTTCTGGGGCATGCTGGAGACGCGGCCTTACATGAGAGCAAAGAAGGGTCTTGTGGACGAGCTGCTCAATGCCCGACGCCCTATCGAGGCGATGCGACATCTCGAAGAGATGCTGGAACTCTGCCCAGGTGACAACATGGGCGCCCGCTTTGATCTGATGGAGACTTACCTCATGACGGACCATCTGGAGCAGGCGTTGGACTTGTTGAATCGTTACCCGGAGGAGGCCGGCGCAATCTGGAACTGGAGCGCCGTACTGATCTACTATTCCCTGCGCGACTTTGATGCGGCCGCCCAAGCACTTGACGTGGCACGAAGACAGAATCCCTACGTTGAACCCTACCTCACTCGAAAGAAAAAGCTCCCGCCTGAGCAACCCGAGTTCTATGAATTCGGGAAGAATTCCGAAGCAGTCATTTGCGCGGACCAGTTGATCGGCCCCTGGTCACTGCAGCCCGTCGCCCTGGCTTGGCTGATATTCGGAGGGCGCCCCGGGGATGGCCGCTACAGCGGCATCTTGACGGATGCCAAAAGGTAATCGGGAATCGTGTCATTAGAACTGTTCTCCAAGATTCGCACCGTGCTCAAGATGATCAAGTTCGAGCACTCCGTATTTGCGTTGCCGTTTGCTCTGACGGCGGCGGTACTGGCGGCGCGGGGAAGCGGGCTGGCTTGGGCAGACGTCGCCGCGAAGTTCGCTTGGATTGTCGTCGCGATGGTGGCGGCGCGGTCGGCGGCGATGGCGTTCAATCGCGTGGCTGACGCCGAAATTGACGCCGCGAACCCGCGAACTCGGATGCGGGAGATTCCGGCCGGTGTGATTTCGAAGTCGTTTACGTGGGTGTTTGTCGCTTTCTGGTCCGGGGCGCTGATGTTCGCGGCCTACATGTTGAACCCGCTCTGCTTCAGGCTGTCGCCGGTGGCGTTGGCGATTGTACTGGGCTACTCATACACCAAACGCTTCACCGTTTTTTCCCACCTCGTGCTCGGGTTCGCGCTGGGTATCGCGCCAGCGGCGGCCTGGATTGCGATTCGCGGATCACTCGATTGGCCGATCCTGCTGCTTGCCGCGGCTGTAACGCTTTGGACAGCGGGGTTCGACATCATCTACTCCTGCCAGGATCATGATTTTGACCGCGAGGTGGGGCTGCATAGCGTCCCCGCCAGGTTGGGCATACGGAACTCGCTGCTGGTTTCGCGCGGACTGCACGTTGCGATGATTGGATTGCTGGTTTGGCTCTCGCGGGTGCTCGGCTTAGGCGGACTGAGTGTGGCGGGCATCGCGGTTGTGGCGGCTTTGCTGGTGTATGAACACAGCCTGGTGAGGGCGGACGATTTGTCCCGGGTGAACGCGGCATTCTTCACCGTGAATGGATTCGTGAGCGTTTTGTTCTTTGTGTTCTGGGCAGCCGATGTTTTGTGGGTGTGAAATCCCGCCGGAAGCAGCGTTGGCAAGACCGAAGTACACGGGCCGATCGTTCGATGTGTATAGTATTGATAAATCGTACACATCGGAAAGGCTTGGCCCATGAGAACGAACATTGTTATCGACGATGAGTTGATGAGCGCGGTTTTGCGCGCAACGGGAGTTCAAACAAAGCGCGAAGCGGTGGAGTTAGGCCTCAAGACGCTGCTTCAGATCAAGCGACAGGAACGCATCCGGCGATTTCGAGGCAAGCTCAAGTGGGAAGGGGACTTCGATAGCATGCGAGCGAGCCGGACGTGACGGTTGTCGATTCCAGTGTCTGGATTCGCTATTTCTCCAACTGTGATTCGTCTCCTGCGCTGGAGCGGCTCGATGCTCTGCTATCCGAAGAGATCATCGTCGTCGGCGATTTGATCTTAGCCGAGGTCCTGCAGGGATTTCGCTCCGACAAAGACCATCGTACCGCCAAGTCGCTTCTCACCTCGCTCGAGTATCGGGACATGATGGGCCGGACGGTGGCGATCGAGAGTGCAGAGCACCACCGGCTCCTGAAAAAGCGAGGCATCACGATTCGGAAAGCGATTGACTCCCTTATCGCGACGTTTTGCATCATCCACAACCTCCCGTTACTGCATGACGATCAGGACTTTCTACCCTTCGAGCAGCACTTGGGACTACGGTCCGCGCTGTAGAAAGAGAAGTATGTGCACCGACGGGATTCCCCGCGGCAGCCGGGGTTACGATTGAAACGAAGCTGAGGTGACCCAATGAAGTTCCTTCAATACTCGGCACGATTCGCTTCTCGCTAGCGGAAAAGATCGCTCTCTGACGCCCGTAGCAGATCGCGGCCTGTCCCTGGGTCACTCCGCGGGGCGTAGCCTTCAATGAGCACAACGGGCTGTCCGACATCTTTTTGCATGAGCAGGCCCGCGGCGCAGGCGAGTTCATCGGCCACAGCGATGCAGGTTGCCGCAAGGGGGCGGCCGTGGCGGTCGGCGGAGCCTCGGCGGTCATCAAGCGGGGCGAGCCCGGCGACGCCGATGGCGACATCGACTTGTCCCACGCGCCAAGGCCGGCCGAAAGAATCGCTGATGATGACACCGCAGTTGACACCGCTTTCGGTGCTGAGCGTTTCGCGGATGGCGCGGGCCGAGGCGTCGGGGTCTTCTGGCAACAGGATGGCGGACTGCTGATCTTCGACGTTCGATCGATCCACGCCGGCATTGGCGCAGATGAAGCCGTGATGAGTTTCGCTGATGATAACGCCGCGCTCCATGCGGACGATTCGCCGGGACTCCCGCAGAACGAGCTCGACAAGGCGAGGGTCTTTGTCGAAGTCCTCGGCAAAGCGAAGAGCTTTGGCGGAAGGCTCGATGGTCCTCAAGTCGATGATCCGACCTTCGACCTTGGAAACTACTTTTTGAGCGATGACGATGACGGTGTTGCTTGTCCAGGTGTGATTCTCGCGTTGGGCGGCGGAGAGGATCTCGTCGGTCAGCTTGTCGCCGGGACGAAACTCGGGAAGGGTCCTGAGCGGCGTCAAGGTAAGTTTCAGTGGGAGGGTCACGGTGGAAGTCAAAGACGGGCTGCCTGCGGAGTCGCTATTGCGGCCCGGGCCCGCTCGAAAGCGTCAATACTGAAAAGGTAATCGAGGACGTCGTTACTCGTTCCTGCCGGAGCTTCGATTGCGAGCAGATCTTCAGGAGTATCGAGATCCAAGGTGATCCCCAGGGGCCGCTGTACGTCGACCTGAGCGCCGGCCGCACGGGCCGAACTCGTGTGCTTTTGAAAACTACCGGGGCCGAATTGGCCCACAATCACCTCGGGAGGTTTGCGAACGAGGGCGTTCGTCCCGCTGCCGTCAGCCGACGGGACAATGACCAGTGCAGGCGAGGGAAGCCGTGACGCAGCCTCCAGAAGCCGCGTGTAGTCATCCGCGGTCGCCAGCGGGACATCGATAGGCGCGCAAAGAACGGTGGTCGCACCCAGGCCGGCGGCCATCGCGATTCCGTTTTCAGCCGACTGAGTGTGGCCCAGTTGGACTGCCTCTTCGAGTACATGGGCGCCGGCATGGCGGGCGGCGGCGATGATACCTGCGTCGTTGGCGACGACGATGAGCCGGTCGAGCAGAGACACCGCGGTCAATGTTTCGAGCGCTTTGAGGGCCAGACAGCGGGCAAGCTCTTCCCGCTCAGCCGGCGACAGTAGCGCGCTGAGGCGGCTCATCGAATCCGCTGGCGACTTAACCGGTAATACGCCAACGATCACGAGCTCGCAGCCTCTAGGACGGCCTGGGCGAGAGCGATTTTTTCTGGTAAGCCCTTCATGATCGTCGGGCAAACAACCGTCCGCATGCCAAGCTCCTCGACCGCGGGCCGGAGATCGCGGTCCGTTTCGTCGAGGATGAACACGTCAGCAAAATCGCGGTAGAGATTTGCGACGGCGCTTGCCGAAGCGCCGTATCCCAGGCTGTTTAGCATCGCCGCGGCAGGCCCCTTGATGGCCTTGCCGCCGATGATGGGGCTGATCGCGAGAACACGGGCGGAAGTCTCGTGTAGTGCTTCGCGAATGCCGGGAACCGCCAGGATCGGGCCGATGCTGATGACGGGATTGCTAGGGGCGAGGATGACGGCGTCCGCCTGCGCGATCGCTTCCAGTACACCGGGCGCGGGCGCGGCTTGCGCGGCACCCACAAAGTCCACGCTTCGGACCACCGGCTCGGCACGATGCTTCACGAAATATGTCTGGAAATCGAGCTGGCCCGCGTCGGTCTCAAGCCAGGTCCGGACGGGATTGTCGCTCATCGGCAGGATCGTCGAGCGCACCCCCAACGAACGGACGATCCGCGCGGTAACTTCGGACAAAGGGAAACCGCCGCGAAGCAACGAGCCGCGGAAGATGTGCGTTGCGAGATCGCGGTCGCCCAGTTGAAACCACGTCTCGTTGGTAAAGCGTTTGAGCGATTCGAGCGCGTGGAAAGTCTCATTCGCCAATCCCCAGCCGCGCTCTTGATCCGCGAGCCCGGCCAGCATATACGTAACCGTGTCAAGGTCGGGACAGATTGTGAGGCCATGCAGTTCGACATCATCGCCGGTGTTCCCGATCACGGTGATGCTTTCCGGCGGGACAACCTGAGTCAAACCTTCGAGAAAACGGGCTGCCCCAACACCTCCCGCTAACACAGTAACCCGCTCAAACATCTACGCGCCATCCTCAAAGTCCGGCAGGCCTGTGAAACGAACGCCGCTCGATTCCACCTCATGTCGCAGGTTCAGGGCGATGAGTAAGGCTGCCAAGTGCTCGGCGTAGCGGGCGTTTTCGAGCGGTCCGGCATCAATGGTCCGCGCCCCCGGAATATTGCTGATCAAACTCGCCGTAATGCGGCGCGCCTCGCGGTCGTCGCCGACAACGAGCACATCCGATTTCACAGGCTGTTCAATATCATGCAGCGACTTGGCGCTGACGCTGTGCAGGGCTGCCGTCACGCGAACCGTATCCGGAACATAACGGGCGGATTGCTCGGCGGCGGAGCCTTCCCACAGCGGCAGAATATGGGAAAGACGACCGCCGACGGCGCGTTCGAGCGGCACGGCGGTCTCGACCAGCACCGCGTCGGCCTGCCAGTAGTTCTTGAGAAGCTTCAGCGTCGCGATACGCGCTGCGAGCGGAAGCGCCAACACGACCACGGGCGCTTGTTGGACGGCATCGGCATAGAGCAGCGCTTCCACGTCACACCCCGGCACGGCCTCCCTCACGCGGTCCGCCGCGGAGCGTGCTTTATCGAGCGTTCGGGAGCCCAGTAAAACTTTTTCACCCGCCTGAGCCCAGCGCAGGGCCAGTCCCAGCCCGAGACTGCCCGTACCGGCGACGATTGCTATTGATAGCGGCATTGTAGGTCCTTGGTAGCCAGCGTATTCTACAATGTTTGACTCGTGCCATCGCAGGTAACGGGCCAGAGCCCGCAGCGCTCGGGGTTGCCACTGATAGCTTTGGGCGCGAGTTTGTGGGGTCTGGACACGGTTTTGCGCAGGCCGTTGACGGGCGAGCTTTCGAGCAGCACGATTGTTTTCTACGAGCACGCGCTGCTCTCCGTGATCTTCGTCCCGTATCTCGTTTTCAATCGGCGCTTGCTGTCGGGCTTGGGCTTTGCCTGTTGGGGCGCGCTGCTTTGGATCGCCTGGGGAGGGTCGGCGCTGGGAACAATTTTCTACACCCAGGCGGTTAAGCTGGGGAATCCGACGAGCGCCGTCTTCCTGCAGAAGCTGCAACCTCTCTTCGCCGTGGCGCTGGCAAGCTGGTGGCTAGGCGAGAGGGAACCTCTGCGGGCGGGCTTTTGGTTGCGGCTTGGTGTCGCGCTCTTCGCTGCCTACTTGATTTCGTTCGGCGGTCTCACGAGTTGGGGCGGGCTGGGCGATGGCGATAGAGCCGCGGCTTTGTGGGCCGTCGGGGCGGCGGCGATTTGGGGCTCTTGTACGGTTGTCGGCCGGTACGTCATGCCCGTCGTCTCGCCGACGCTGCTCACGGCTCTGCGGGTGACGATCGCCCTGCCGCTGCTGTGGGTCTTGACGCTGGCCGGCGGTTCGAGTGGCGGCGCCGGTCTGCCTGAAGTGCAGCACTGGGGGCGGCTGGTCTTGATGGCCTTACTGCCGGGATTTCTCAGTCTGATGATCTACTACCGGGGCTTGGCGCGGACACCGGCTTCCCTGGCGACCATCGGCGAACTGTGCTTTCCCGCTACAGCCGCCATGCTGAACTGGGCGTTTCTCGGTACCGAGATTACCGCCCTACAGGGCTTCGGTGTCGCCCTACTGTGGTTCGCGGTGCTGTGGCCTCGCAAGTCGATCGCGGCGGCGCACGTTGACACCTAAGCCATCCGCTCGCGATCGTTAGGGTAGTGGCCGCCGTACAGAACGGTACGCATCCCGGTGTGGTCTTCGAGGCGCGAGGGCTTACGAAGATCTATGACATGGGCGAAGTGCAAGTGCATGCCCTGCGTGGCGTGGACCTGGAACTTTACTCCGGCGAACTCGTCGTATTTCTCGGGCCGTCTGGCAGCGGTAAGTCGACGCTGCTAAATATCCTTGGCGGACTCGACACCGCGACGAGCGGGAAAGTCAGCTACCACGGCAAAGATCTGACCCGCGCCAATGACCGGGAACTCACCGAATATCGCCGCTACCATGTCGGCTTCGTTTTCCAGTTCTACAACTTGATACCGAGTCTGACAGCACTCGAAAACGTGGCGGCTGTTACTGAAATCGCGCGCGATCCGATGAAACCCGAGGACGCTTTGGCGGTCGTCGGATTGAAGGATCGCATGAATCATTTTCCCGCCCAGCTCTCCGGCGGAGAGCAGCAGCGGGTCGCGATCGCTCGCGCCGTCGCAAAGAATCCGGCCGTACTTTTGTGCGACGAACCTACAGGCGCGCTGGACTCGAAAACAGGCATCGTCGTGCTCGAAGCGCTTGAACGTGCGAATCGGGAACTTGGTACGACGACAGCCGTGATTACGCATAACGCCGACATTGCCGCCATGGCCGATCGTGTGATTCAACTCAGTGACGGCTATATCGTGCAAATTGAACGCAACGCCCATAAGAAGCCCGCGAAAGAGTTGCACTGGTAGCAAGATGACGGCCCTCAACCGCAAACTGGTTCGCGACCTTTGGGCGCTCAAAGGCCAGGCGTTGGCGATCGCCCTTGTAATTACGAGCGGGGGAGCGACGTTCGTGATGTCGTTGAGTACGTTGGACTCGCTCAAGGCGACGCAAGCGGTGTACTACGGCGACTTTCGGTTCGCGGAGGCTTTCGCTTCAATGAAGCGCGCGCCGGAGAGCCTGCGCCTGCGGCTGGAGGAGATTCCAGGGACCGATGTGGTTCAGACCCGTGTGATTGCGCCGGCCACCATCGAGGTGGAAGGATATTCAGACCCGATCCGCGGGCAACTCGTATCGATTCCCGATCATGGTCAACCGCTACTGAATCAACTGTATCCGCGGCGAGGCCGGCTCGTGGATTCGGCGCGGGATGACGAGGTCATCGTCCATGAGTCGTTCGCGAAGGCGCACGGGTTCGTGCCGGGGGACCGGATTACCACCGTCGTGAACGGTAGGCGAAAACGGCTGAGGATCGTGGGCATAGCTCTGTCGCCAGAGTATGTTTTCCCGATTGCACCTGGCGATTTCATTCCGGATTTCGCCAGCTACGGCATCATGTGGATGGCACGGACACCGCTGGAAGCCGCCTTTGACATGAAGGAAGCGTTCAACGACGCCGCGTTCACGCTAACGGCCGATGCGCAACTGGAGGAAGTGCTGGACCGCGTCGACGATGTGATCAGACGCTACGGGGGTTTGGGTGCGTATGGCCGCACGGACCAGGTTTCTCATCGCTATCTGTCGGAGGAGTTTCGGCAGCTGGAGCAGATGGCGACGATTTATCCCGTGATCTTCTTGGGAGTGGCGGCGTTCTTGCTGAACGTTGTTATCACCCGGCTCATTCGTACCGAGCGGGAGCAGGTGGCGACGCTCAAGGCCTTCGGCTACAGCAGCGCTGCCATTGGGTTCCACTACGTGAAACTCGTGCTGGCCATCGTCGGCATCGGCGTTGTCGGGGGAGTCGCGGCGGGCGTCCGTTTTGGTCAAGGGCTTAGCGGGATGTACATGGAGTTCTACCGCTTCCCGTTCTTGCACTATGTACTCGAACCGTATGTTGTGATCTCCGCCGCCATGGTGAGCGTGGGCGCGGGCCTTACGGGGACCTTGTATTCAGTTCGCCAGGCGGCGGGACAACCCCCGGCCCAAGCGATGCGTCCCGAGCCTCCGGCGAAGTACAGGGTGAGCATTGTCGAGCGCTTCGGGGCCCGCCGGTGGCTTTCACAGCCGGCGCGTATGGTCGTACGAAACATCGAGCGCCGACCCTTGAAATCGCTGCTCACGGCCACCGGCATCGCAATGTCGTGCGCGATTCTAATGGTTGGATTCTTCTTCAGCGACACGGTCGCGGCGATGGTGCGCATCCAGTTCGGGCTGATGCAGCGCGACGACTTGGCGGTCATCTTCGTCGAGCCTACGTCGCGGCGGATCTTGCATGAGCTGGAGAGTCTGCCCGGTGTTGAGCACGGTGAGGTTTTTCGGGCCGTGCCGGTGCGCCTCCGTTCGGAAAACCGCGACTATCGGACATCTATTCAGGGTGTAGAACCCGAGGGCGACCTGTATCGCGTGCTCGATGTGGATTTGCGGCCGATCGCGATGCCGCCATCGGGCATTCTGCTGACCGACTTCCTAGCGAAATTCTTGCAGGTAGGTCCGGGTGACAATCTTACCGTCGAAGTCCTCGAAGGCGGCCGCCCGGTACGCGAAGTGACGGTTGCCGGGTTAGTGACGCAGTATGTGGGAGTTTCGGCCTACATGGATATCGATGCGCTTAATCGTTTGATGCGGGAAGGTAGAGCAATTTCAGGCGTCTACCTGGCGGCGGATTCGCTTCACGAGACTGCGATCTATTCGTCACTGAAAGAAGCGCCGCGAGTGGCCGGCGTCAGTGTGCGCAAGAAGATGCTCAAGAACTTCAATGAAACGATGGCCGAGCAATTGCTGACGTTCACGTTCTTTCTGACATTCTTTGCGGGGACGATTGCCTTTGGCGTCGTCTACAACAGCGCACGAGTTGCTTTATCGGAGAAAGGCCGGGAGTTGGCGAGCTTGCGCGTGCTGGGGTTCACGCGCGGCGAGATCTCATTTATCTTGCTGGGGGAGCTGGCGGTTCTCACGCTGATTGCGATTCCGATGGGTTACGCTATCGGTGGTTTGTTCTGTGGATACGTCGTGAAGTCGCTGGAGACCGACCTATTCCGTTTCCCGTTCGTGATCGCGCCGAGCACTTACGCCTTTGCGGCGACGGTCGTGCTGGTCGCGTCAGTCATCTCGGCGATGCTAGTGCGGCGTGAGCTCAACCATTTGGATCTGGTGGCTGTGTTGAAGACGAAAGAGTAGGAGATGAAGCTGAAGCGCATCCTGACCTGGCTCGTTGTGGGCGGGGCCATCGTGGCGGCGATCGTGTGGGGTTTCATGCCGCGCCCGATCCCGGTCGAGACAGTACGGGTCGAGCGGGGTCCGTTGCAGGTGTCGATCGAGGAGGAAGGGAAGACACGCGTGGTGGACCGCTTCGTCGTGTCGGCTCCGGTGGCGGGATTTGCGAGGCGTCTGAAATGGGATGTGGGCGACGTTGTGAAGCGCGGCCAGGCGCTACTGAATCTCGATCCTCCGCGGGCGACTGTGCTGGACCCTCGCAGCCGTGCTGAAGCGGAGGCCCGCGTGGCAGCGGCGGAAGCGTCCTTGAAACAGGCCCAGCAGGACTTAGAAGCTGCCGAGGCGGAGGCCCGCCGCTGGGAAACCCAGCTCAAGCGACGGCAAGAGTTACACGCGGCGGGAACCATCTCGGACGAAGACCTCAACGAGGCCGAATCCGGTGCGCAACGAAGCCGAGCCCAGGCTCGCGCGGCGCGCTTCGCTGTCGAGGTGGCGCAGCATCAGTTAGAGGCGGCTCGGACAGCTCTGCAACACTCCGCCGCGCCGCGGTCTCAGCAGTCTGCCGAAACGATCTCGGTCCGCGCGCCGGTCGGGGGCAGAATTCTGAAGATTATTCATGAGAGTGAAGGCGTTGTGAATCCCGGCGACACCCTGGTTGAAATCGGCAATTCCCATGGACTCGAAGTCGTGGTGGAGTTGCTTTCGGCCGACGCCGTGAAGGTGGCGCCCGGCACCAGCGTGTTGTTCGAGCGGTGGGGCGGAGAGCGTCCACTGGAAGGCCGCGTGCGAGTTGTCGAGCCGACCGGTTTCACGAAGATCTCGGCGCTGGGCGTCGAAGAGCAAAGAATACTGGTGATCGTCGACATTACCTCGCCGCCTGAAGAATGGGCGCGGCTGGGCGACGGCTATCGAGTCGAGGCGCGTTTCATCCTGTGGGAGGGCGAAAACGTGCTTCAGGTTCCGAGCAGCACCTTGTTTCGTGAGGGCGCCGGTTGGGGTGTCTTCACGTTGGCGGACGGCTTGGCGCTGCGCAAGTCGGTTGAACTCGGCAAACGCAGTGGTCTGATCGCCGAGGTCTTGTCGGGCTTACAGGAAGGCGACATGGTGATTACGCATCCCGATGATGCGATTGCGGATGGTGTGCAAGTGGAGCCGCGCGGCGGCAAGTAGGAGGAGTGTTTGGCGGACAAGGACTTTGCGGGAAAGACAGCCTTAATCACTGGTGGCTCCCGAGGCATTGGGCGAGCCACGGCCCTCAAGCTGGCGCGGCACGGGGCCGATATCGCCATCAATTATCTGAGCCGCGATCGCGAGGCGGAAGAGGCGAAGCTGCTTGTCGAGCGGCTGGGTGTTCGCTGCGTTCTCGTAAAGGCCGACGTTTCTGATCCCGCTGCGGTGACTGATATGGCGGCTCGTGCCCGCGATGCACTCGGGCCGATCGACCTGCTTGTCGCAAACGCCGGGATCAGCATCCTCGAATCCCACCAAGAAATCTCCTGGGCGACTTGGCGCAAAACGATGTCGATCAATCTCGATGGCGCATTCTTGACCGTCATGGCTGTCAAGGATGAGATGCTCCGCCGCGAGTACGGCCGCATCGTTTGCATCTCGTCGGTGGCGGCCCTGCGGCCGCGAAAGATGCAGATTCACTATGCCTCGAGCAAAGCGGCGCTACATGCGATGGTTCGATGCTGCGCGGAGGCATTCGCGCCCGATGTCCGGATCAATTGCATTGCTCCCGGCTTAATCGAAACGGAGATGGGCGCGACACTGGGTTCCGAGCGCGCGGCATAGATCGTCGCCGACACACCCCTGGGTCGCCTTGGTCAGCCCGAGGATATCGCCGATGCCGTCTACTTCCTGCTGTCCGATTTGTCGCGATTCATCACCGGGCAGACCCTCCCGGTCAGCGGTGGACGGATCATGATCGGCGCCTAGGAATTCACGAAGCTACCCGCCGAATTCACAAGCCGGCAAGCGGCTGCTCTGGGAGCTTGGCGCTCGCTGTGATTGGATGAGTGGCCGCGAAAGTCAAAGGCGGCGGAGATCGAGACTGAGATCCTTGCTGCCCCTGTTCTGTGTTGCCCGTTCCCCGCTGCTACAGCGCCCGAATACCTACTAGGGCGAGCATTCTGCCCGCGGCGTCGCCGTCGCGGCGGTGGGAATGAAAGAGTTCGGAATCGCAGCGCGTACAAAGGGTGGCGGCGTGGATTCCTTGCCCGGCGACACCGGAATCAAGGAGCTGTCGGCGGTTTTCGGCGATGAGATCGAGATGCGGGTGTGGTTGCGCGGAGCGGATACTGCTCGGGGGAAACTGAGCGGCGACGTCGGGGCCCACTTCATAACAGCAGACGCCGATCGCGGGGCCGATGGCCGCCTCCAGGTCGGCGGGGCGGGAGCCGAAGTTGCGGTGCATTTCCGCGACCGCGTGTTGCGCGATTTGCTGCGCGGTGCCGCGCCAGCCGGCATGAACGGCGCCCACGGCGCGGCGCCTCTCGTCGATCAACAGCAAGGGCACACAGTCGGCGGTTCGGACCGTCAGCAGACGGCCGGGGTCGCTGCTGATCAAGGCGTCGGCGGGCGCGCGTTCACTTGGAACGGTAGCGCTACGCGGGACAAGCACGTCAGCGGAATGAATCTGGTGTACCGCTTCCAGCGTCATGCCGGCGGCGCCCCAACCGGCGCTTGCCTTCACGGCGGCTGCGGGGCGCGCGAAGTCGCCCGCCGGGCGGGTCGTGAAGCCGTGAATGAGCCACGACCTATCGAGCCACGGTTCTAGCTGCAAGAGCCCGGTGGACTTGCTGAATGTGAAAGGAGGCGACATGGGGAAAAGAATGAGGACAGTCCGCTTCGCGCGGTTCGCAACCAGCAAGCAAGCGAGTCAGTATGCCGGTGGCGCTGGCTACAGGCCCCATTTTTCCACAGCCAGCTATCAGCCCGGGGGTACGAACCAGGGGAACTCGCGCACGAGATGATATCCGAGCTCCGAATACATGTAAAAGACGATCGCGGCGATGATCGCCAGCAAGATGAAGATTACCAGCCAGATCTTGCCCCATGGCAGGCTTTGGCCTTCGCGACGCAGCAGGAACAGGTAGCTGACCAGGATGCCGACATAGAACAACAGAATCATGGGCGCGGCGAACGTGATCATGTTGAAGATGTCGGGCGTCGGGGTGATCACGGCCGCCATCACGAAGATGATCAAGATCGCGTACCGTACGTTCCTCATCAGGAACTGCGGGCTGGCAATGCGCAGCGCCGTCAAGATGAAGATGACGATCGGCATCTGGAACACCACGCCCAGGCCGAGCAGGATGCCGATGAACATGTCTGAGTACGAGCTGATGCCAATCATCGGCACGATGCCCGATGCGCTGCCCACATCGAGCAAGAAAGCCAAGGCGAAGTTGAGCGCCACGAAATAGCCGAATGCGCCGCCCAGGATGAAGAGGATGCCACCGGACATGATGAACGGCACGGCCCAGCGGCGCTCTTTCTTATACAGACCCGGCGCGATGAACGACCAGGCCTGTAACATCCACCAGGGCGCGGCGAGAAACAGAGATGCCAGGATCGGGAGCTTGAACCAGATCAAGTGAAACTGCTCGATGGGCGTGAGCGCGACGAGTTGAATCACAACGTCCGGTGACGTTAGTTTGATCGTCGCGACAGCCTCATCGAACGGATGCCGCATCAACTGGAATAGATAGTCTTTGGCGGTCAGGGCGATGGCGTAGGCCAGGCCGAGTCCGATGAGCGCGCGAATGATGCGGGTGCGCAGTTCCTCGAGGTGTTCGAGGAACGACATGCGCGACATACCTTCTTCGTGATCGTCATCGTCCTCGACGTCTTCGTCTTCCACTGGAGGCGGTGGAGGAGGAGGCGCCGCCTGGGCGGGTTCGGGCTCAGCGGTATCGACGGCGGCCTTCTCGGACTGCGGTTCTTGGTAGTTGTACTCGTACTCTTGGTAGGGGTCGTCGTAATAGGTGGCTGTGGGCGGATCGTCGTTCTGCGCGCCCGTTTCGGCTGGGGCGTCGGCATCCGTCGATGGAGACTCGGCGCTCTCGGCCGAGGGCTCGTCGGAGGCTGGCCCGCAGTCGCCCGCCGCTTCCGGCGGCGAGGCATCTATCCCCTCTTGGGGTTCTTCTGGTTCGCTGGGCGCAGCGGTTTCGTCCGAGGTTTGATCCTCGGCGTCCGGGCGGGATTCGTCGGCGGACGCAGGGGTGCCGTCGCGGCTCTCCCGCGATTTTTGATCGTCGGAACTCATTCGGTCTTACTTAACTGGCTTTGGTTTCGGAGCCGGCTTTGGCGCTCGATTCCGCCGGCTTCGGTTCACTGCTAGCAACGGCCGGGGCGCTTTGGCCGTTGCTGGATCCGACACTCGAATCGCCATCGATGGTGGGGCTTGTGCTGGTCTCAACTGTTGAAGACGCTGCTATGGTCTTCGAAGTCGAGGCCCCGCTATCGGAAGGCGTGTCGTCGTACTTGTAATAGTCGTCTTCGCTGTCGTCGTAATAATTCGAACTGATCTGCTTGTTGACTTCCGTCTTGATCTCGTTGGCGGTTTCCTTGAGGTTCGTCTCCCGCTCGATGTTGTCCATCTCTGTTTGGAAGGTGGACTTCAACTCGTTGGAGGCCCGCCGGAATTCCGCCATTCCCTTGCCGAAGGTGCGGCCGAGTTCAGGCAGCTTCTTGGGCCCAAACACAAGGAGGGCCAGCACGAAGATGAAAACCATCTCCGGTACGCCAAGTGGTCCCATTCGTAATCTTCCTATCCCTAAACGGCGGCAAAAGCCAACTTGATGATAGCTGCGGCCGAAACGATCAGTCAACCGCGCCGGTTGAGCCTCGGTTACCCCCGGGGCCGCCCTGGGGATTGCGCAGGCAGCCGTGTTTCTTGACAGGGCGCGGAACACATCTTAGCCTTGAGGAGGGAGTTCGGCCTGCCGGGTCTGGGGACTCCTGCAAATTTATGGTCCTGGCGCGGATTGTCTTAGCGATGACGCTGGCCCTAGCGGTGCAGACTGCCTGTGTCGCTAGTGGGGCTGCTCAGGGGGCCGCTCAGATCGAGAACGCCGCCGGCTTTGATCAAGACGTCACACCTTTTCTGAAGACTCACTGCGTCGCCTGCCACAGCTCGGAGCTGCGGATGGGGGGCGTCGATCTCGGCGCTTATACCGATGCCCAGAGGGCATTGCAAGATGCGGCGCTCTGGGATCGCGCGACCCAGATGGTTCGGGCCGAGCTGATGCCGCCGAAGGGTCTGCCCAGGCCCGCGCGCGAGGAGGTCGATCGTTTCCTGCGCTGGTTTGAGTCGCAAACCGGCAGCGGAGTATCAGATGCGGACGTATCGGAGGCGTCCGTATCGAGGCCGGGCGATCCGGGCCGCGTGACAGCTCGCCGTCTGAACCGCCAGGAGTACAACAACACGGTGCGCGATCTGGTGGGCATCGATTTCCGGCCGGCGGACGGGTTTCCGGCGGACGACTCCGGTTACGGATTCGACAACATCGGCGACGTGCTGTCGCTCCCGCCGGTGCTGATGGAGAAATATCTGGCCGCCGCGGAACTCATCGCGGAAAAGGCGATCGTCGCCGAGCCGCACTTTGAGCCCACGCTCGAGAAGCATCTGGCACCGCGCACGGCCGAAGCCAAGGGCGCGATCGAGTTCTCTTGGGAAGGCTCGATGGAGGTCGTCCATGACTTCCCGCGCGATGCGGAGTACAAGATCAAAGTCAGTGCGGTAGATCGCCGCAAGGTGCCTGAGGACAAGCCGGGGGAGCCGAAGGCGGAACCGCCGCCGGCGCTGCCGTTCGAGTTTACGATCGACGGTGAACGCGTCGAAGTCTTTCAGGTCCGTTCGCAGTACTACGGCAAGAACACTGATGAGGTCACGCTCAACCTGCCGCGCGGCCCGCATACTTTGGCGGCGCGTTTTCTCGTAGACGTCACAAAGATCCCCGATCATGAGGCCGAAAAGTATGACAAGCCACGCAGGATGGCCTTTGGCGACTACTTTGAGATTCTCGGTCCGTTCAACGCCCGGCTGCCGCCGCTCCCGGAAAGCCACGAGAAGATCTTCACGTGCGGCGAACCTGAGTTCGGGCGTTATCCTCCGGGTTGCATCGAGCGAGTCATCGAGAATCTGGCGCGGCGGGCATATCGGCGACCGGTAGCGCGGGAGGAAATCGATGGGCTCAAGCGGCTCATCGACTTGGCGCGTGAGAACGGCGATTCGATCGAGCAGGGCATGAGGCTTGTCCTGCAGGCGGTGCTGGTTTCACCACACTTCCTGTTCCGGATCGAGCATGACCCTGATCCGAATGACCCCGGCGCGATTCATGAAGTCGACCCCTATGAGCTGGCTTCGCGGCTCTCATATTTCCTGTGGAGCAGCATGCCAGATGGTCGCCTGCTGGAGCGCGCCACAAGCCTGGAGCTATCGAGGCCCGAACTACTCGAAGAGGAAGTCACGCGCATGCTCGCCGACCCTCGCTCACAGGCCCTGATCGAAAACTTCGCGGGGCAGTGGCTCGAGTTGCGCAATCTCGCATTGGCCTCTCCAGACCCGGACATCTTTCCCGAGTTCGATGACGAACTGCGGTCGGCGATTCGCACCGAAACCGAGTTGTTCTTCGAGACCGTGCTGCGCGAAGACCGCACGCTGGCCGACTTTCTGGACGGCCGCTTCACGTTCTTGAATGAGCGTCTGGCGCGGCACTACGGAGTAGCGGGCGTGGAAGGTCCGGAGTTCCGTCGGGTGAGCCTTGATGGCAGTCAACGTAGCGGCATTCTGACGCAGGCCAGCGTGCTGCTGCTGTCCTCGTATCCAACACGCACGTCGCCGGTGCTGCGAGGCAAGTGGCTGCTGGACAGTATCCTCGGTACGCCGCCACCGCCTCCACCCGCCGCTGTACCGGCACTCGAAGAGACAGTTGTGGCCGGCGGCACGCTCAGGCAGCAACTCGAGATGCACCGCGCCAATCCGGCCTGTGCTTCCTGCCACGAGAAGATGGATGCACTCGGGTTCGGGATGGAAAACTACGACCCGATTGGGCGCTGGCGGACAGATGACAGGGGGCTTCCGCTCGATACGTCAGGGGTGCTGCCGGGTGGCGAATCGTTCGTGGGGCCCGCCGAACTCAAGCAAATTCTCAAGGCCCAAAAGGCGGATTTCGCGCGCTGTTTGACGGAAAAAATGTTAACCTACGCCCTAGGAAGAGGGCTGGAGAGGTTTGACCGGTCCACTGTCGATAGCATTGTCAGCACCCTGGCGGAGGACGACTATCGGTTCTCGCGTCTGATAGCAGAGATTGTAAAGAGCAAGCCCTTCCGCATGCGGCGGGGCGAGGAAGGGACATCGTGATGCGACACGCACGGCTTTCGAGACGGACACTCCTCAGAGGCATGGGCGCCGCGGTTGCTCTTCCCGTTCTTGACGCAATGCGGCCTGCTTTCGCGGCTTCCTCAAGCCGCTTGACGACGCAAGCCCCCGTCAGGATCGCGTTCTCTTATGTCCCCAACGGCATCATCATGGAGGACTGGACGCCGGCGGTGGAAGGTGCCCTCGGGAGCCTGCCGAAGCTGCTCGAACCGGTCGCCAAGTTTCGTGACGATGTGATGGTCATGTCCGGGCTGACCCACAACAATGGGCGGGCACTGGGTGACGGACCGGGCGACCACGCGCGGGCGGCGGCCTCATTCCTCACCGGCGTGCATCCGAGGAAGACCGATGGCGCTGATATTCACAACGGTATCTCGGTCGATCAGGTAGCGGCTAACCTGCTGGGCGGCCAGACGCGTTTCGCGTCCCTCGAATTGGGTACCGAACATGGCCGCTTGGCTGGGAACTGCGATTCCGGCTATAGCTGCGCCTATAGCAACAGCATTTCCTGGCGCAGCGAGACGACACCGATGCCGCCGGAGGTGAATCCGCGGCTCGTGTTCGAGCGGCTCTTTGGGCGGCCCGGAGTGAGTGACGATCCAGTCGAGCGCGCCAAGCGCCAGCGCTACAACAAGAGTATTCTCGATTTCGTTCGTGAGGATACGCGGCAGCTGCAGGCCGATCTGGGTCCGACCGATCAGCGCAAACTTGATGAGTATCTGACGGGTGTGCGCGAGATCGAAAAACGTATCGCGGCGACGGAGGCTTCGGCTGATCAGGTGGACCCGGGCATGGCCCGGCCGTCAGGCGTGCCGGTCGATTTCGCCGAACACGTTAAGTTGATGTACGACTTGCAAGTGGTTGCGTTCCAAACCGACCAGACGCGCATCACAACGTTCATGATGGGCGGCGAAGGCAGCAACCGCACCTACCGCGAGATCGGCGTATCGGAAGCTCACCACGGGCTCACGCACCACCAGGGCGACGAATACAAGATCGCGCAGATCAGCAAGATCAATCACTACCACATGGAGCTGTTCTCCTACTTTTTGGAGAAGCTGGACTCGATCCCCGAAGGCGATGGCACGTTGCTCGACAATTCGATCGTTGTCTATGGCAGCGGGCTCGCCGACGGAAACCGGCACACACACCACGACCTGCCCGTCCTCGTAGCGGGACGCGCCGGAGGCCTGCTCCATCCCGGTCGCCACCTGCGCTACAAGATGGAAACGCCCATGGCGAATCTGTACATGACGCTGCTCGATCGGCTCGGCGTGCAGCCCGAGACGATTGGCGACGCCAATGGCCGCCTTGAGCACTTGACAGACGTCTAGATGGAAGGCGTAGCGGATCGTTATGGCACAGGAACCGAATCAAGAACGCCGGCAGGCTCACGATTTACTGGATCTGCTGCCCGCCGATAAGGTCAACGTCGTCCGGAACCTGCTCGAAGTGATGGTGGAACCGCTTGCGCGTTCGCTCGCCGGATCTCCCGTGGAAGAGCAGGACGTCACACCGGAGACGGCGGCGGCAGTCGATCGGGCCCGGGCATCGCTCGCTCGCGGCGAGGGAGTCCCTCATGAGGAGATTCGCCGCGAGTTCGGACTGAGCCAGTGAACGAGGGCGACGCGCCCAAGCGCGTCAGCGTTCTGTGGTCGCCGGAAGCACGCGCCGACCTGCGGGCTATCGATCGCGAAACGGCAATGCAGATTCTCTCCTGCATCGATTGATATGTAGCCGGCCGCACCGGGGATGTGAAAAAGCTAAAGCCGCCGCGGACGGACTTTCGCCTCCGCTGTGGTGACTACCGCATCTTCTTCGAGCCCGCCAACCTTAACGCGATCCATATCACCACCATCCGCCACCGCCGCGAAGCTTACCGCTAACTAACGGGCGGTTTCGGTCTGGCCGACCGGCGCCCCCTGCGCGGATGCTTACTCGGCAATACCGCCTTCGGTCATCTTCCTTGGGTCGAGCAAACGGTCGAGGTCTTCGGGCGTAAGGTCCGTTTGTTCCAAAGCGACATCCTTCAACTTGCGGCCTTCGGCGTAAGCCTGTTTGGCGACGGCGGCTCCTTTTTCGTAGCCGATCACGGGGTTGAGGGCGGTCACGAGAATCGGGTTCTTCTCGACGAGTTCAGCGACGCGCGCTTCGTTGACTTTGAATCCTTCGATCGCCTTGTCGGCCAAAAGGCGCGTGACGTTGCCTAACAGACGGGCGCTTTCGAGGATGTTGTAGGCAATGATAGGCAGCATGACGTTCAACTGAAAGCTGCCGGACTGTCCCGCGATGGTGATGGTGGCGTCGTTGCCGATGACTTGGGCGCAGACCATGGCGGCGGCTTCGGGTATGACGGGGTTAACTTTGCCGGGCATGATGCTGCTGCCGGGTTGCAGCGAGGGCAGTGCGATATCGGCGATGCCGGCTTGCGGACCGCTGTTCATCCAGCGCAGGTCGTTGGCGATTTTCGTGACAGCCACGGCGCCGGCCTTGATCTGCCCGCTGAGCTCGACCATGGCGTCCTGGCTGGCGAGGCTCATGAAGTAGTTGCGGCTGCTGAGAAACGGCAGACCGGTTAGCCTGGCGAGGCGCTTGGCGACGCGCGGGCCGAACTCGGGATGGGCGTTGACGCCGGTGCCGATGGCGGTTCCGCCCAGAGCCAGGGCCGAGACGCGCGGCAGCGAAGAGCGAATGCGCGCGGCGGCGTGGTCCAGTTGACCGCTCCAGCCACTCATTTCCTGACTGAAGCGGATCGGCAGCGCGTCCATCAGATGCGTGCGCCCGGTCTTGACGATGTTGTCGAGCGTCTCGGCCTTGCGGTCGATGGTGTCGCGCAGGTGTTCGATGCCAGGCAGCAGCGTTTCAGCGGTTTCGAGATAGGCGCTGACGTGAATGGCGGTCGGGATCACATCGTTGCTGCTTTGGCCCATGTTGACGTGGTCGTTGGGGTGGACCTTGGCACCCAGCTTGGCCGTCGCGAGCGTCGCGATGACCTCGTTGGCGTTCATGTTGGTGCTGGTGCCGGAGCCGGTTTGGAAGATGTCGAGCGGAAACTGATCGTCGTGCTCGCCGTTGGCGACTTCGTTGGATGCGTCTTCGATGGCTCTCGCCATGTCAGCCTCCATCAGGCCAAGTTCGTGGTTGACGACGGCGGCCGCGCCCTTGACGAGACCGAGGGCGCGCAAGAAGGTGCGCGGGAAGCGCAATCCGCTGACAGGGAAATTGTCGACAGCACGCTGGGTTTGAGCCGCGTAGAGGGCGTCGGCGGGGACGCGGACTTCACCCATGCTGTCTTTTTCAATACGGAAGCTTTGTTCGGACATAGTTGATCTTCTTTCTCGTGGGCAGACCCTATTTTTTCATAGTTGGCGACAAGCTGGTTTGGGTCGAACGGGACTTGAGCGTAGGTCGCCGCATCGCTATTTTTTTGCCGGCGACGTGACCGTCGATGTGACGGCTGATAGGATCGCTTCGATCAGGCCGTCTACGCTGTAGCGGCGGGCTTCCAGGTCGACGTGGAGACCGAGCTCGCGGGCGGTGGCGGAAGTGATGGGGCCGATCGATGCGACGCGGACACCTTGCAGGTCTTCCTTGGGGCAGATGGAGAGGAAGTTCCTCACGGTGGAAGAGCTGGTGAAGGTGATCCAGTCAGGTTTGCGCGGGGCGCCGAATAGCCGTTGCACGCGTGAGGCGGTATCGCCGGGAATGACAGTTTGGTAGGCGGCGACAACATCGACTCGCGCGCCGCGCTGCTCAAGCTGAGCGGGGATGAGGTCACGGGCGACGAGGGCGCGCGGCAGTAGGATGCGTTTACCTTCCAGATTCTCGTCGGCGAAGGCTTCGAGTAGGCTTTCGGCGACGTATTCAGTCGGCAGCCGGTCGACCTTCAGATGCAGGGCCTCGACCTGGTGGGCGGTGGCGGGGCCGATGGCGCAGATCCTGGCGCTCAGGCGACGCAGGTCGCTTGGACTTTGGTCGAGGCGCTCGATGAACTTGTTGACGCCGTTGGCGCTCGTGAAGATGAGCCAGTCGTAAGTGTCAAGTTGCGCGATGGCCTCATCGAGCGGCGTCCAGTCCTCGGGCGGCCTGATCTCAATGGTGGGAAGCGAGATCGCTTCGGCGCTGAGGGCTCGCAGGCGGCTGGTGAGGGCCGCGGCCTGATCGCGGGCACGGGTCACGACAATGCGCTGTCCAAAGAGCGGCAGGCGCTCGAACCAGTTGAGCTTGGAACGCAGCGCGACGACTTCACCGACGACGATGAGGGCGGGCGGTCGGAGGCCTGTTCGCTTGACCTCGCCGGCAAGTTGGCTGAGCGTGCCTTGAACCGTCACTTGATCGCCGCGTGTGCCCCAGCGGACTGCGGCGGCCGGTGTCTCCGGACTCCTTCCGGCGGCGATGAGTCGGCTCGCGATGGCGTCAAGGGTTGTGAGGCCCATAAAGATGACGAGCGTCCCGGCACGGTACTTTGACCAGTCGATGGCGTCGACATCGTGTCCGGTGACGAAGCTGACTTCAGAGGTTTCGCGGCGATGTGTGAGCGGGATGCCAGCGTAGGCCGCCACGCCGACCGCGGAGCTGACGCCGGGGATCACTTCGAAACGGATACCGGCCTCGGCGAGAGCTTCGGCTTCTTCGCCGCCGCGGCCAAAGATAAAGGGGTCGCCGCCTTTGAGCCGGACGACGATGCGCCCGGCGCGTGCTTCGGCGATCAGCAGCTCGTTGATTTCGTCCTGCGTGTGGACGCGCTCGGCGCGCTTCTTGCCGACATAGATCGTGCGGGCGTCGGGGCGGGCATCCTCGAGCAGGCAGATGGGGGACAGATTGTCGTACAGGATGACGTCGGCTTCGGCGATGAGCCGTTTACCGCGGACGGTGACAAGGTCAGGGTCGCCCGGTCCGGCGCCGACAAGGTAGACGGCACCGCGAGCGGCGTTGGCTCCAGAGAGGGACATGGAAATTCTAGGTTAGCGAATACCGAGGCGCTCGCCCGCTGAAATGATCCGGCGGCGATCGCACAGTGGCCGTGTTGCAGCGCGTAGAGCAAACCAGGTTTGTGCAAAGATGTTCTAGCAGGTAATGAGATCAGCCGACCGACAACTCAAGCTTCCTCTGCCACCGCCCCGCAAGGCCGACCTACTCGCGGTGATCCGTGATCGGCTCGCCGGCTACGAACTGCGGCAGGCGGCACGAGAAGCCAGGCGGCGCGGGGTCGCCAAGCGGCGAGCCTTGCGCGCCCAGGGCCTGCCCACACTTGAGAAGGATCGCCAGCTTCTGATTCCGGGCCTCGAAGCACCTGAGCCCCACGAATCTGGCTAACCCGTCAATACTTGCGGGCTTTGGCGAAACGCATTGAAGCGCGGTGCGCAAGCGATACGGCCGAGCAGAAGTTACGATGCAAACCTGCGCCCTGCGGTGATCGATCGAAGCCATGCCGACTCCTCTCGAAAGCACCTACCTGCGGGACGCCACTCGCGAATTCCGGCGTCTCAAGAAACTCGCTGATGACGCTATTGCTCAAGTCTCCGGCACGGACTTCTTCCGCGCGCCCGACCCCGAATCGAATTCCATCGCCCTGATCGTCAAACACATCGCCGGCAACCTGCGCTCTCGCTGGACCGACTTCCTCACGGCGGATGGCGAGAAGCCCGGCCGCCGGCGGGATCAGGAGTTCGCTCTCACGGAAGAGGAAACACGCGAAGCTCTCATCGAACGATGGGAGCGGGGCTGGAGCTTGGTGTTCGATACGATGGAAAACCTCACGCCAGCCGATCTCGACAAGACCGTGCTCATCCGGGCCGAACCTCACAGCGTCCTCAAAGCCGTCCAAAGGCAGCTCGTCCACAACGCCTACCACATTGGCCAAATCGTCTTCCTGGCCAAGTACTGCCGGTCCAGCGGCTGGAAGACGTTGAGCATCCCGCGCGGCGAGACCGAACAGTTCAACACCAAAATGCGCGAGAGATTTCGGGAGGGGAAAGACGTCAGGTAGCTCGACCGCAGGCCATCCAGCGGAACTCGAAACCTAGGAACCGGGACGCTTCCACGATTCCGGCCAATCTTCCAGGTCTCCGACCGGAGCGCCGTCGACAAACAAGGTATAGAGTGGCTCGGCCGGGAAGTCGTTTACCCGAACCGACCATGGCACCGCTCCTACGCGGGATTGGTAGGGGTACTCGGCGTCTGTGGTCGCCGCCCAGTCTACTCTTGTCCGAACACATTCGTCCAAAGCAACGGCAGATTGAGCCCCTCTTTCCATCAGTGACTTCTCTATCGGCACAATAACATCGACTTGGCGGTCGCCGGACCCGCACAACGTATCGCTCGACAGAACAAGCGCAGACCTTTAGGGAAAGAATCGCCGCGATGACCAGAAACGGCGGCACGCGCGGAACTCGAATCAGGCTAGGAATACTCTTTGTTTCGAGGGAGCAAAGACCACACGGTTTCGCTCCGCAAGCCACACCCTTCCAGACGTACTCACTGAGTCCGTTACTAACCTGACACGTCTGACAGCCGCCGTTCCAAATACCTCCGTTCCGCCTGATTCGTCGCGAGGCGCAGTGCTACTCGATAGGCCGCTGCTGCCTCATCCTTCCGTCCTAGCCGCCGCAATAGATCGGCGCGCGCCGCATGATAGAGGTGATAGTGATCGAGCTCACCCGCCTGCCTCAGCTCATCCATCAGCGCCAACCCTTGTTCGTATCCATACGCCATGGCCACAGCCACGGCTCGGTTTAACGCGATCACAGGGGAAGGCTGAATCCGCTGTAACGCGCCATACAGAATCGCGATGCGGCTCCAGTCCGTCTTCTGCGCCTTGGCCGCCCGGGCATGCTCGGCCGCGATGGCCGCTTGCAGCAAATAGGGTCCTGGATCCACGATTCGCCCCAGTCCCTCCAGCAGGCGCAGTGCTTCCGCGATCTGGCCATGGTCCCACTTGTCACGGTCCTGACCTTCCAGGACGACAAGCTCGCCATCCGCATCGAGCCGCGCCGCGCGGCGCGAATCCTGCAACAACATCAGCGCCAGCAAGCCCGCCACATCGTGCTGTCCAGGCATTAACTCGAGCAGCAAGCGCGTCAATCGTATCGCTTCCGAAGCCAAATCGCGCCTCACCAGCGCATCGCCGGCGGTCGCCGAATACCCTTCGTTGAAGATCAAATAGAGAACTGACAAAGCGGCCTCAAGCCGCTCCGGCAACTGCTCGGCAGAGGGTACGCGGTACGGAATCTTCGCTTCGCGAATCTTCCGTTTCGCTCGCACCAGCCGTTGGGCCAAGGTCGCCTCGGGAACCAGAAAGGCCCGCGCGATCTCCGGGGTCGTCAGCCCTCCCAAGGTGCGTAGTGTCAGCACAACTTGCGCGTCGAGCCCCAAGGCCGGATGGCAGCACGTAAAAATGAGCGGCAGACGGTCATCCTGAAACGGCGAGGGGCTCTCCATTTCATCCAGCGGGGCCGGCGCGTCATGGTTCGCCGCCGATTGATACTCATCCCTCGTTCGGCTCCGCCGCAGACGGTCGATCGCCTTGCGTTGCGCCGTTGTGGTGATCCAAGCCGCCGGATTGCCCGGAGCCCCCTCGGTTGCCCAATGATCGAGCGCCGCCAGCATGGCGTCCTGCATGGCTTCTTCGGCTATATCGAAATCACCAAACCGCCGAATCAGCCCCGCGATGATCTTGCCCGACTCCCGCCGGAAAACCGACTCCACTACAGTCCGCACGTCCTCCGGCATCACAGCTACCAAGGTAGCCGAGAACTCGGCGGCGGGTAACCACTGCCATGTTTGGTGCATTTCCTGGAGGCTTTTGCACGCCACCTCCGCACGTCCGGGTCAGGTGGGGGCGAACCCGCCGCCCCCACCTGACCGAGCCGCGGGGTTAGTCTCCGAACTCCATCACCGGCCGCACTTCCACCGAGCCGAAAGGCGCGTTCGGCGCCTTGGCCGCCCAGGCAACTGCTTCATCGAGATCTTTGCAGTTCAGGATGTAGAAACCGCCCAGCTGTTCCTTGGTTTCGGCGAAGGGGCCGTCGGTCGCCAGTGTCTTTCCGTCCCGAATGCGCGCGGTTTTCGCCATCGATGTCGGCATCAAGGCTTCACCCGCCAGTTTTACGCCCTTCTCATTCAGTTCCGCCGAATAAGCCATCCAGGCCTCGAAGGTTGCTTTCTGTTCTTCTGGTGTTGCTTTCGCCCTAGCGGCTTCCGCGTCGTAGATCAACAACATATATCGCATGATGAGTTACTCTCCTTGATCGTCTTGTTTATGAATGAGGCTGCCGGATACGCCTCGGCTAACGAAACTAGGGTGCACTGAACTCCAGAATCGGCCGCACCTCGATCGCGCCAAAAGGGTTGCGATGGATCTCGGCCGCCTCGGCGGCGAGACGCACGGCATCCTGTTCGTTTGCGCAATCGACGATGTAATACCCGCCTAATTGTTCCTTGGTCTCGGCAAACGGACCATCGGTGAGGATCGTCTTGCCGCCTCGCACCCGCACAGTCGTCGATGTCGATGTCGGATGAAGAGGCTCGCCGGCCTCCATCACCCCCTGTCGTTTCCATTCGGCTGAATGGACGAAGCAACGTCTGAACATCTCGTCACGTTCGGCATCGCTCTTGCTCGTCTCGGCTTCCTCGTCCAGGTAAACAATCAGCATGAACCGCATCGTCGGTGCTCCCTGGGCTTTGCTCCTGTCCATCCGCCTCACTTTCGCGGATGAAGACTCCCACCAGGAAGTTTCCGGTGGCGTATCGAACCGTGGCCCATTCCAGCATACTCAGATCGAGAACTTATCCTCGGAATCGTGTCCGGTTTTCGGCTCTCTACTCTTACGACGGGCGGACCTGCTGCAAATCGACACATGACACATCGCTAGGCGCAAAGAATTTGGGCTGCAGCCCACGAAGCAGCCCTCACGCTTAGCCGGAACAAGAGCTTCCTGCGGTGTGCTTAACCTGAACTTCGACTTGCCTGCCTGAATGGCCCGGCTCGGCTGCCGGCTAGCTGGTACGTTTTTCCGCCCAAAGCGTGCGCATGCTGATGGTCCAGGCGGCGGCCGGCAGCAGCATTGCCAAGCCAACGCCTAGGGCCGCGGTACGGGCCGCGATCGCGTGGTCGATGGCCCAGCCGCAACTGTAAGCCGCCACCGACGCGGTAACCATAAATAGCGCCAAGTCCGCCGCGAAGACCCGCCCCCGAAAGCGGTCTTCGGTATAGAAGTGCAGTAGGGTCGTTGAGAACACCCAAACAAGCGAGCCGCCCGCATGAGCCACGACCATTGTGAGCGCGGCAACTCCCAGCGAATAGGACTGGCTGAAAACCATGTACGAGACGGCCGCGGCTAGGTATCCGGCGAGAATGCCGTAGCGCATGAAGCGGCGGTTATTCCCCACCAGAGGACCCGCAATGAGTGGGCCGATCAACGAGCCGATGCCCTGAAAAATTAGCAACAGACTCATCCCAAGCGCCGCTCGGCCGTCGACGGCGAACTCACGGCTGCCGATCACGCTGACCAGTACGAGCCGTGCGCCCAAGATGCCGAGTCCGAACTTCAGCGTGAGCAGCGAGGCCAGCTTCAGGTCGCGTGCAACATATCGAAAGCCTTCCACGGTCGGCCCGAACCCCAAAACTTCGTGCCAGCGAAGACGGGCGTCCGGGTCGATGTGAGTTTCGCGGACCGACATGCGGTAAATACACCAAGCCGAGAGCAGAAAGGAACTGGAATTGAGCAGGAAGACCGACGGGCGGCCCAGATACGCGACCGCAAAGCCTCCGATCGCGGCCCCGGCCGTCACGGTGACCGACCATGTCGTGGCCGATACGGCGTTGGCGGCTGGGATGTCTTCGCGGTCAACGACATTTGGGAGAATGGCGTTGCGGGCGGATTCAAAGAAGGCCGCGGTCGAAACCTCGCAGGCCAGCAATAGGTAGAGAATCCAGATCTGCTCGCGGGTCGCGACGAACAGCATGCCTAGTACGACCACCGAGCGGATCAGGTCGGCGAAGAGCATCACGCGGCGTCGGCTGACGCGATCATTCACGGCGCCCGCCGTGGGGCCGGCGATAAACATCGGCAGGATCTGCAGCACCGCCGCCAGTGCCACGACTTGAGCCGAGCCGGTCAGGCTTAGAAGCAGATCATAAATCGCAACCGAGTAGAACCAGTCGCCCGTGCCGCTAATCAGTTGCGCGAACCACAGCCGCCGGAAGCTGACGTTGTCGCGCAGCAGCCGGTAGTAACCAGGAAGGGTGATGCCCGAGTCGTTGCTCACTTCCTAGCCACGGTAGAGGCCCGTTCGCTCCCGCACCAAGTCCATCGTTGCGTGGGCAATGGGCGTGACTCGTTCCGCCCCCTTCTTGAGGATGCCGCGAATGACGTCACGGTCGGCGGTCAGCTCCTCATACTTTTTCTGCATCGGCTCCAGATGGGACACGATCATCTCGGCGACGGTTTTCTTGAAGTCGCCGTATCGCATGCCGTCGAATTTCTCTTTCATCTCATCGTTCGTGACATCCGCGAAGGCCTGATAGATGTTGAGCAGGTTGCGCACGCCCGCACCGGGATCTTCGAAATCAACGCCGGGCTTGGAGTCGGTGACGGCGCGGGAAATGAGCTTCTTGATGCGGTTCGGGGGATCGAGCAGGCCGACTGCATGGTTTGCTCCGGGCGCGGATTTACTCATCTTTTCCGCCGGTTCATCCAGACCCATGATACGGGCGCCTACAACGGGCAACCGCGTTTCCGGGACGACGAAGGTTTCGCCGTAGAGTGCGTTAAAACGCTGCGAGATGTCGCGCGTCAGCTCCAGGTGCTGCGCCTGGTCTTCGCCGACCGGCACGATCCCGGCTTGATATAGCAGGATGTCGGCTGCCATCAACGCCGGATAGCAGAGCAGACCCGTGCCCACCGACTCCTGCTGTCCGGACTTGGCCTTGAACTGCGTCATGCGGTTCAGCCAACCGAACGGTGTGATGCAGGTGAATACCCAGGCCAATTCAACGTGCGCCGGCACGGTCGACTGCACGAAGATCGCCGAATGTTCCGGGTCGATGCCGGCCGCGATGTAGAGCGCCGCTACATCCTCGGTCTTGCGCTGGAGTTCGGCGGGGTCTTGATAAACAGTGATCGCGTGCTGGTCGACAATGCAGAAGATCGGCTCGTAGTCATACTGCATCCGTGCCCAGGTTTTTAGAGCGCCGAGGTAGTTGCCGATATGCAAATCGCCCGTCGGCTGCATCCCGGAAAAGATTCGTTTATTCATGGGAAAGAGTTTCCACCGCAAGCGGCGCGAAGAAACCTCACATTCTAAGGGGCGGGTGTCAGCACCCACAACCACGCGAGCTATTCGCCGCCATCTCGGGACCTCCCGCGGGCACCACGCCTGACGCCTGGAGCGGCCCGAGGACGATGGTATAGTCTAGCCAGGGTTCGCGGTCACCGCCTCGGTCGTGCGGTTGCCGGGATGCAGGTTCGATGGATTTCGATCAGTTACACGCCTTCTTGGAGATTGTACGCCTGAAGAGTTTCTCGAAGGCGGCGAAGACCTGCTTTCGGACGCAGCCGGCGATTAGCGCTCAGATCCGCCAGGTCGAGCAGGAGCTCGACACCCAACTGTTCGAGCGCTGCGGCAACCGTATATCGCTGACAGCGGCCGGCAAAATTTTCGCCGGCTACGCTCAGAAGATCCTCGACACAAAGCGGGCAGCCCTTGATGCTGTCAGAGAGCTTGAGCGAGTGCCCCGCGGCGAGGTGATGATCGCGGCGAACGAAGCGACTTGCGTCAACGTTCTGCCGCGGGTGTTCTCGACCTACAAGTCGCAATTCCCACATGTACAGTTGCAGGTGATCCGCTCCTATGGTTCGACCATCGTCGAGGCGGTGCTCGATAACTCGGTGGATTTCGGCATCACCCACCTGCCGGTTCGCGAGCGGAGGCTCCAAACCGCTCAAATTTACACCGATGACATTCGCCTGCTAGTACCTCCGTCGCACCCTCTCGCGGGGCTTGAAAGCGTGTCGGCCGAGCAGGTCGTCAGCTATCCGCTGCTGCTGCCCAAGCGCGGCCGCACTCGAACCAGAATCGACGAATACCTCGACCTATATGACGATGACATGAACGTCTCGATGGAACTGGAGTCGAGTGAGATGATCAAGCAATTTATCATCGCCGGGCTCGGTGTCGGTTTTATGGCCGTCACGAACGCCAAATCGGAGATCGGGCGCGGAGATCTGGTGGCCGTCCCCCTAGCGCCTCTTCCCATGATCCGCACCCTGGGGCTGATCTACCGCAAGGACAAAGCGTTTTCACGGCCGGCGCTGGCTTTCATTCGGATTGTCGCCGAGTTTGCGGCTGAGGAACCGGCCATCGTGGAAACCGCTGTGCTCGGTCCTCGCAAGGCTACGAAAATCTCATGAAGTGGGTATTGAAGACGTCGGCCGTGCATGTGGCGAAGACCCGTCAACAAGTAGCGTTCCGCTCCGTGCACGATGTCCCGGCCGATCTCAGGCGCGAGATGAAGAAAGCGCTGGAAGGGCCCGACAGCGAGACAATCTACATTGCGAATCCAGCAGCGTATGAACTGATGGAAAACCGCCGTGATCCAGCGCGCGGCAAGAGACTTTTCTGGGCCGGCTTGGGCGCCGCCCTGTCCGCCGCCACCATCACCTGGGTCGTACTTACCCTATTTGATAGACCGTAAGTCCCGACAGCAGCTTGGGATAGAAATCCGTCGACTTCTGAGGCATCACTCCGCCCGCGAATGAGATCTGCGCGACCTTTTGGACGTCGACCGGGCGAAGCAGGAAAGCGATATCACCCGCGCCGGAGCGGACTTCGGCGACGGCCGCTTCGAAGCCCCGGACGTAGCTGATGTTCTTCAGTTCGCGCACATCCTCTTCAGAAATACCGAGCACTTCTGTCAGTAATAATTTGTGGAGGACCACGACATCGAGGCTTCGCTCCTCGGCCGTGGCATCCACTAAGGCAGCGTCGAGAGCCTCGGGACGTGCCTGCAGCAGGTAGTTCTTGGCCGCGCCTTGCAGGCTCACGCCGATCGCAGACTGGTCAGCCGGGGAAGAATCGAGCTTCCTTTGCAGTTCCTCGGGCGCCGCGAAGCCCTCAATCTCGAACCACTGGCTCGCCTTCTGCCGGAAGGCTTCGGCGGGAAAACCGCCCAAACCAGTCAGTACACGGTGTGTCGCGAGTACGACCAAGCCCGCTGCTCGCATGTTGACGAAGGTCATCATGACGCGGTCAGCGCCGGGAATGCCCGCGTTCTCCCGCGCATAGGCGAGCGCGGTTTCGTAGCGGTGATGGCCGTCGGCGATCAGGATCTTCTTGTCGCGCATGAGGGCCTGGATCTGCGCCGTCGCGGCCGGGTCATCGATCTTCCAGACGCGGTGGCGGACATTGAAGTGGTCGCTGACATCGATCAGCGGAGACTTCAGCGCCGCCTCGTCGAGGCACGCTTCGACCGAGCGCGCCGGATCGTCATACAGCACGAATAGCTGCCCGAAGTGCGCCTTGGTATGGCGTGTGAGCTGAAGCCGGTCGAGCTTTGGCCCCGAATGCGTGAGTTCATGTCCGAAGACGACTTTCTTTTCGTACGGCAAGGCTTCAGTGAGGCCGATGAAGCCCTGACGAACAAGCCGCTCGCCTGTCTCAGGGTGTTCGAATTCCTGGAAGTAGGGATAGAAGGCCGGGGCAGCGTCCTGGGCCAAGATTTCGTCGCGGATCCAGGCTTCCATGTCGGCCGCGGCCCGCGTGTAGACGTTGTTGCTGTCGTTATCCCCCGGCTCGCCGAGGCCTTTCGTCAAGCGGACAAAATTGTAAGGGCTCGCATCGTAATACTTCTGCTGCAAGTCAGGCGGGATCTTATCGTAGGGCTGCGTGACAAGGTTACCGATCGGACCCGCCTTCTCCGCATAGCGAAGAGCTTGGAAGGGATAGAGGTTCGCCATAGGAAACTCCTGGGACCGCTAGGTGGCGCTGTGGGAAGAGCAACCAGCCGGTACACGAATTGGATAGGAAACAAGTGCGGGGAAATGGCGGGAGCGACGGGACTCGAACCCGCGGCCTCCGGCGTGACAGGCCGGCGTTCTAACCAACTGAACTACGCCCCCGTGAGGACAGCTATAACTGCTCGATGGAAGTGCCAAGCCTCCAACAAACTTGATGCTAACACGCACGAGAGAGGGGTGCAATCGACCATACTGGGCTGCTTCCGCCGATGGCGGACCGCACACTGCGAGACGGATTTGGGGCTCTCATGCGATGCTGAATACGGAAGGACGAATCTCTTTGATGAAACATGTAATTTCTCTGCTTCCGGGCGACGGCATCGGCCCCGAAGTGACTCAGGCTACCGTGCGCGCGGTCGAAGCCACGGGCGTTGACATTGAATGGCAGTCTTTGGAGGCGGGCAGCGTGGCACTGGAAAAGACTGGGGAGGTCTTGCCGGAATCTGTACTGGCGTCGCTGCGCAAAAACCGGGTGGGCTTGAAAGGCCCGATCGCGACGCCGATCGGCACAGGGTTCTCGAGTGTGAACGTCTCGCTCCGCAAGACCTTGGACCTGTATGCAAACTTCCGCCCCGCGCGGGCGCTGCCGGGCGTAAAAACTCCGTTTTCCGACCGCGGGCTCGATCTCATTGTCGTCCGCGAGAACACTGAGGGGCTGTACTCGGGGCTGGAACACGAGGTCGTGCCAGGTGTTGTCGAGAGCCTGAGGATCATCACCGAGAAAGCGAGTTTGCGTATTTCCGAGTACGCCTTTGCCTTCGCCAGGAAGGCCGGGCGCAAGAAGGTGTCGGCGATTCACAAGGCGAACATCATGAAGCTGGGTGACGGCTTGTTCCTGCGCTGTTCACGGCAGGTGGCGGAACGCTACCCGGAGATTGAGTACGACGAGCTGATCATCGACAACACCTGCATGCAGCTTGTGATGCGGCCCGAGCAGTTCGACATTCTGCTGATGGAAAATCTCTACGGCGACATCGTTTCCGACCTTTGCGCCGGACTGGTCGGGGGGCTGGGAATGGTGCCCGGGGCGAATCTCGGCGATGACTGCGCGATCTTCGAGGCGGTGCATGGAAGCGCGCCCGATATCGCCGGGCAGAACGTCGCGAATCCCACGGCGCTGATGCGCGCGGCCGTGCAGATGCTTGACCACATCGACGAGCCGGAGGCGGCTCAGCGGCTGCGCGCCGCAATCGAGCACGTCTACAAGGAAGGTAAGTCGCTGACGCGCGACGTCGGAGGCACCGCAAGCACCTCGACGTTCGCCGACGCGGTGGTGGCGGCGATTGGCTAGCTGAGAGGCCAGAAATGCGGGCTAACCCTAGAGCATGTACTCGTCGGCCAGTAGTTGATTGAGAATATCGATAACGCCCTGGCGGTCCTTGTCGTCGAGGCCGATTTCAGGTTTCACTGTTTGCTCCTCCCGCCGCGTTGAGAAGACGGCGCTACCAAGCGTCGGCGTAACGGTAGCCATAGGGATCGGCGCCGGCGGATATCACGCCATTGGCTGTTCGCAGCACAGCGACGGGAGCTGAGCCGCTGTTCCAACGGTTGCGGCGTTCGATCTGATGACCGAGCTTCTTGAGGGCCTCCTCCACCGAGTCCGGGATACGCTCATCGAGCAGCAGCAGGTTGGCGTCCATGGCGTGGTCGTCGAAGCTGGCGACCATGTGGCGTGTCTGGAAGCGCGGGGCCTCGACGGCGGCCTGCGGGTTCAGCCGAAACTCGAGGATCGCGAGCATGACTTGCAGAAGCGCTTGATCCTGCTGGTCGCCCCCGGGGGTTGAGAGCGCCATGACGGGTCTGCCTTGCCGCGTGACGAGGGTGGGCGAGAGGGTGATGCGCGGGCGCTTCCCGGGCTCGACGACGTTCGGGTGATCGGGGATCATCAGAAAACTCTGTGCGCGCTGTGTCAACGGGATGCCGGTGTCGGCGGCGATGACCGACGGCATCCAGGCGCCGGAGGGCGTAACAGAGAACATGACGCCGGCGCTGTCGATGATGTTCAGGCACGTCGTGTCATGGGACGCTAGGGCGTCCGTGAGCGGTCGCAGCTGCCCGGCGTAGAAGGCCGGGTGCGGCGGTTCCTTGGAATCGAAGCGGCCCGGCCGGAATTCCGCCGAAGCGTGTTCGGGGTCAATCATGGCGCGCCGTTCAGCGGCGTACTCCTTGCTGAGGAGCTGGGGCGGAATCTTCGAAAACTTGGGGTCGGCGTAATAGGTATCGCGGTCGGCGTAGGCGAGCTTTAAGGCTTCGACGACAGTATGGATGAACTGGGGTGAGTTCCAGCCCATGGCGCCAAGGTCATACCCTTCGAGGATGTTCAGGGCCTGCAGCAGGATGGGGCCTTGGGTATAGAAGCCGCTTTTATAGACTTCGAAACCCCGATAGTTGGTGGTCTCGGGTGCCTCGACTTCGAGGCGAAATTTTGCCATGTCTTCATAGCGCAGCAGGCCACCGTTGTCGCGTGAGAAATCACCGATTTTCTTAGCGATTTCGCCGCGGTAGAAATAGTCGCGGACGGCATCGATCGCAGCCTTGCGGCCGGCGCCTTTATCCAGAGCGCTTTGCTCGGCGGCGACCATGGAGCGCAGCGTGCGGGCAAGGTCGGGTTGGTGGAACACGCTGCCGACGCTAGGGATGCGTCCGCCGGGCATGTAAACGCTTTGAGAGGTAGGAAAGAGCCTGAAGATTCGGACGGACTGGGCGATCGACGAGGCTCGCATGTGGTCGAGCGGCATGGCGTCGGCGAGATCGAGCGCGGGTTGGATGATTTCCTGGAACGATTTTGTTCCGAAGTCCCGCAAGGCCAGCAGTCCGCCGTCGACCATGCCGGGAACGATGGCGGGCAAGATGCCATAGGAGGGGATTTGGCCGCCATCGCGGCCGCGGCGCCGGGATTCCTGGATGATCTCCGGGTCCTGCCGGTGTGAGCGGAAGAACTCCAGAGTCATCTTCTCGGGGGCGCTGCCGACACCTGCGATGGAGTGAACCGCGCCGTCCTTGGTGCGGATGAGAATGGGGGCTTCGCCACCGAATCCGAAATGGGAAAACTCGCAGACCGACGCGGCGTACAGAGCGCCCACACCGGCGTCGACGGCGTTGCCGCGCGCATGCAGAATGCGCATCGCGGCTTCGCTTGACAAGGGAGTGCCTGCGGCCACTGCCGCGCGCATGCCACTGACGACCGGGCGCATCACGCGCCAGTTCATCTGCTCTTGGTTTTTGGGATCGTCTTGCGATCGCTGCGGGCAGACGGCCGGCGAAAAGAGGGCCCCAAGAATCAGGCCGAAAAGTAAGCGGCGAAAGGGGTTCATAGGGGCCTCGCGCAAATTCTCTGTCATGATAGCAGTCTGCTCCTCAGTACCAAATCGAAGGGGTATTTTCGGCTGCCACGCTACAAAGACGCCGTTGTGAGCTGATGTTTTCTTCTCGCACGAATTGGAATCGGACGCCGAATCGCCTGAGCGAGGCCCTGGCCCGGCGTCGCGCGGCCGGGCTGGAAATCTTGGATTTGACGGAATCGAATCCAACGCGTTGCGGCTTCGCCTGGGATGCCGACGCGCTGTTCGATGCGCTGCGGCGTCTCGAAATCGCGGACTACCGCCCCGAGCCGCGTGGTCTTGAAGAGGCGCGGTCCGCCGTGCGCGGCTACTATGCGGACCAAGGCATTGCGATCGAAGATGAGCAGATTGTCCTGACGGCCAGCACGAGCGAGGCTTATGCGTTCGTGTTGCGTCTGCTGACCGAACCCGGGGACGAGGTGTTGGGGCCGGCGCCGAGCTATCCCTTGATTCAATACCTAGCGGATCTGCATGACGTTACGTTGTCGCACTACCCACTGCTCTATGACCATGGCTGGACGGTGGACGCCGCCACCCTGGAATCTTCCGTTACGGACCGAACCAGGGCTGTGATCGCCGTGTCGCCGAACAATCCGACTGGCTCGTACTTAGGGGACCGGGAGTGCAAGCGGATTCGCCGGCTGGCGGCTGAACACGGAATAGCATTGGTCGTGGATGAGGTTTTTCGCGATTACTCCTGGAGCGAAAGCGCACGTCCCCCGGCGAGTACGGTGACGGTTGAGGAGTGTCTTACGTTCACGTTGAGCGGCCTGTCGAAAGTGTCGGCTCTGCCGCAGATGAAGCTGGGCTGGATCGTGGTGAGCGGGCCGGCGGCTCTGCGCGATGAAGCACTCGGCCGATTGGAAGTGATCGCCGATACGTACTTATCCGTCAGTACTCCGGTACAGGTCGCCGCGCGGTCACTGATCGAGATGCGGGCCAAGGTTCAGGAGGGGATACTGCGGCGCGTACGTGGCAACTTGGCTGAACTCGACGACATTTTGAGCGGTTCTCGTTGCAGCCGTTTGCAAGGGGAGGCGGGTTGGTATGCCGTGTTGCGCGTTCCCAATACCCGCGGCGATGAAGAGTGGGCGCTCGATCTGATCGAGAAGGAAGGGGTCTATCTGCTGCCAGGACATTTCTTCGACTTTCCCGGCGAGGGTCACTTGGTGATCAGTCTGATTTCGCCGCCGGAAGCGATTCACAGCGGCTGCAAACGGCTGGTGAGAAACGCAAACTAAGTTTTCTTCCCGGCGGCGGGGCTCCAGCGGCGTGAAGAAACGACGCCGCTATTGAGACCCAGCATGTTCAGACGTCCGAAAAAGCGGGCGTGCTCAACCTTCATGCATTGATCCATCACGACTTCGAGGCCGGCTTCACGGGCGCGCTTGGCGGCCTCGTAGTGGATGATACCGAATTGCGTCCAGACGACCTTCGCGCCGATCTCGATGGCTTCTTCGACGATCGGCGGTACGTCTTCAGAGGCGCGGAAGATGTTGACAACCTCGACAGGTCCGGGGATGTCCTTCACCGATGGGTAGCAGGTGCGGCCCAGAATCTGCTGCTCGCGCGGATTGACCGGGATCACGTCGTATCCCTCCGCCAGTAGGTAGCGGGCGGCGAAATGGCTCGGGCGGTAAGGGTTCGAGGAAAGCCCGACCATCGCGATTCGGCGGTAATCTTCGAGAATGCGCAGCCGGTCTTCCCACGGGGTTGCAAACTCGGTTCTCGCGACGGGCGAGCCGGCGCTCACTCCGCCCGTCGAGAGACTACAAACCAGATTTTGCCGCCGCATCAGGAAACCGGGTTCAGCTTAACGTGCCCGCTGCCTAACGTACCTGCGACGCTTTCAAAGCCTGATCGAGATCCCAGGTGATATCTTCGATGTCCTCGAGGCCGATCGAGAGGCGAACCATGTCGGGGGTCACTCCGGCGGCCTTCAGGTCTGACTCGCTCAACTGCTGGTGAGTCGTACTAGCCGGGTGGATGACAAGGCTCTTGGCGTCTCCGACATTCGCCAGGTGCGAGAGAAGCTGCAGCGAATCGATGAATTTCTTTCCGGCTTCCAGACCACCCTTGATCCCGAAAGTGAAGATGGCGCCGCAGCCCTTGGGTAAGTATTGCTTCGCGAGTTTCGCGTACTTGCTGGACGACATGCCGGGGTGATTGACCCAGGTCACGGACTTATGTTTCTTCAGGAACTTGGCGGCGGCGAGGGCATTCGAGCAATGCCGGTCCATGCGCATGCCGAGTGTCTCCAGGCCTTGCAGAAACTGGAAGGCGTTGAACGGGCTCATACACGGCCCGAGATCACGCAATCCTTCGACGCGGCACTTGATGATGAAGGCCATCTCGCCAAAGGTTTCGGCGAACTTCATGCCGTGGTAGCCCGGGCTGGGCTCGCTGAGTTGCGGGAACTTGGCGCTGTTCCAATTGAACTTGCCGCTGTCGACAACGAGCCCGCCGATGCTGGTGCCGTGACCACCGATAAACTTGGTGGCCGAGTGCACGATAATGTCGGCGCCGTGCTCGAACGGCCGGCACAGGTAGGGGGTGGCGAAAGTATTGTCGATGACAAGCGGCAGCCCGGCGTCGTGGGCGATCTTGGCGACGGCCGCAATGTCGACGATGTTCATGCGCGGATTGGCGATCGTTTCGATGTAGACGAGCTTCGTGTTGGCTTTGATCGCCTTCTTGAAATTCTTCGGATCATCGGGTTCGACGAACGTCGTGTCGAAGCCCAGCCGGCGGAACGTGGTGTCGAACTGCGTGTAGGTGCCGCCGTAGAGCGTCGCCGATGAAACCATATGGTCGCCCGCTTGCAACAGGCTGCTCACCGCCAAAAGCTGCGCCCCTTGGCCGCTAGCCGTCGCCAGCGCGCCGATGCCGCCCTCGAGCGACGCGATGCGCTCCTCGAGCACCGCCGTCGTCGGGTTCATGATGCGCGTATAGATATTCCCAAAGCGCTGCAACGCGAACAGCTCCGCCGCGTGCTGGCTATCTTCAAACACGTACGACGTCGTTTGATAGATCGGGACAGCCCGCGCGCCGGTTGCCGCATCGGGGCGCTGGCCCGCATGCAATGACCGCGTGTTGAAACCGAAGGAGCGTTCTTATTGTTCAGCCATAGTCGTCTATCCTACCCTACTGTTAGTGAGATTTTCAGCGGCACGCTGCCGCCTATTCTGGTTAGCGCGACTTGACCGAACTAGGCGACATGACGGGCTGAAATACTTGACGCGATTCTACTACGTCGCCGCGTCGCCGCGGGCGGCCATCACCAACAAAAAACCGTCGCACGGGATATAAGGGATATAATTGGTCACGATGAAGTACTGTGGACTTGTTTTGCTGTTCGCCTTGGGGATGGGGGTGTCATCGGCCCAGGTGAGCTACTACAACGACTTGCGCCCGGTTGTCGAGCGCTCGTGCCAGGGCTGCCATCAACCGGCAGGCAAGATGGGCGGGCTGGACTTGACGTCCTACGAGGCGATCACGGCGGGCGGAAACAAAGGGCCGTCGTTTGTCGCGGGTGCGGCCGAGGAAAGCCGCCTCGTGACGCTGCTGACGGGCGCGGGCGAACCCCGCATGCCGTTTGGTCAGGACCCCTTAGCGGACAGTGAGATCGACCTGTTCCGGCGCTGGGTGAGCGAGGGCGCCAAGGATGATACGCCCGAATCTGCGCGAGGGCCGCAAGTGCCGTCCGAGCCTCCCACTTACGATCAGCCGCCCGTGCTGACCGCCGCCGCGTTTTCACCGGACGGGAAACTGCTGGCCGTCGGCGGGTATCGCGAGATTCTGCTTCACAAGGCCGATGGCTCGAAGATCGAAACGCGCTTGCTGGGACGATCCGACCGTATTCACTCTGTCGCTTTCACGCCCGATGGAACGAAGCTCGTAGCCGTGGGCGGTACGCCGGGGCGCTTCGGCGAAGTTCAGGTTTGGGACCTCGCTTCGAAGACGCAACTGCATTCGGTGATGGCAACCGCTGACACGCTCTTTGGCGGCGCGCTTTCGCCGGATGGAACGCACGTCGTGGTCGGCGGTGCGGACAACCGCGTGCGGGTCATTGAGATCGCGACGGGCAAGGAGTTGTTCAAGGCTGGGCATCATGAAGATTGGGTGCTCGATGCCATTTTCGGGATTGATGGCAAGCGGGTTGTCACGGTAGGCCGCGACCGCGCGGCCAAGCTGGCGGACGCCCAAACCGGCGCATTCCTAGAGAACGTCAACTTCCTGCGCGATGAGTTGTACGTGATTGCGCGCCACCCGCGGCGTGATTATGTGTTGATTGGCGGCGCGGACCGCGTGCCTTACCTCTATATGATGGACCGGCCGCGAGCGTTGAAGATCGCGGATGACTCGACGCTCGTGCGGAAATTCGATGAGCAGGAGGACGCGATTCACGCGCTGGCATTCAGCCAGGACGGCAGCCGCATCGCAGTCGGCGGCATCGCCGAGTTCGTCAATATCTACGACACCGAGTCGGGCGAGCGGGTGGCGAGTTGCAAGTTGCCGGCCGGAGGAGCTTTCGTGCTGGAGTTTCCTCCCGACGGCCGGCAGTTGCTGGCCGGGGGATTTGATGGCTTGTTGCGGGTTTTCGATGTTGCAAGTGGCAAGCAGGTGAAGGAGTTTTCGCCGGTCCCTCTTGAAAAGGGGCGGTTGCGGTCGGCCCGCTAGAAGGGCTTTTGACGAAATGAAACGTCGCCTGTTGATATTGTTCTCCGGGTTGGCCCTCACGGCTTCGGCGGCGGGGCCTTCGCTCACCATGATGCAGCCTTGGGGAGGGCAGCGAGGCACGGCGGTGACGCTTACGCTCACAGGCTATGACCTCACCGATGATGTTCGGATCCTGACGAGTCTGCCCGGCGCGTTGACCGAACTGACGGCGGACCGCCCCGGCCGCGAGTTGCCGCTGCTGGTCGAGATCGCGAAGGATGCGCAGATTGGTTCCTACCCGATTCGCGTAGAGACGAAGGCGGGGATTTCGAACGTGCTGCTGTTCACCGTGGGTCCGCTTAAGGAACAGGCCGAAGCTGAATCAGAAACGATGCGGCAGGTGTATTCGAACGATTCGGCGGAAACCGCGGAACAAGTAACGTTGCCGGCGACAGTGAACGGCTTGCTGCGGGGAGCGGACCGTGATTGGTACCGAGTGAGCGGCGCGGCGGGCGAGAAAGTTGTGCTTGAGGTTGAGGCCCGGCGTATCGGCTCGGCGATTGACGCAACACTCGAAGTGCGCGATAGCTCGGGCAACACGATTGCGCGAAACAACGATGCGCGCGGCATTGACGTCGATCCCAGAACGGAAGTGACGGTTCCGGCGGACGGCGCGTTCTTCGTTGAGGTGCATGACGCGCGGTTCAGCGAGCAGCGGATGAATTTCTATCGCTTGCGCGTGGGGCGGTATACGTTCGCGGAGGCGGTTTTCCCGCTCGGCTGGAAGCGCGGCGAAGCGATAGACGTGCACTTGCTCGGAGGCAATCTCGATAAGCCGCTGACGGTGAAGCCGGACCTCTCTCCCGAAGCGACCGCGGCAGGTTTCGCTGCCTTGCGGTTGCCGGATGAAAACGGCCCGCTGCCCTTGCTCATGGTTGTCGGTGACGGCGATGAAATGCTGGAGCCCACAGGCAACGGTCCCTACGAGTTGAAGCCTGAGGTGGTGGTGAATGGCCGTGTTGCCGCTGCGGGCGAAGTGGACCGTTACCGCCTCAAAGTCAACAAGGGCGAGCAGTGGATGATCGAGACGCAGGCGGCGGGGCTCGGAACATCGGCCTTGTACGGGCTGCTCACGCTATACGGCGCGGACGGGGAGAAGCTGGCGTCGGCGGGCGATCAGGAGCCGGAGAAGCCGTTATCGATCATCTCGTCGGCAGGCGAAACGTTCGGGGACCCGCACCTGGGATTTGAGGTCCCTGAGGGCCTGAGCGAAGTCAGCATCAGCATTGAAGATTTGCTGGGGCGCGGCGGGCTCGATTACGGCTATCGCATCGTGGCGCGGCGGCAGCCCCCGGACTTCACACTCACACTGGGGACGCCGTTTGTAACGATTCCCAAAGACGGCAGCAGCGTCGTCAACGTGAGCGCCGATCGGCGCGGCTTCGTGGGCGCGATCCGCCTGATCGTGGAAGGGTTGCCTGACGATGTCGATTCGCGCGGCGGACACATCCCCGCCGAAGATGGCGGCATGACGACATCGCGGAGCTCGCGGCGCGGAGTCGTCACATTGACACCGAAACCGGACGCCGAGCTGCGTGAGCTGGCCTTGGCGGTTTGGGGCGAGGGCGTAACCGAAGATGGCCGCACGATTCGCGTTCGGGCTCAGGCGCCGGGCATGCAGACGGGCGTGATGGGCCGTGGCCAAAAGGCGGTGAGGGCGGCTTGGCTGGCCCCGGACGTGCCGGCGCGTGTGGCTGAACCCGAAAAAGCTGTCCTCAAGCTGCTCACGCCCCAGACGCTACGCTTGATCCAGGGGATGGAGGCTAAGGTTCTCTGGGAGTTTGAAGGTGACGCCACCCCTGAGGGCCGCATCAGCGTCGGCAACACGCCTGCCGTGGGTAACATTCGAGTGAACGGGACCACGACGGACAAAGAAGGCGCGAAATCCGGTCAGTTCACGGTCGTGACGACGGTGGGCACTCTGCCGATGACGTTCGACTTGATCGTTAGCGTGAACGCGGAGATCGGCGGCAGGGCACAGACCATTTACGCGCCGGCCCTTGTCGTCGATGTGGTGCAAGGATATCGAATCGAAGCGCCCAAACAGTTAACCGAGATTCCGCGTGGCGGCAGCGCGCAGATTCTCGGAGGTTTTCATCGCGAGCCGGACTTCTCGTCGCCGGTGACGGTGAAGGCCGACAATCTACCCTTGGGCGTCGAGTGCTCGGCGGCGGAGATCAGCGGAGCGCCGGACGAATATCGGCTGGAGTGCAAGGCCGACGAGTCAGCGACGCCCGGAGAGTATGAAATCGAGCTGGCGCCGATGTCGGTGCTGGCCGGACGCGCCACCGAGCTTGTGCCCTATAAGATTGACGCGGTCGCCACACGTATCTCTGTTACGAAATCCAGGAAGATGGCGCAGGCGCGATAACAGGAATGGAGTTCGCTATGTCACGGAAACGACTTTTCACCGCGAGTTTCGGTTTGTGGCTGATGGCAGCGGTCAGCGCGGTTGGGCTGGGTGCCGAGTTGCAACCGGTAAAGCTCGTCGTTGAGCCCTCGTCTTTGAGTTTGACGACGGCGGAACAGGGACGCCGCGTTCTGGTGACAGGTGTGACGGCGGATGGCGAGACGTTCGACTTGACGAACGAGGCGCGTTTCGAGGCCACCGGCGAGTCGGTTCGAGCGGCGGAAGACGGATACCTTCACGGTGTTTCCCAAGGCACGAGTACCCTGCGGGTTTCGGCGCGCGGCCAATCGGCCGAGTTGCCTGTGAAGGTGGGCGGCGAACCTTCGGTCGACCGTAAGATCAGTTTCCTGCGCGACATCATGCCGGTCTTAAACAAACAGGGCTGCACGTCAGGCCCGTGCCACGGATCGGCGAAAGGCAAGAACGGCTTCAAGCTTTCGCTGCGGGGATACGACCCGAATTTCGATTACCGCGCTCTGCTCTATGACGTTTCCGGGCGTCGTTTCAACCGCGCCGACCCGGCCCAAAGCCTGATGCTCGCAAAGCCCGCACAGGCCGTACCGCACGAGGGCGGACTGCGAATCGAAAAAGGCTCGCGCTACTACAACACGATTCTTAAGTGGATCTCCGAGGGCACGCCCTTCGGCGACGAAGCCACGGACTCGGTCGCGAAGCTCGAAGTCATACCGGCGGACGTTTTCATGGGACGTCCCGGTATGAAGCAGCAGATGCTCGTCGTCGCGCACTACGGTGACGGCTCCGTGCGAGACGTTACACGTGAAGCCGTGGTCGCGAGCAGTCAGGAAACAACCGCCAAGATCGTCGATGGTTCCGTCGTCGAGGGCGAACGCATCGGCGAGGCGACGCTGATGGTGCGCTACGAAGGCAAGTTCGTGATTGTGCCGGTTACGATTCTCAATCCCGCCCCGGGCTTTGAGTGGAAGCAGCTCTCGCAGCACAACTATATTGACGAACACATCGACGCCAAGTTGAAACGCTTGAAGATCCAGCCATCCGAGGTTGCCGATGACGGCACGTTCGTGCGCCGGGTCTATCTCGACTTGATCGGGATACCGCCCACACCCGAGCAAGCCCGCGACTTTATCGAAGACCCCGAGAAATCACGCCTCAAACGAATCCGCCTGATCGACGAGTTGATGAAGCGCACCGAGTTCGTCGACCATTGGGCGCTGAAGTGGGGCGACCTGCTGCAGTCGAATCGCAAGTACCTTGGCGAAAAGGGCACCTGGGCGTTTCGGCAGTGGATTCGCGATCAGATCGCAACGAACCGGCCCTATGACGAGGTTGTGCGCGATTTGATCACGTCGAGCGGCAGTACCTATCAGAACCCGCCGGCCAACTTCTTCCGGGTGAACAAAGACCCGAAGGAGGCGATGGAGAAAACGACACAGTTATTCCTCGGCGTGCGCATGGCCTGCGCGCAGTGTCATGACCATCCGTTTGAGCGCTGGACACAAAATCAGTACTACCAGCTTGCCGCGTTTTTCGCGTCGGTCGGGGTAAAGCCGGGGTTCGACAGCGACGAAGAGATCGTTTACCTCAAGCGCAGCGACAACACGGTCAAGCATCCCAAGACCGGCAAGGTCGTGGAAGCGGAGTATCTGATTGCGAGCGCCGGAGCGCCGCCGTTGAACACAGAGGAAGACCGCCGCAAGGCACTAGCCACGTGGCTGACCTCGGATAAGAATCCGTTCTTTGCCAGGGCCATTCCGAACCGCCTGTGGAGTTACTTCTTTGGGCGCGGCATTATCGATCCGGTGGATGACATTCGCGCTTCGAACCCGCCTGTCAACGAGGCGCTGCTGCAAGCTCTCGCGGATGACTTCGTGAAGAATGGCTATGACCTGCAGCACGTCATTCGGACGATTGTGAATTCGCGCGCCTATCAGACCGGCATCGCGGCCAATGAATGGAACGCCAAGGACGAGACGAACTTTTCGCGGTTTGTGCCTCGCAGGTTGACGGCTGAGTCGCTGCTCGATGCGATTACGGTGGCGACGGGATCGCGGCCGGAGTTCGAGGAAGTGCCTCTGGATTTCACGGCGCAACAGTTGCCCGATCCGCACGTTGGCAAGGGCGGGTTCCTCGACATGTTCGGGCGGCCCGAGCGGGAGTCGGCTTGCGAGTGCGAGCGGCGCAGCGAGATGAGTCTGCCGCAGGCGATGAGTTTGGTCAATGGTCCCACGCTGGCTGAAGCGATCGCTGACCCCGAGGGCCGTGTGGCGGAGGCGATTCTGGGCGGCAAACCTGATCGCGAGTTGGTGGAGGAGTTGTATCTCGCGGCGCTGAGCCGCCTGCCAACGCCGGGTGAGATGGATAAGGCTTTGACGTATCTGCGGCAGGGCACGGGACGCGCCTCGAAGGCCCAGGATCTGCTGTGGGCTTTGGTCAATAGCAACGCGTTCTTATTCAATCGCTGATCGCGGAAGTGGTGGAAGAACAGTCCCCATTTTCCGCATTGCTGATTGCTGGGTGAGTATGACGACTCGACTCCTTTGCCTGATTATTCTTGTGCAATGGGCGCTGCAGGCCGCCGCGCCGGCGCTGCTCCGGATCGAGCCTCGCGGCGGACAACGCGGCCAGGCGGTGAAGCTGACTTTAGTCGGCCGCGGGCTGGATGAGAATGCCTCGATCGAGACAAAGATTCCCGGTGCCGTGACGGCGCTCTCACCGCCCAAGAGCTCGATGGCGCGCGGACGCGAGTTGCCGTTTCTCGTCGAAATCTCCCCCGAAGCAGCGCTCGGTGTTTATCCGGTTCGTGTTCAATCGCCCGACGGGTTGTCGAATGTTCTGCTGTTCACGGTGGGCGCGTTCCCTGAGGTTGCAGAGCGCGAGGCCGAGCTGATGGAGCCCAAGCCGGCGAATGATTCCGCCGCGAACGCTCAGCCGATTGAGACGCCGGTGATCGTGAACGGGACGCTTTATGGTCCTGACCGCGATTACTTTTCATTCCAGGCCGGCAAGGGCGAGCGGCTCGTGATCGAGGTCGAAGCGCGCCGTATCGGTTCCGCCGTCGATCCGCTGATCGAGGTGCTAGACGCGGCGGGCCGCAGGCTGACCTGGAACGACGATGCGCCGGGGATCGGCATCGATGCGCGTGTCGATGTCAGCTTTCCTGAGCAAGGGACGTACTTTGTCGCCCTGCGCGATTCGAAGTTCAGCGAACAGGAACAGGACTACTACCGCCTGAAGATCGGCAAGTACGCCTATGCGGAAGGCCTCTATCCATTGGGCTGGCAGCGCAGCGGAGAGACGGAAGTTGAGTTTGTCGGCGGCAATCTCGGCGAGGCGATTCGGGTGCGTCCGGATCTGGCGACTGAGCAGCTCGCAGCCGAGTTCGCCATGCTGCACCTACCGGGCGAGGCCGGAGCGCTGCCCATGCCGTTCGCGTTGAGTGGCGAGCGGGAAACCTTGGAATCACCCGGACAGAAGAACACACTCGAGCCTCAGTCCTGGATGAACGGCCGCATCGCGAAGCCGGGCGAGATCGATACCTACGTCTTGAAGGTGAAGCCGCAAGAGCATTGGTATGTCGAACTGCATGCCACCACTCTTGGCACATCGCGGCTCTATGGCGTCCTGACAGTTCGCGAGCCCGGCGGTGAGCGGATTGCTTCGACTCGCAGCTTGAGCGCAGAGGAGAAGCTCTCGAACCTCGACGTTTCCGAAGATACGGGCATCGACCAGTTCGTATCGTTCCAAGCAGGGGAAGCAGCCAAGGAAGGGCACGGCGAAATCCACATTGAAGTCGAAGACCTGCTCGGCCGCGGCGCGCCTGACTTCGGCTATCGAATCGTGGCGCGGCGTCAGAGCGGCGATTTCACGCTGACTCTGCGAACACATGAAGTGAACGTCCCCGCGAGCGGAACCGGGCTGGTCGTCGTCAACGCCGAGCGTCGCGGTTATGACGGTCCGATCCGCTTGTTCGTGCCCGAGATCCCCGAAGGATTAGTCGCCGAGGGTGGCAACATGCCGCTCTACGAGATCGCGGGCAGCACGCGGCAAGGGTCTTCGGCACTACTGACGCTGACCCACAAGCCGGGCGCGGAACTACGGAATGCGAGCCTTCAAATTTGGGGCGAAGCCGAGATGGGCGGGCAGCTCGTGCGGCGCAGAGCACGCGGCCCGGGGCTGGAAGTGAATGTTCAGAGTGAGAACGAGATCCAACGCTTAAACCGCGGCTTCAGCAGCGCGAACGTCGCCCCGTGGCTCGGCGCGGACTTGCCGCTTCGGATCGTGCCGGAAGCGCCGGCGGCCATTGAAGTCAGCACGTCGCGCTACATGCGTGTGATTCCGGGCTTGAAGTACGAGCTCGATTGGAAGCTCACAAGCCGCGACGAAGACATCAGCCCGCCGAAAAATATGGGCGTCAATAAGACGCCCAACGTGCGAACCTTCAACCGCTCCCGCAAGGAAGACCAAGGCAAGGCGCAGGGGACACTTGATGTCGGCAGCCAGCTCAGTTGGGGGCCCGGTAAGTACGAAATGGTTCTCACCGCCCGGGTCGATGTCGACGGCCAAAGGGAGACGATCTACGCCCCGGCGATAACGGTCGATGTGATTCGTGCTTACGAAATCGAGCCGGAAGTCACTTCGATCCGGGCGGGCGCCGAGACCGAACTTGTGGCGCAGCTCAAGCGCGAACCGGGCTTCGAGTCCCCGGTAGAGATCAAGGCCGAAAACCTGCCCTTGGATGTCGAATGTGAAACGGTGACCGTCGCGCCTGACACCTCCGCCATGAGCGTCCCATGCAGGGCGGGCGCGAAGGTCGAGCCGGGCGAATACGAAATTGATCTCGCGTCTTCCTCGGTCGTGATCGGCGACGACCAACGTGAGATCCCCATCACCCGCCCGCCGGTCAAAGCCACGCTTCGGGTTGTTCGAGCCGCCTTGGCCGCCCGTTGAAGCTTTAACAAACTAGCCTGCACGAAGCTCGGCTATTGCCGCCCGGGCTGAGCCCTAAGCCGCGCTTCAACCAGGGCCGCTTCCTGGGTCCGTCCTTGGCCGCGCAGCACATCAAGATAAGTCGCCAGGACGACCGCTAGACCGGTGTTTTCCGGCCCGGCGATGGAGTCGAGAATCGCCAAGGAGCGCTCGATAAGGGGCGCCGCATCGGCGTAGCGTTGCTGGTCGCGATAAAGAGCCGCCAAGTTATGCAGGGCTGTCGCGGTTTCGGGATGATCGAGGCCGACAGCCTGCTCCCAAACGGCCACGGCTTCGCGGTACAGCTCTTCCGCGTCCGCGAACTGATGTTGAACGCGATAAACCTCCGCCAGATTATTGAGGTCGGTAGCGCGAGCGGCGGGGTCGGAATTATCGCTGCCTTTACGAAGTTCTAGGGCTTGCTCGAGAAGGCGTTCCGCCTCGGCCATTTGAAAGCGACCCCGATAGACGGCGGAAAGATTGCTGCAACTCTGGGCCATCCTGGCATCGGCAGGGTCGAGGACGCGGCTCCGCACGGCCAGGGCTTGCTCGAGCACAGGAGCGGCACGCTCGGGCCGGCCGCCGGCGTTGTGGATGACTCCCAGGTCGCTCAGTAGATCGGCGTACTCGGCGTTATCGGTGCCGAGGTGGGCCTTCGTGATCTCGGCGGCGCGGGCTAGCGCGGCTGCGGCCTCTTCCAGTTGTGCCGCGCTGAAGTAGGCCTTCGAAAGCTGAATCAGGGGCTCGCGGAGAGCTTCATTCCCGGCCCCCAGCGCTTTCTCTCGGATCTCGACAATCCGCTTATAAAGCGGGACAGCATCGGTGGTTTTACCTCGAATCCGCTGCAGCTCAGCAAGATTTTCTAGGAGTGTCGCCAGCTCCGGATGGAACGGGCCAAGACTGCCCTCCAAGATCTTCGCCGCGCGCCAATAGAGCGGTTCGGCCAGATGAAACTGGCGCTGGGCGTAGTACAGCAGACCGAGGCTGTTCAGAGACGCCGCCACACGCGGGTCCTGCAGTCCGAACCGCTCGGCTGCCTTGAGAGCCGCGACGTAGGAATCTTCCGCTTCGCTGTACTTTCGTTCGGCGAGATGCTGGTCGCCTACTTCACGGAGTTGCCGCCACACTTCGGTCTGCGCGAAGCTTGTTGGTGCGGCGCCCGTCGCGGCGAGAGCAAGAGCCACGACGGTGAGAAGAGAACTGATTAGAGGGTTTCTCAACAAGGTTCTCAAAAGCTTTCTCAACCACAGACCCCGCGATCGTAATACACTTTGACCTAAAGATGTTTTATCAGATCCGTCTCGTACTCAGTGCATGCCTGCTCGCGGCCGCGGCGCAGGCCCAGGCTCCGCCGCCCGCGGTTCACGTTCCAGCCGGCTCTTTCCTGATGGGGTCCGCCGAGGGTGCGACCTGGGAAAAGCCCGTCCACGAGATTCATGTTTCTGAGTTTGAAATTAGTAAACGCCCAGTGACTTTGAGCGAGTACCGCGCGTTCCGGCCGTCACATCCCGCACAGACCGGACTTTCCGCGAACGCCGATGCCGCGTCGAGCCCCGTTACGGGCGTGAGCTGGGACGACGCGCAGGCCTATTGCCAGTGGCTCGCTACGCGCACCGGCGGCCGCTATCGGCTGCCGACCGAGGCCGAGTGGGAAAAGGCCGTTCGAGGTGGCCTCGACGGCAAGAAATACCCCTGGGGTGATGACCCGCCGGTTCCTGAAGACAAAGCTAACGACGCCGGCCACCGGATTCCCGAGCGCGCCAACCCGTGGGGAATCGTCGCCGGCGTTTATAACCTTTGGGAGTGGGTGGCCGACGGCTATTCGGCAGACTACTACCGCGACTCGCCGGCCCGCGACCCGCAAGGGCCCGAGAATGTGCGCTACCGCGTCCTGCGGGGCGGCGGGTATCGCAGTGACCCGAACAGCATGCGCTGTGCGAACCGCGGCAGCGCGCGGCCCGCGACGGCGTCGGATGTGATCACATTTCGCGTCGCCCGTGGTGATGCTCCGACCCCGCCGACTGTCAGCGAGGCGCCGCCCGCCACTGAACCAAAGCCCGCGCCGCAGGCAGCCCGTGTCCAGGCGCAGCCCGCGGCGGCTCCAGTGCCAACTCCAGCGCCGACACGAACGGGGGCGGCTGATGCGGTTTCGGTCAACGGGATCTCGGTCGAGAGCGACTCCTCCCAAGTGACGGTCACGATTCGCACAAGTGGCGCACCTAAATACAAGACGATGGCGCTGAGCGGTCCCGATCGTCTGGTGATCGATATTGCGGGCGGCACGATGAGCGCTCCGCGCGCTCAGCAGCGTATCGATGTCGCCGCGCTCGGCGTCAGCCGCGTGCGCGCTGCACAGTTCAAGAACGACCCGCCCATCGCGAGAATCGTCGTCGACATGGATGCGAAGCTCGACTCCGACATTGCTGTCGAAGACAACAGTCTCGTCGTGCGGCTGCGGCCGAAACAGTAGCGCCCTTCTCGGCGCGCCGGCCGCCCGCGCTATGGCTTGATACGTCGAGGTTGCCGCCGATTCACGAAGATTCAGCGACGATGACAACAGCGATGACAACAGCGATGACTACGACCATAACGATCACGCGACTCCTTCTGGCCTGGCTGTTGGGCGCCATGCTGCTGTCCGCCGGGCAGAATCGCCTGCTTGTCATTTCTATCGACGGCCTGGACCACCGTTGGCTGCGCGATTGCGACAGCCTTGGCCTGCGCATCCCCCATTTGCGAAAGCTCATGGATGAGGGCATGCTGGCCGATGGCGTGACCGGTATTGTCCCGACTGTGACGTGGCCGTCGCACACGACGATGATCACGGGACTGACCGGGCCCGAGCATGGCATCGTTTCGAACAACCAGCCGGGCAAACCGGGACAGCGCTGGTGGTATGTCCGCTTCCTGAAAGCGAAGACACTTTGGCATCTAGCGCACGAGAAGGGCCTGAAGACGGCTGCCGTGTGGTGGCCTGTCACGGTCGGTGCCGATATTGACTACAACTTCCCCGATTTTCGGGAAGATCCCTCGGTTCGGCCTGACGCTTTCGCGCCGGTCCTCAAGCACAGCACGCCGGGGCTGGCGGAAGAGGTTGCGAAAGCGTATCCGTCATTCCTGCGACAAAGCCTCACCGACCGCCAGCGGGTGATCGCGGCACGCTACATCCTGGAACACAAGCAGCCGGAGTTGTTCCTGCTGCAACTGGCGGAGTTGGATTCCGAGCAGCATGCGACGGGCGCGTTTTCGAAGAACGCGAAAGCTACCCTCGAATACCAGGATGAACTCCTGGGGCCGCTGCTTGACACGATACCTGAAGGAACTTTTGTTACGGTCGTATCTGACCACGGTTTCGAAACACAAGAGCGCGTCTTCCGGCCGAAGGTTGCATTGCAAGAGGCGGGAATTGAGGCCGACGTTCTGGTCGGGGAGGGTATCTTCGCTGTGCGGGGCGGCGCGGATGGCGAGGCCGCTCGTTTCTTCCGTTCTCAGATTGGCAGGCCAGGCTCGGTGATCGAACGCGAAGTGTCCGTGGGCGAGGTGCTTGGCATGGAGCCGAACTTCAACGGCTGGAGCGCCTTTTTCGAAAACACGTTCGGCGTCTTGCCGCTTGACGACGCCAGCGGCCCGGCGGTCGGTCCCGGCAACGGCGGCGGCAATCACGGACTTTGGCCCACACGGAAGGACTATCGCGCGGCGTTGCTGGTGTGGGGACCCTGGATCGACTCGGGGAGATTGCCGGAGACATCGATGCTCGACATCGCTCCGACCTTCGCCGATATTCTGGGTCTCGAGCTGCCCAACCCCCGAGGCAAGTCGCTTTGGAAAAGCATCCGCCGCGAGTAGACAGGCGGCGGAATCACCTCGGACCCCAAGAAACAAGAAGGTCACGTGCCGGCAACGATCGAAGTCGAAGCAATATCCAGCGGCGAGTACAACGTCGTTGTCAAAGAGTCCGGCGGCGAGACGCGCCACCGCGTTCGAGTCGACCCCGGCTATGCCCAAAAACTCACGGGTGGGACCGCATCAACGACCGCATCGACCCTGGAGCTGCTGCGGCGGTCGTTCGAATTCCTGCTCGAACGCGAGCCCAAGGAGTCGATCCTCGGGTCCTTCGATTTGCCCCTGATCGGGCGCTATTTCGCTGAATACGAGAGGGTCATCGCCGATTCGTTCTCGTCTAGGTAGAAGCTCACGCGCAATTAGGGTTTGCGGCTGAGGCTTGAAATTGCCATACTCAAAGGATCGTAGGATAATCGAAGAGGATCGCGCCACGCCACCTCGTGGGTCGGCGCGAAGGAGTTCTGTGTGAAGCGGACCGGGCCGGAAGAAACTTTGCGTTGCTCTTTTTGCCACAAGACCCAAGAGGTCGTTGGCAAACTGATTTCGACCCCCGGCGACTACCCGAAGGCGTACATCTGTGATGAGTGTGTAGCCGTCTGCAACTCGATCCTCGAGGATGACCGCCGCGAGACGCCGGGTCCGAACCTGTTTACGCTGCTGAAACCCCAGGAAATCAAGGAACGCCTTGACCAGTACGTCATCGGGCAAGAGCAGGCCAAGAAGAAGCTCGCCGTCGCCGTCTACAACCACTACAAGCGCGTCTTCATGACGAAGCAGCGCAGCGCCGATGTCGAGTTGCAGAAATCGAACATCCTGCTGGTCGGCCCCACCGGCACAGGCAAAACACTGCTGGCCCAGACGCTCGCCAAGATCCTGGATGTGCCGTTCGCCATCGCCGACGCCACCACGCTTACCGAAGCCGGTTACGTAGGCGAGGATGTCGAGAACATCATCCTCAAGCTGCTGCAAGCCGCCGATGGCGACGTGCAGCGCGCTCAGCAGGGTATCATCTACATCGACGAGATTGACAAGCTCAGCCGCAAGGACGAGAATTCTTCGATCACGCGCGACGTTTCCGGCGAAGGCGTGCAACAAGCGTTGCTGAAGATACTCGAGGGCACGGTCGCCAACGTCCCGCCGCAGGGCGGCCGCAAACACCCGCATCAGGAGTTCACTCCGGTCGATACGACGAACATCCTTTTCATTTGCGGAGGCGCGTTCGTTGGACTCGAGAAGATCATCGCCCGGCGCCTGAATCACCGCGTAGTCGGGTTCCGTTCACCTTCAGAACCGAAGGAAGGCTTGAAAGCCATCCCGGCCGCGAAGATCGATCAAGGCGAGCGGGATTCCGAGTTGCTCATTCAGGTTCAGCCACAGGACTTGATTCGGCACGGCTTCATCCCCGAGTTCGTGGGCCGCCTGCCGGTTAACACGGTCCTGACCGCTCTCGACCAGCCGGCGCTAGTCCAGATCTTGACTCAGCCTAAGAATTCCCTCGTCAGGCAGTATCAAAAACTCTTTGAGTTCGAGAACATCAGTCTCACCTTCGAGCCCGAAGCCTTGGAGGCCATTGCCGCCTTGGCGCTTGATCGCAAGGTAGGGGCGCGCGGCCTGCGGATGATTCTCGAAGAGATGATGCTCGACCTGATGTACTACCTGCCATCGAAGAAGCACGTCAAGGAATTTCTCATCACCAAGCCGATGGTCGAGAATCACAGCCTCAGCTTGATCATCCTCGAGAAGGCCGGTTAGGGGTACCTAGCGGCACCGCTGGCGGGCTTGGGTCCGGTTGCAGCGCCGAGATTGGACCTTCGAGTCAGCGCTTCGCCCACCCGTTACGCAATCCGCCGCTACTCCCGTGTAGCGAATTTCGGCTGTCGTGCCTGTGTGCGATGTGTCCCCTGGGTAGTGTTGTTGGCTAACGCCTGAATGGCCTCCTGGCTCGGTTCTTAGAAGATGGCGTGAGCCGGGCTTGTTTGGACTTGGCAAGTTCCCCGGGAGTATCAAGTTCCGCCTCTTGCCACCAGCAATGGGTGGTGCCTGCAAATTACTGGGTGGTATGAGTGTTTTCTTGTAGTACGAGGCTCTGGAACGAGCCTATCTAACTACATGTAGAAATATTTATTGACTTAGGCACAAGATGATGTACACTATGGGAACGTCGTCGATGGTCAGAACCCGGTAACTTTCCCGCAGTTGCCTCATCAGACCGCCGATGACCCCACAATAATCCGGGTTGGCCGCTCATTTAGGGGAGTGGGATCGACTAAAGGTCGGAGGGCGTAGCATGGGTGAAATCAGCGTGGATCTGGCGGCTAAAGTAGACGAGCTGTCATCGCAGATCGCACGTCGGCAGGGGTTGTCATTCCCCCGCTACTTTACGAAGAACATCGAGGCAGGGAAAACGCCCTACGACTTGATCGAATGGGAGAAACGCACCGCTTCCATTGCGAATGAGAAGGGCGACGTCATCTTCGAGCAGCGCGACGTGGAGATGCCGCGCGACTGGTCGCAGACGGCCACCAATATCGTCGCCAGTAAATACTTTCACGGCCAAGCCGGCACTCCGCAGCGAGAGAGCAGCCTGGCGGAGCTCGTACACCGCGTCGTCGACACGATCGCCGATTGGGGCGCGGCCGGTGGTTACTTCGCCGGCACCGAAGATGTCGAGAACTTCCGCGGCGAACTCGCGCACCTGATGCTGCATCAGAAGGCGAGCTTCAACTCGCCGGTTTGGTTCAACGTTGGTGTCAAGGAAGGCCGTGGCTACGGCTGGGCCTGGGATGCCCGCCGCTATGCGATGAAAGCACTCGAGGCCGGCGAGCACCGGCCGCAGTGCTCGGCCTGCTTCATCATCGCGGCCGGCGACACCATGGAATCCATCATGGACCTCGCCAAGACCGAGGGCATGCTTTTCAAATGGGGATCGGGGACCGGCTCGAACCTCTCAAAAATTCGTGAGGAAGACGCCTTGTTGCGAGGCGGCGGCAAGGCGTCGGGGCCTGTCTCGTTCATGAAGGGTTTCGACGCCTTCGCCGGCGTCATCAAGTCAGGCGGCAAAACCCGCCGCGCCGCGAAGATGGTTATCCTCAACGCCGAGCACCCTGACATCAAGAAATTCATTTGGTGCAAGGCCAGCGAAGAGCGTAAGGCGCGGACGCTGATCGATGCCGGTTACGACTCGGCGATCGACGGCGACGCTTACGGCTCGATTTTCTTCCAGAACGCCAACAACTCCGTCCGCGCCTCCGACGAATTCATGCTGGCCGCCATCAAGGATGAAGACTGGTGGACACGCTCGGTCCTCAACAGCCAACCCAAAGAGCGCCACAAAGCGCGTGAGTTGCTCAACCAGATCGCCGAGGCCACTCACCAGTGCGGCGACCCGGGCATGCAGTTCGACACAACGATCAATCGTTGGCACCCTTGCAAGAATACCGACCGCATCAACGCCTCGAACCCCTGTTCGGAGTACATGTTCCTTGATGATTCGGCTTGTAATTTGGCGTCGCTGAATCTGATGAAGTTCCGCAAGAGCAAGGGCGGCTTCAACGTCGAAGCATTCCGGCACGCTGTCGACACGCTAATCGTCGCGCAAGAGATCCTGGTGGACAACGCCAGTTATCCGACCGAGACGATAGGGCGCAACTCGCATGACTACCGTCCGCTGGGGCTAGGCTTCGCGAACCTGGGCGCGCTGCTGATGTCAATGGGCGTGGCCTACGACAGCGATCCGGGCCGCACCACCGCCGGCGCCATTACCGCGGTGATGTGCGGCCAGGCTTATCTCACCAGCGCGCGGGTCTCGGAAGTCACGGGAGCGTTTCCGGGCTACGAGAAAAACCGCGAGCCTTTCCTCGAAGTCATCCGCATGCACCGCGACGCGTCGCGCAAGATCAACGGCGCGGTCATCGACGAGCCTCTCCATCAGGCCGCGCAGAGCTGCTGGGACGACGCCTATGAGATGGGCCGCCTGCACGGCTACCGCAACGCCCAAGTGACCGTGATTGCGCCGACCGGCACCATTGGCTTCATGATGGATTGCGACACGACCGGCGTCGAGCCCGAGTTGGCGCTCATCAAATACAAGAAGCTTGTCGGCGGCGGCGTCATCAAGATCGTCAACAACACGGTCGAGGAATCGCTGCTCAAACTCGGTTACTCGGCTGCGAAGGCGAGCGACATCGTCAGCCATATCGATTCGACGGGAACGATCGAAGGTGCCGAGCACATCAAGCAAGAGCACCTGCCGGTGTTCGATTGCAGCTTCCGGCCCCAGAACGGCGAACGCTCGATCCACTATCTCGGCCATTTGCGGATGATGGGCGCCGTGCAGCCGTTTATCTCGGGCGCCATCTCGAAAACGATCAATATGCCCGCGGAGTGCACTGTTGCTGACACCACGGACGCTTACATTGAGGCCTGGCGTTTGGGTCTGAAGTCGGTGGCAATCTATCGCGACGGTTCCAAGCGCACTCAGCCGCTGAATACGTCCGGCGCTGACGGTAAGCAGGGCACGAAGAAAGTCGCCGGGCTCGTCACCGAGAAGATCATCTACAGGCCGCACCGTGAAAAGCTGCCTAACGAACGCCAATCGCTGACCCATAAGTTCGCCGTGGGCGGGCATGAAGGCTACATCACCGTCGGTCTTTACGAGGACGGCACTCCGGGCGAGATCTTTATCAAGATGTCGAAGGAAGGGTCGACGATCAGCGGCCTGATGGACAGTTTCGCGACGGCCGTTTCGATGGCCTTGCAGTACGGCTTGCCGCTCAAGGCGCTCGTCGACAAGTTCGCGCACGTTCGCTTCGAGCCCAGCGGTTGGACGGGTTCGAAGGATATTCCCTACGCCAAGTCGATCATGGACTACATCTTCCGCTGGCTGGGGATGCGATTTATCTCGCCCGACTATCAGCAAACCGAAGCGGGCGAAACACCGAAGCTGCGGCCCACCGAACCCGAACCGCAGCAACAACTGGAGTTTAATGCGGCTCCGCTCGACGCGCCGATTTGCGCCGAATGCGGCTCGTTCATGACGAGCAACGGTAGCTGCTACAAATGCGAGAACTGCGGCTCTACCTCCGGCTGCAGTTAGGTGGTTTGTCGTTGGATGCGTTCCTCCTCTTCCCGGGCGGGCGGCCTTTGAGAATCGGCCACCTGCCCGGGAGTTTTATTTGCCGCTAGCGATGCGACGCCTGCGGATGGTGGAAGTGTCGGAGCCACGGGTGTCAGCCTGTGGGCCCGCGGTCGAGGCAACCACGCGAGTTCCCTCGTGTCACACATCTCGCTGCCTGTAATACCGTAGAGTGAAAAGTGAAGCAGGAACCTAGCTCACAGCTTGGTTTCAGATCCGTTGAGCGATGGATGGCATAATCTCTCTCCCCGATACGTCGTTCAAGCAATCCGCCCGTTATGCGCTACGGATACGTTGTGCGGTCTGCGGCGACGGTCGCCCATTCAGCCGTTGATTCTCGATGGCCGCCAAGTGTTCCGCCTGCGGCTTCCACTACAAGCGCGAGCCTGGCTATTTCATCGGCGCCATGTATGTGAGCTATGTCATGTGCGTAGCGATGATGATGCCGCTCGTGCTGTATTGCATGCTGTCGGGTGTACCGATGAGCGTCGCCTGCCTCGTCGGATTCGCCCAGACCACTTTGCTCTCACCGCTGATCTTTCGCTATTCCCGCGGACTGTGGATCGCCCTTGATCTCGTCCTAAGCCCCATTGAGCCGCGCGATTTTGGCGTCAACCGCTACTACTAGCCCTGATCGTTTTGGCCGCAACCGCCCGTCCAGCAAGTCCTTTCTCGGTGTCGACGGATACGGACTCGCCTGCATTTGTCACCAGTGGCGGGCCTATGGCGTGCTTCGACCGTCAAGGTGGTGAGAAATGCGGGCTAGAGCCCGCGGTTCGAACTCAGCGTTGCGGTCGCACCCGCGACTCGCCCAATCACTGTCAACGCAATTTAGAAAGATCCCCTGATTGAGCAAAGTAGAACGTTCCCCTGGCAGCCGGGCTCATGGGCCGCT
>JAQBUE010000122.1 GCA_027624045.1 Acidobacteriota bacterium
AATTTTGCGCCGCCCGTGAACGGCCTCGAATCGCCGCTCTGTGGTCTATTTTCGCTCCGCCGTTTACAGTCAGTCCGGGCGATGCCGAATACGGCAGGCGTAGAAGCCATCGCCGGGGTCGCGGCCGGGTATCCGAGCAAGAACAGGTTCGGCGCTGAAGCGGGGTCGCGCTTCGAGAACGGCGTTGACAACCTGCTGGTTTTCCTCTGGTTCGAGCGAGCAGGTGGAATAAATAAGAAGCCCCCCCGGCGCTAAACGATCGAGGGCGTTCGAGAGGATAGCCTTCTGCTTCTCGGCGAGATCCTGAATATCTTCGGGCCGCAGACGCCATTTGATGTCCGGATTGCGAGCCAGGGTTCCTGTACCTGAGCAGGGAACGTCGACCAGGATACGATCGAACGTTGCGCGGAAAGGCAGAGGCGACGTGGTGTCGAGGGCGACTGTATCAACAGGCACTGTCGCCAAGCGCTGCAAGGTCGCGAGTCGATGCAGGTGAAGGTCGGCGGCCCGGGCCCGCCGATTTCGGCCGCCTGGGAAGTTTTCCCTCCGGGAGCCGCGCAGAGATCTAGAAAGCGATGTCCGTCATGGAGGTCGAGCAGAGGGACGACCATTTGGGAACCGAGGTCCTGAATGCGTACACGGTTTTCATGCCAGCATGCCGTCGCCGCCGGTTTCCCGCTCACAAGAAGAAAGGCATACGGAAGGTCGGTGGGTTCCGCGATGACTCCTTCTTCCGCGAGACGCCGCAGCGTCTCTTCAGCCGGATAGCGCCGGTTCATTCGCAGGTAGCTGGGCGGTGAGGATTGATTAGCTTCGACGATCCGCTGCACGGTGGATTCATCGAAGATCTTGCGCCAGCGCTCAAGCAGCCAAGCGGGGTGCGAGCGAGCCGCTTCTTGCTGGCGGTTTTCCCGGGCGGGCAACCGTCGCAGAACAGCGTTGACGAACCCCGAGGCGCCGCGGCGGGGGGACGACTTGATCAGTTCGACACTTTCCGAGACTGCCGCCCGATCGGGAATACGGTCAAGGAAACGCATCTGATAGCCGCCGATACGCAGGGCCGCACGCACCTCGACATCTAGCCCCGCAACGGGCCGCCGCGCCACCTGTTCAATGAGGGCGTCAATCGCACCCTGCCAGCGCAGGCAGCCGAGGACGATCTCATGGGTCAGGGCGCGGTCACGCTCCGCGAGGTTCTCGCCGCGCGGATGGGCATGCAGCAATTCGGCCGGGAAAGCGCCTTCGGTTTCGACGCGCAGCAGCATCTGGAAGGCAGCCCGCCGAGCGGGTGAGACACGGTCGGACACAGGCTCACGATAGCAGTTGGAGGCAGCGCCGTCGGCGGCCGGAAGGCGGTGGAGCGCGTGTTATAATGCCGCTGAAACGCGCGTTACTCGTGTCCCCGTAAGCTTTCAATGAATTGAATGGCCGCTGAGGTTGAGATCACTGTTGTCAGCCATCCGCGGTGGTTGCGGGTGATTCGCCGGGTTCTGGCGGAGTACGCCGAATCAAAGGGATTGGATGCTCAGGCGGCGCACGAGGTTGTGTTGGCCGTGGACGAAGCGGCCGCGAACGTTATAAAGCACTCCTACCAAGGAGACCCGGGCCGGAGGGTAACCGTCTCCGCCTCTGAAGTCGCGGGTGGTATCGAGGTGGAGATTATTGATAACGGCGAGCCGTTTGACCCGATCGATCAGCCGCTGCCCGAGCCGGATGAGATGCGAGTCGGCGGACGTGGAGTCTTCTTGATGCAGGCCGTGATGGATAGCGTGGAGTACGAACGACGTGACGGCCGGAATTGCGTGCGCATGAGGAAACTGTTAAAGGCGCACGCCGAGTGAATGTGGCTTTATGGATCTGAACGTCAAACGGGACGGCACTAAGTCGGTTGTGTATGTCGTGGGCGACATCGACCTGCACACTTCTCCGGAGCTGCGGGAAACGGTCCTCGATCTGTTTCGCAACAGGGAGCAGAAGCAAGTCATCGTGAACCTTGCCGAGGTCCCTTATGTTGACAGCTCAGGCATAGCCAGTCTCGTCGAGGGCCTGCAGGAAGCTCGCAAGCAGAACGGTCGATTCGTTCTTGTCGGACTCCAAGACGGACCTCGCCATGTCCTCGAGCTCACCCGTTTGCTGACTGTTTTCGAAGTCGCCGAGACGGAGGAGGGCGTTAGCTGAGCTGTTGAGCATCCGCAAGCGGATCGCCCCCTTACATGTCGTTCCTAGCAGCCGTCGGCAGAGGCACCATCGAACGCGCCGAGTACATCGGCGGGCTCACCATCCAGTTTTGGCGCGGCGTTGCCGCGGCTTGGCGCGTCAAGCCTTTTGGGGGCAACCGCCAGCGCTGGCGGAGCACGCTGAAGCACATGGCTGTTGTCGGAGTGAACGCGCTGCCGGTGGTGTGTTTGATCGCGGCCTGTACCGGTTTGATCATGGCGCTGCAAGGGGGCGCGGAACTGCGGCGCTTCGGCGCGATGCAATTCGTCATCAATCTAGTTGCCGTCAGTATGACGCGCGAGCTGGGCCCGTTGATCACGGCGATCGTAGTTGTGGGCCGTTCGGGCTCTGCGTTTTCGGCTGAAATCGGCACGATGGTCGTGACCGAGGAGGTCGACGCGCTACGCTCGATGGCGCTCGATCCGATCGAGTTTCTGCTGGCTCCCAAGTTTATCGCGATGATGGTGATGTTGCCGTGTCTGACGATCGCGGCCAGTGCGGCGGGCATCCTCGCCGGAGGCATCTTTATCTATTTCGCGCTTGACATGGGTTTCCAGCTCTATCTGCGGGCGGCGATGGAAGCACTGGTTCTGCGGGACGTTGTGTCGGGACTTGTCAAGAGCATCGCGTTCGGTACGATCATTGTTCACGTTGGCTGCTATGAGGGCTTCCATGTCGCGGGCGGCCCAGAGGGCGTGGGACGTGCAACGACGGCCGCGGTTGTAAAGTCGATCTTTCTCGTTGTGTTAGCGGATCTTCTCTTTACGGGCTTTTTCTACTTCTTCTGGCGATGAGCGATTCCCAGCCCACGAAGGCCACCAGCGGCGCCCGCGATGACGCGATCATATCCGTGCGGGATGTCGTTGTGCGCTATGGTGACAAGACCATTCTCGATGGAGTGAATCTTGATATCCGCGCGGGCGAGACGATGGTCATCATGGGCGCTTCGGGCTCCGGTAAGAGTACCTTGTTGCGCCGCATCATGGGCCTGGACAAACCGACGTCAGGACACATTTTCGTTAAGGGTGTCGATATCACGACGGCTTCCGAGAAAGAGCTGAACGACATTCGGCGCATCATGGGTATTTCGTTCCAGAGCGCCGCCCTGTTCAACTCGATGACCTTGGGCGACAACGTCGCGCTGCCCCTGCGTGAACACACCAACCTCGCCGAATCGACCATTAAGCTCATGACACGGATGAAGCTGGGCCAGGTGGGCTTGGCCGAAGCGGAAGACTTGCTCCCGTCACAACTCTCGGGCGGGATGCGGAAACGGGCGTCAGTGGCGCGCGCCATCGCCATGGACCCTGAGATCCTGCTTTTCGACGAGCCCTCGGCGGGTCTGGATCCGATCATCGCCGCGGAGATCGATGGCCTGATCCTGGATCTCAAGAGCGCGTTCAAGATGACTATCGTAGTCGTCACACACGAGCTGGCCAGCGCCTTCTTGATCGCCGACCGGATGTGTATGCTGCGCTACGGTAAGATGCTCGCCATAGGCACGAAAGATGAGATTCGCAATAGCGAGCATCCCCGCATCCGCCAGTTTCTCGACCGGATTCCGGATAAGGTCACAGGCGGACAGGACGAGTACCTCCAATCATTGACGAAACTCTAGGATTGAGAACATGAGTAATGAAGCCAAGGTGGGCGCGTTTGTAATCGTCGCGTTGATCATTTTCGTCGCGACGTTTATCTCGGTTGCGAACGTGCAGTTGGCTGGAGAGAAGGTCAATTACAAGACCTATCTTCATTTCGCCGGCGGTTTGGACTCGGGTAACGTTGTTCGCTTCGGGGGACTGAAAGCAGGCGTTGTCGCGGACGTCAGGCCCTGGGAAGAGGACCCGACCCAAATCGAAGTGCTGCTCGAAGTCAGGGACGATGTGCCCGTAAATCAGAAGTCGGTCGCGAGGGTGGCGGCGTTGAGCGCGCTCGGCGACAACTACCTCGAGATCTCACCCGGTGAGAACAGCGCGCCCCGAGTCGAGCCCGGCGGCACCATACCGTCCGTCGAAACCGTCACACTCGACGACATCACCAAGAAGATTTCCGATGTTGCGGATACGGCTCAGGTCTTGATGAAAGACATTCAACGAGACTTCCGGCGGATCAGTGACGACGCCCATGTGCTGCTGACAAACATGCAGGAGCTAACGGGGGAGAAGAACCAGAAGAACGTCGAGCGGATGTTGGAGAACACCAACCTGCTCGTCGAGGAGCTACGGCCGAAGCTCGACAAAGTCACCGAGGACATCACCGCGACTCTCAAGCGCGCCGAGGGGCTGGCCGGGGAGTGGGAGAAAGTAGCGAAGACCGCCGACGTCACGATTCAGAATCTGAACGGAACGCTTCAGGATACGCGGGGGCCCCTCAAGCGGGACTTGGAGGAGCTGGAAACAACTCTCAAGCAGGCGAGAGTTTTACTCGATGATGTTCAATCTCTCGTCGCCATCAATGAGGACAACATCAACGAATCCATCGAGAACTTCCGCGTGGCTTCGCAGAACGTCGAAGAGCTGACCGATGAACTGCGCCAGCGGCCCTGGAGCCTGATCCGGGTGATGCCGAAGGAAGACCGCCAGGTGCCCTTGCCCGTGCCAGCGGGACGATAATAGCAAATTGAAGTGATGAATCCGATCGCAGGGCGGCGATGGTTGCGTGCCCGAAGCGCGTTGGTGCTTCTTGCCCTGTGGAGCGTTGCCTTTTCATCCGCGGGCGCTCAAGACAACTTCAACCCGCTGGAGCACTACAAGTGGCAGCCGGGGGGAACGCCGGAGGCAGAACTGTGGCAGGTCATTGTCCTGTTCGGCGTGGGTGAAACGGCACCGGCGGCATGGGACGGTACCGTGTCCGTTTCGGCGGGCGAGATTCAACATCTCGAAGGCTACCGTTTCGAGCCTCCCGATCGTGTGCTCGGACTGGACCGCTGGCAGGTGCATACGCGCGTGGAACTGGTCTATCCGCAATCGGGACTGGCGGGCCATGGGCAGTCGCTCACGCGGCAAGAAGTGCTGCCAAAAGGATTGCTACTGCGCGGACGCGGTTCGACGGCGACTCGTCTGACGATGGAAACCGCCCACGGTCGATTCGCGTTCGCGCCGATGGCGACGGCGTTTGGGCAATGGAGCAACGCGCTGGGCGGACGCGCCGCCGTGCAACGTATTCCTGCCGCCACTGACGTTTCCGGTACCGAGCTGCGGCAACACGATTTTCCTTCGATCACAGCCGCTAGCAAAGGGGCGCTCTGGACGACTTGGTTGAGTTATCACGACCGCCGTGAAGAACTCAACTTCCGCCGCTACAAAGATGGACAGTGGACGCGCTTGATACCCGTGGGCCGCGCGGCGGAGGATCTGTGGCGGCCCCATGTGACGACAGACGGCGCGGGAAAACCATGGTTGATTTGGTCGCAGCGTCCGGCAACCGGCGGGCCGGGCAATTGGGACATCTACGCGATGGCCTGGGAAGATAACGAATGGGGTGAGAAGCATCGCTTAGCGAATAATCCGCTGCCTGACATCGAGCCCCATGTGGCGCGTGCGCCGGACGGCACGGTGTATGTGGTCTGGCAAGCATTTGTGGGGCGGCAGTCGCGGATTGAACTCAAGTATCCGCGAGACGGTGAGTGGTCCGGGACCGTTTCGGTCACCAATAGCGAGTTCAACGATTGGGAACCGGCGGTCGCTGTCGGTCCCGATAATCGTGCCTGGATTGCGTGGGATCTCTACAACGGCAAGTACGATGTTTATGCGCGGAGTTTCACGCCGGCGGATGGTTTGTCAGCGGAGCTGGCGGTCGCTTCGACGGATCGCTATGAGGCGCATACCTCGGTGGCTGTGGACAAGGGCGGTCGGCCATGGATTGCGTGGGAAACGGGTGGCGTGAATTGGGGTAAGGATCTTGGGGCGTTCTTGGGGCCAAACGGACCCGGATCGCCGTTGGGGGATGCGCGGCGCGTGGAGATTGTTTGTCTCGACGGCGGCGTTTGGAAGGCGCCGGCGGGGCTGGAACCGAACGACCCGCTATCGAAAGGCGCAACGAGCATCAGCCGGCCCACGTTGTTGTTTGACCCCGATGGAAATCTGTGGCTCTCATTCAAACGGCGTTTCAGCCGCCGCGCGTTTCGGCCGAGCACCTACTGGGAGTACGCCCTGACACGCCTGGATGGGAACCGCTGGACAGACCCGATTGTGTTGCCGAAGAGCTGGTCGCGCAAGAGTACACGGATGAGCATGGCGGCGGCCGATGGAAGACTGTGGGCTTTCTGGCCGCACGAAAATCGAGACTACGCGTTCGCGAGCCGGCCGCATTCGAACCGCGTGGTGGCGGGTTCGATCGAGCTGCCCGGGCCGGGCGCGGCGCCGCGTCTTTCCCGCTATCGGCCGGCGCCCGCCGTGACGCCGCCCGTTCACCTCAATGAAGCGGATGACGTCAGTGCGATCCGCGGCCACCGCATCAAGTTGGGCGGCGAGGTATTGCGAATTGTGCGCGGAGATCTGCATCGCCACACTGAGCTGTCGCAAGATCAGGGCGGCATGGATGACGGCTCGCTGCCCGAGTTCTACCGCTACATGATCGACGCGGCCGCGATGGATTTCGGCGCGTCGACCGATCACCAGGGCGGCGGCACGGACTACTGGAACACGATGACCCAGAAGTTGGCCGACATGTACCACTTCCCTGAGCGCTTCTCAACCCTATACGCGTATGAGCGCAACCTGGGGAATTCGTTCGGCCATCGCAATATGATTTATACCCATCGCGATTATCCGGTGGTGCCGTTCTAGCAGTCGATCGATCCGCGATTCATGCTGCCCGATTCGCCCGACGGCGAGTTGCTGACGTTCAACAGCATGAGTTTCGGGAGCGGCATCCGCAACGATACGAAGCTGCTCTACGACATTGTGAAAGAGACAGGCGGCTTGGCGATTCCTCACACCTCGGGCAGCACCGGTATGGGGACAGACTGGTCGGATAACGATCCCGAAGTGGACGCGGTCGTCGAGATCTATCAGGGCGCGCGGCTGAGTTATGAGCACCAAGGCGCGCCGCGCGGAGCTAGGCTGGGAGAGCGCGGGGGCGGCGGTTTCCAGGCCGCCGGTGAAGTCTGGAACGCCTGGAAGAAGGGCTACCGCGTCGGCGTAATCGCGAGTTCCGATCACTATTCAACGCACATCTCCTACGCCATGGCGTACACCCCGAGCACGTCACGTGAGGATATTTTCAATTCAATCAAGAAGCGGCACACCTACGGCGCGACCGACAACATCGTTCTAGAGTTTTGGCTAGGCGACCATTTCATGGGCGATGATTTCGCCACGTCAGAAAGGCAGAATATCCGGGTGCGCGTGCGAGGCACGGACGAGGTGGCGAAAGTCCACCTGATCCGCGATGGCGAGTACATTCACACAGTGGCCCCGGCCAAGCGCGAAGTCGAGTTTGAATACATCGACAACGACGCCGGCGTCGGGCAGCACTGGTACTATGCTCGTGTTGAACAGAAGAACGACGAGCTAGCTTGGTCGAGCCCGATTTGGGTAACGTACCGCTAGGGAGGCAAGTCCTTAGGACGATCGCCGCGTTCACGGGCGCGCCGGTGATTCTGTCGAACGGCGAACTATTGCGGGGCTTTTCCGCGCCGGCGCATGACGATAAGCGCCAGTAGAACAATAGCTAGAACGCTGCAGATGAGCCGAATTGTGCTGGGTTCCATGGTCCCTCCCTCTTGCCACTATATCAACATGTCTGCTCAACTGACGCAGTAGGTACCTTGCCCTAAGTCAAAGTGCCAAATGGTCCTAGGTCGCCCGCTGGCACTGCCCTGACGTTCTACAATTCAATTGTCTGACCCTGTGTCCATCTCACACATTCACATCGGCGTCGACACAGGCGGCACGTTCACTGACCTGATCGTCTGGGACGGTAAGCGGTATCGCCCGATCAAGGTGCGCTCGACACCGGATGACCCGGCTCGCGCGATTCTGGAAGGTATTGGAGATTTGACGCCGCGCGAAGTGGTCCACGGCTCGACCGTGGCGACGAACGCGTTGCTCGAGGGTAAGGGTGCTCGGACCGCCTTTGTCACTACCGAGGGTTTCGAAGATATTCTGCGAATCGGGCGGCAAAATCGTCCAGAGCTGTACAACTTTTCCGCGGCGGCCCGGCCTCAACTCGTCCCTGCGGAGTTAACCTTTGGCGCGCCGGAGCGGATGCTGTATGACGGGACCGTCGAGAAGGAGCTGACGGCCGCTGATGCCGAGACGCTCGCTCGGCGGATACGGGATGCAGGGGTCGAGTCGGTGGCCGTGTGTTTACTCCATTCGTACGCGAACCACGCACATGAGAGGCTGTTGGGCGAGAAGCTCAACGGCTTGTTCGTTTCGCTTTCACACCGGATTCTGCCGGAATACCGCGAGTACGAGCGGGCGTCGACGACACTCGTGAATGCCTACGTGTCTCCGCTCATGGACCGCTATCTGCGGCGGCTGGATGCGGAACTCGGTACGGCGCGGCTGCGGGTTTTCCAGTCGAACGGCGGATCGATCGCCGCTCACAGCGCCGGGAGAAACGCCGTCCACACGGTTTTATCGGGGCCGGCGGGAGGTGTACTTGGCGCGGCGGCTGTGGCACGCGCCGCGGGGTACGACAAGATCATCAGTTTTGACATGGGAGGCACGTCGACAGACGTGTCGCTCTACGACGGCGCGTTCACGTACACGACCGAAACGAAGATCGGAGATTTCCCGGTGCGGGTTCCGATGCTTGATATCCACACGGTTGGCGCCGGGGGCGGGTCGGTTGCTTATCTCGATGCGGCGGGTGCGCTACGTGTGGGACCTCGCAGCGCCGGTGCGCGGCCGGGCCCAGTTTGTTACGGCGACGGCGAGGAGATCACGGTCACGGATGCCAATCTACTGCTGGGGAGGATCGATCCGGAAAAGTTTCTAGGCGGCCGCATGAAACTCGACCTCGATCGCACGCGGCGATACATGGCCAAGTTCGCTGAAGCCGTTGGTGTATCGCCTGAGGATCTGGCGGAGGCGATTGTGCAGGTCGCGAACTCCAGCATGGAGCGAGCGATTCGTGCGATCTCGGTGGAGCGTGGTCACGACCCGCGGGACTTTGCGTTGCTGGCCTTCGGGGGCGCGGGGCCGCAGCATGCCTGCGAGCTGGCCGAACGTCTGGAGATGAAGACGGTCATCGTGCCGCACCACGCCGGTGTGCTTTCGGCCGTGGGAATGTTGGCCGCGGATTGCGTTCGTGACTTTTCTCAATCGGCTTTGGGACGCGAGCTGGATGATGTCTTTCGTGAACTCGAGCAGCGCGCTGCCACCGAATTCGCTGAGGAGGGGTTGCCGGCGGCGAACTTCGAACGTCAAGTGGACCTGCGCTATGAGGGACAGTCGTTTGAGATTACGGTGCCCTACGAAGACCGCGAGCGGTTTCACGAGGCACACCGCAAGCTCTATGGGTATGCGCATCCCGAGCGCGCGGTCGAGGCGGTGACGGCACGAGTCAAGGCGGTGGCGCCGCTTGAAAAGATTGATTTGGGAGCGGTGAGCGACGCTGAGACATTCACGAGCGTCTACGTGCCGCCGGGATGGAAGTCGCGGCAAGACGCGGCGCGAAACTGGATTTTGACGACGGGTTAGATGTTGGGGGTTAGATGTTGAGGGTGCGACTGTGAGAGTTGAAAGGTGACGGAAACTAAGCTCAATCTTGAACTCGAGGTCTTCCGCAATCTGTTCGTGTCGATCGCCGAGGAGATGGGGATCGTGCTGCGGCGCACGGCCTTCTCGGCCAACATCAAGGAGCGGCTGGACTTTTCGTGCGCCGTGTACGACCGGCGTGCCGAGACGATCGCGATGGGCGATCACATGCCGGTACACCTCGGCGCAATGCCGTACTCGGTGGCCGAGGCTTTACGCTCGCATCGCCTGGAGCCCGGCGATGTCGTGATCCTGAACGACCCGTTTCGCGGCGGGACGCATCTGCCGGACATCACTTCGGTGTCGGCGGTCTTCCTTGGCAAAGACCCCGAGCCCGCTTACTTTCTGGCGACGCGGGCGCATCACGCCGATGTCGGTGGCATGTCGCCGGGATCGATGCCGCTGGCGCGCGAGATCTATCAGGAAGGGTTGCGTATACCGCCGGTGAAGCTCTTTCGGCGGGGCGAGATCCAGGAAGAGATCCTCGAGATTATCCTCGCCAACGTACGGACGCCGGATGAGCGGAGGGGCGATCTGGCGGCGCAAATGGCGTCCCACAGCGTCGGGGAGCGGCGCTTGATCGAGGCAACCCAAAAGTATGGCCAGGAGCGCATCGCCGAACAGATGGAAGCCCTCAAGGATTACGCCGAGCGCATGATGCGGGCGCGGATTCGCGACATTCCCGACGGCGAATACGCATTCGAGGACTTCTTGGACGACGATGGATTTGGGTCGGGCCGGGTGCGGATTCACTGCCGCTTGGCAATCAAGGGCGATGAGGCGGTTGTCGATTACAGCGAGTCGGCCGGGCGGCAGCGCGGCGGCGTGAATGCGAATCTCGCGATCACCGTGGCGGCGACGATGTACTGCTTCCGCTGCCTGATCGAAGACGACGTTCCATACAACGCCGGACTGATGCGGCCGATCCGGGTGATCACGCGACCGGGCAGCGTTCTCGATGCGCAGCCGCCGGCGAGCGTGGCGGCGGGCAATGTCGAAACGTCCCAGCGCATCACCGATACGCTGTTGGGGGCGCTGCACGGGGCGCTTCCCGACAAGATCCCTGCGGCCAGCGCGGGTACGATGAACAACCTTTCCCTGGGCGGTACGGACCCGGTCACGGATAAGGCGTTCGCCTACTACGAGACCATCGCGGGCGGCATGGGCGCGCGTCCGACGGCGGACGGCATGAGCGCTGTTCAGAATCACATGACGAATAGTCTGAACACGCCGATTGAAGCTCTCGAACACCTGTATCCGTTGCGGTTGCGGCGGTATGCGGTTCGCCAGGGATCGGGAGGCGGCGGAAAGTACCTCGGCGGCGATGGCGTGATTCGGGAGTTCGAGTTCCTGACCGACACGGATTTTGCTTTACTGTCGGACCGCCGCGAGACGCGGCCTTATGGCCTCAAAGGCGGGGAAGCCGGGGCGGCGGGCCGGAACATTCTAAACGGGGAAGAGTTGCCGGCTAAGGGACACTTCAGCGCGAGAAAAGGCGACCGTTTGCGCATCGAGACCCCTGGTGGTGGCGGGTTTGGTAAGTAGGCAGGCTGCGTATAATCGGGTAAGTGGGTGTTTTGTCCTGCCAGGATCAGGAGATGACTTTGACGTTGAACTCAGAACTCGGCTCGCTTCAGAAGCGCGGCTTCGTATGGCTGCTGCTCGCACTGGCCGCCACGGGCATTGCGCCTGCCCAGGAAATCGACATCCCCCACAAGAAGTTCGTCCTCGACAACGGGCTGACGCTGATCGTTCACGAAGACCGCAAGGCGCCCATTGTCGCCGTGAACGTCTGGTATCACGTCGGCTCGAAGAACGAGAGGCTGGGCAAGACCGGCTTCGCCCACCTTTTCGAGCACCTGATGTTTAACGGTACGGAGAACTTCAACGACGACTACTTCAAAGCGCTGGAGAAGGTGGGCGCAACCGACGTCAATGGCACCACGAACCCTGACCGCACGAACTACTTTCAGAACGTCCCCACGCCGGCGCTTGACTTTGTGCTTTGGCTGGAATCGGACCGCATGGGCCACCTTCTCGGCGCCCTCGATCAGGGCCGGCTCGATGAGCAGCGCGGCGTGGTCCAAAACGAAAAGCGGCAGGGCGAAAATCAACCCTACGGCGTCACACGCCAGCTTCTGACCGAGAACACTTATCCCGCCGGACACCCTTATTCGTGGTCAACCATCGGATCGATGGAAGACCTCGACGCGGCGAGTCTCGACGATGTGAAGGACTGGTTCAAACGCTATTACGGCGCATCGAATGCGGTTGTTGCAATTGCGGGTGATATTGATCCTGAGACGGCGAAGGCGAAAGTTGAGAAGTATTTCGGCCACATCCCGGCCGGTGAGCCCACCGCCAAGCACCGCAAGTGGGTCGCGAAACGCAGCGGCGTGCATCGTCAAACGGTGCAGGACCGCGTGCCACAGGCGCGTATTTACAAGGTCTGGAATATCCCCGAAATAGGGTCGCCTGAGTTGCAGACGCTCGACCTGGCAACTGACGTTCTCGGCTACGGCAAGAACTCGCGGCTTTACCGCCGCCTGGTGTACCGCGATCAAATCGCCACGAGCGTATCGGCGTACGTTGGGCCCGGTGAGATCGGCAGCCAACTTTCTTTGGTCGTGACCGCGCACCCGAGCGCCGATCTGGCCGATGTCGAAAAAGCGCTCGACGAAGAGTTGGCCCGTTTTCTCGCGGAAGGTCCGACGGCGGAGGAGCTGGCGCGCGTCAAGACACAATACCGTGCGCGGTTCATTCGAGGCATCGAGCGCATCGGCGGCTTTGGCGGTAAGTCCGACATTCTCGCCAGTAACGAGGTCTATCTGGGGCAGCCGGACTTCTTCAAAACTACTCTAAAACTGGTGGCCGCTGAGACGCCCGAGAACATGAAGGCGGTCGCGAAGCAGTGGCTGTCAGACGGCGTGTACATTCTCGAAGTCCATCCCTTCCCGAAGTTCACGGAGCACGAGCAGGATGTCGATCGCTCCACGCTGCCCGCTGTCAGCGGCTTTCCTGAACTCAAGTTGCCGGCGTTCCAGAAAGCCGAACTCTCGAACGGTTTGAAGATCGTGTTGCTGGAGCGTCCGCAAATTCCGGTTGTTGATTTTGCATTGCAGGTGGACGCTGGTTTCGCTTCCGATCAGTTCGCGGCCCCCGGTGTCGCGGTGATGACAGCCGACATGATGGATGAAGGGACGAAGAGCCATACGGCGCTCGAGATCAGCGAAGAGCTGGAGAACCTCGGCGCGAACCTTTCGGCGGGGGCCACCGTGGATACTTCGTCGGTGAATCTGTCGGCGCTGAAGGAGAATCTCGACGCCTCTCTCGATATCTTCGCCCATGTCATCCTGAACCCTGCGTTTCCCGAGCAGGATTTCCAGCGACTGAAGCGGCAGCGTCTGGCACGTATTCAGCAGGAGAAATCATCGCCCATCACAACAGCGCTTCGGCTGTTGCCGGGCTTGGTCTATGGCGCTGGACACGCCTACGCCAACCCCCTCACCGGCAGCGGCAATGAGGAATCCGTGCAGGCCATGAAGCGCGATGACCTCGTCGCATCACACCGCACCTGGTTCCAGCCCGGCAACGCCACGATGATCGTTGCCGGCGATACGACGCTCGCCGAGATTGTCCCTAAGCTCGAACAGCGCTTCGGTTCCTGGCGCACACGCAACGAGGTCCCTAGGAAGAATCTGGCGACTGTGAGCAATCCCGAAACGAACACTCTGTACCTGGTCGACAAGCCGGGCGCGCAGCAATCGGTGATCGTGGCCGGCCTGGCGGCCCCGCCGACGAACAACCCGCATGAAATCGCCATTGAGACCATGAACAATGTGCTGGGAGGCAACTTCACTTCGCGCATCAATTTGAACCTGCGAGAGGATAAGCACTGGTCCTACGGCGCGCGGAGCATGCTGTTCGATGCCCGCGGCCAGCGGCTCTTCTTCGCCTACGCCCCGGTGCAGACGGATAAGACGAAGGAGTCGGTGCAGGAACTCGATAAAGAATTGCGGGGCATCTTATTGGAGCGTCCGCCGACCGAGGATGAGCTGGCACGCTTCAAACATTTGCAGACCGTGCAACTGCCGGGACAGTTTGAAACAAAGAGTTCGATGATGGGGGCGCTGGGCCAAATGATCAGCTTTGGGCTTCCCGAGGATTACTACGAAACTTACACCGCGAAACTGGCGGCGTTACGGCTTCCCGATATTAAGAGCGCCGCCGAGCAAGTGATCAAGCCGCGCGGTATGACCTGGATTGTGATCGGTGATCTGGCGAAGATCGAGTCCGGCGTGCGTGAACTGAGCTTCGATCAAGTCCACCGTATGGACACGGAGGGCAAGATTGTTGAGGGGCGGTAGGGCACTTGCTTGGCCCGCTTGCCGGGCTCCGGCTAGCGAAATAGACTCGTTGATATACTCAGCGTGAGAGTCACGCCTCATCCCTAAGCGAACGTGGCGGAATTGGCAGACGCGCTGGATTTAGGTTCCAGTGGGGCAACCCGTGGAGGTTCGAGTCCTCTCGTTCGCACCAATATCCAATTCAACGATTTACGACCTTTTTTCTGATTCCACTTCCCTTCCCGATTTTGTGTTTGGTGTGCGTATAGTGTGCGAACTCTGGCTTCGGCAGTCGGATCCTGCTGAATCGTTCCCGAGCAGGTACACCGTCGGTGTTCGCCCTCCCTCGCCGATGTCGCGCTCACTGGTGATGTTGTAGCGGGGGAAGACCGAACGGTTGTTGTGCCCCGAAATCAGCATGGCGACACGTTCGGAAACTCCTGCGAACACTAGGTTTCGGCGTCCAGTTCGACGCGGGTCGTGGAATAGCTTGGCTGGTCGGTCGTTCTCCAAGTCCCAAGTGCTTGTGCTTTCATAAGTGGTCTCCGCAATCACCAACGGACGCCCAGCCCCGGGCATTCTCGCTGTGTGAAAAGGGAGGCCAGGGGAATATTCGAGAGAGGTGGGCCGTTTACCAAGAAGAACCTTTATGACTGAGAAAACAGTTTGGCAAAAAGTGCTCGCTCCCGATGAGCTTCCTGACGGACGAGTGAAGGCAGTTACTTGCGACCGTCAGACGGTCTGCATGACGCGCCACAACGGCAAGTACTCCGCGTTGGACAATCGCTGTCCTCACCAGGGCGGGCCGTTGGGAGAGGGCTCCATTGAGAACGGTCTGCTGCGTTGCCCTTGGCATGGTTGGGATTTCGATCCGGCGACGGGCAAGCCTCCGGGCGGCTACGACGACGGCGTGAAGACGTATCCGGTCGACGTGCGGGATGACGGCGTCTATGTCGGATTCGAACAGGAGCAGCCGCATGTGCGGACGGTATCCGACGTGATGGTCGAGACGATGGCGGCGTGGGGCGTGCGGCAGGTATTCGGCATGGTGGGGCACTCGAACTTAGGACTGGCGGATGCCCTTCGGCGTCAGCAAGAAGCCGGTAAACTTTCCTTCTACGGCATTCGTCATGAAGGCGCCGCAAGCTTCGCGGCGTCAGCCTATGGCAAGTTGACCGGGCGTCCGGCTGCGTGCATGAGCATCGCCGGTCCCGGCGCGACGAATTTGTTAACCGGACTGTGGGACGCCAATGTGGATCGCTCGCCGGTGCTGGCGTTAACGGGTCAGGTCGATACGCAGGTGCTCGGGCCGGGAGCTTTCCAAGAAGTGGATCCGCAGGCCGCGTTCGGCAAAGTCGCGCAATGGAGCCAGCCCGTTCTGCACTCGAGCAGACATGCGGAGCTGATGAACCTGGCGTGTAAGAGTGCGCTTTTGAATCGAGGCGTTTCGCATTTGATCTTTCCCGACGAAGTACAGGTGCTCAAGGCGGCGGACGAAAGAGCAGGCGGGCCCCAAGGGCGCATGACTCCGCGCACGATTCATCCGCCGAAGGAAGCGCTGGACCAAGCGCTGGTGTTGTTGCGAGCCGCGAAGCGCCCCGTCATCATCGTGGGACATGGCGCACGTTTTCATATGGAGCCGATCATCGAGTTGGCGGAAACGCTCAACGCACCGATCATTACGACATTCAAAGGCAAAGGTTTGATCTCCGATTCACATCCATTGGCGGGAGGCGTGCTCGGCCGAAGTGGAACGCCAATCGCGAGTTGGTTGATGAACGAGTCGGATACGCTGCTCGTTCTTGGAGCGAGCTTCAGCAACCACACCGGCATCACGCCGAAGAAGCCGACGATTCAGGTGGATTTCGAGGCGATGATGTTGGGCAAATTTCACGCGGTGGACGCGCCGGTGTGGGGCGAGATCGGCGTGACCGTGGAGTTGATGAGACAAGCGCTGGCCGCTGGGACCGATGCGGTCGACCAGCGGCCCGATGTTGCCGAACGTTGGCGGCTATGGCGCGCGGAGAAGTCCAGCCGGGCGCACGATGACCGAGGCAAGGGCGTCAGTTCCGCGGCGGTGTTTGCGGCTCAGCATTTTCCAATCCAAGAATGATCCTGAAATGCGGTAGGTCGAGGCCGGGGACGAAATAGGGTG
>JAQBUE010000340.1 GCA_027624045.1 Acidobacteriota bacterium
GAATGCTGTCGGGAACTGCGTCGTCTGGAGGAAGCGTGGTTCCATCGGCGTTCATCTTTCCCAGGATCATCACGAGAGCACTGTAGATATGGGTTAAAGCCTCCTCTTTGGTTTCGCCACCAGTGACGGCTCCGTGGCTCTCCAACGCCGGGCATCTGGCGCGCCACGATCTGGATCCCGGTGTAATCACTACGTGAAACGTGTATGTCACGCCCCGGCCCCCGCAAGCAGCTTTGGCAGGCGGATCAGGTTGTAGGCGGTGAGGGCGAAAGTGAATTGAGATCGCACCTTCTCCAGTCCTCGGAATTTGGTTTTCCGTAACCCGGCGGCGGTTTTGATCCAACCGAACACCTCTTCGATCCGTTTGCGGACTCGTTGGCTCGCGACGTAGCCGGGGTGGCGGGTGGTTCGTCCGTCGATGGCAGAGCGTCGCTTGGCCTTGCCGGTGTCGTAGGCGTTCTGAGCGACGTGGGGAACGGCGTTGATGTCGCGAAGTTCGGCAACACAGTCCTTGCTGTCGTAATTCTTGTCGGCCCCGACTGTCACCCGGCGTTCCCGGGCGTAGCGTCTGGTCATTTCCACGGCGGCAATCCGCTCGGAGACCCCATAAGACCGGGTCAGTTCGCCATCCACAACAAGACCATTCCTGTTCTCCATCAGAACATGCCCCATGAAGCAAAGCTTGGCCTCCTGGCCGTTGCTCTTCCGATAAAGCCGGGCATCCGGGTCGGTAGTTGAGGCATGTGTCTCGTTGCTCCACGCCTCACCACGAAAGTTTCGCTCCGCGTTGCGGCCCGCACCTTCGGAATCATCACCGCTGTTTTCTTTGGGCCGGAAGGATTTCACCGAGGCCCAAGCTTCGATCAGTGAACCGTCCACCGAGAAGTGATCCTGGCTTAAAAGGCAACGAACCTTGGGATGAGTAACCACCCCAGCAAGCAGTTTTCTCGCCACATCGGCTTCGAGCAAACGACCCCGATTTTTGCAAAATACCGTGGCGTCCCACACCGTTTCGTCAATACTGAGGTGGTCCCGGAAAATCGGACAGGTTGCTAAGGTGTATTCCACCGGATAACGGAGGAATACAGAGATGACGAAGCGACGTAAGTTCACGCCAGGATTCAAGGCGAAAGTGGCGCTGGATGCGCTCAGGGGCGACAAGACAATCCAGGAGATTGCGGCCCGGCACAAGGTGCACCCGAACCAGGTGAGCACCTGGAAGCGCCAGGCGGTAGACGGTTTGGGCGATGTGTTCTCGAACGGCGCCGACCGCGCTGGCCAAGACCATGAAGCGGAGGTCCATGACCTTCATGCCAAGATCGGTCAGTTGACGGTGGAACGGGATTTTTTGGCCAAAGGGCTCAAGCGATGAGCCGGGGGGAACGCAAGGCGATGATCCGGCGTGATCACCCCGGCCTCGGTTTGAGCCGTCAATGTGGTTTGCTTTCGATCAGCCGGTCGTCATTCTATTACGCACCGAAAGGCGAGAGCGCTGAGAACCTGGAATTGATGCGCCGCATCGACGAGCTGTTTCTCAAGTATCCGTTTTACGGCTCGCGTCAGATGGTCCGCCAATTGTGGCGCGAGGGCGTCCGTGTCGGTCGTCACCGGGTTCGCAGGTTGATGCGATTGATGGGCTTGGAAGCCATCTACCAAGCACCGCGAACCAGTGATCCCCATCCGGCGCACAGGATTTATCCCTACCTGCTCAGAAGAATGGTGATCGACCGACCCAATCAGGTCTGGTGCGCGGACATCACCTACATCCCGGTTCAGCGTGGCTTTCTGTATCTGGTCGCGATCATGGACTGGGCGACCCGCCACGTCCTCGCATGGCGGCTGTCGAACACCATGGATACCCGGTTCTGCGTCGAAGCTCTGAACGAAGCCTTGGCCAACTACGGCAAACCGGAAATCTTCAACACCGATCAAGGCAGCCAGTTCACCAGCTTTGACTTCACCGGCGTGCTCAAAGACGCGGAGGTCACGATCTCCATGGATGGGCGGGGCCGATGCATGGACAACATCTTTATCGAACGTCTGTGGCGCTCGCTCAAATACGAGGCCGTCTACCTGCACGAACTGACCGATGGCTTCAAGGCCGAACGGGTTATCGGTGAGTGGATCGACTTCTACAACACCGAGCGGCCCCATTCCGCCCTCGCCGATCAGACGCCGGCCGAGGCCTATGGAGCCAACCAGCCTGTGGATATGATGGACAAGGCTCACGCCTTGCCCACATCCCCACAGGGGATCGCCCGCCGCTTCGGGCAGGCTCAACAACAGCAGCAGGATGTGATAAACAGGATTTTGGCAGCATGATCAGCAATTGGAATACACCTTAACTCCGCTGCCAAACTGTCCAACTATGTGGGACCACCTCAGTCCAACGGATGATGGGCATAATCGATAAGCCCGTCGACAAGCCAGCGACACCGCCCGATCGCGCGACGGCCACACCGCCCGATACGACCGCAACTAAGGCCCTTGCCGCTGTAGAGGCCATCGTTTCGGAACCACGTCCAACAGACGCAGCCGCAGCGTCCGCG
>JAQBUE010000123.1 GCA_027624045.1 Acidobacteriota bacterium
CCACACCCTATTTCGTCCCCGGCCTCGACCTACCGCATTTCAGGATCATTCTTGGATTGGAAAATGCTGGAAAACCGACTCGGTTTGCTCGGGACGGTCCCAATAACCCCGCATCACCGCGCGCCCCTGAATGCAAAGTTTTCCTTCCTCCCCCGGCGAGACATCCAGCCCGCTTTCATCGACGACACGGGACTGGAGGTGCTCGCAAACTTTCCCAATCGGGTACGGCTCGGTCCGCTCCTCGGGGACGTCCCCGCGAACTTCGTAGTAGGTACAGACATTCGTCTCCGTCGGCCCGTACAGGTTGAAGTAGCACGGCGTCGGCAGCAGCTTCTTCAACTCCCTCAACCGCCCCACGGGAAAAACCTCGCCCGCGAACAAGACCAACCGCAACGCGGATAGATTGCGCTGATCGAGGCCGCCGTACTGAACGAGCAGACTCAACACCGTGGGTGTCGAGTACCAACAGGTGATGCGGCGCTCCGAAATCAAGGGCGCGAGCCGCACAGGGTCTTTGCCGAGTCGACTGCCGATCAGGACCAGCGTTGCGCCATGCTTGAGCGGCACGTAGATGTCGAGGATCGAAAGATCGAAGTGAAATGGTGCGTGAGAACTGAAGCGGTCCTCGCGCGTCGGCTCAAATGTGTCTGAGCACCAATCGACAAAACTCAACGCATTTTCGTGCGAGAGAACAACCCCTTTCGGGTTCCCCGTGGATCCGGAGGTATAGAGAATGTAGGCTGTCTCGTCAGAGCTGCGGACAACGTCGCGCCCAGCGTTACTGTCGCGTCCAACGTCTCCGCCCCCGGACCTATTTCCCAGGGCCCGATTGAGCCCGCTTCCATCCAGCGGGGCCGATAACTCAATGAGCGGTAACTCGGCACCCCACTCGGCGCTCCATTCGGCACGCAGCGAGTCGGCGAATGGGTGCTCCACAATCGCCGTCTTCACCCCACAATCCCGCAGGATGTAGGCATTGCGTGACGCCGGCGCGGTTGCATCGACCGGCACGTACGCCGCGCCGGCTTTCAAGACGCCGAAGATGGCCGCCACCGCATCAATCGACTTGCTGACGTAGATGCCCACACGGTCTCGCGGCACGACACCTATTCCCTGTAGGTGACGCTGGAGCCGGTCACTTAGGCCAGCCAGATCTCGATACGAAATCGCTCTCCCCGACTCGTCCTCGACAGCAATCCGGTCCGGGTGCTTTTCCGCCGCATCGTCAAGCAGGCGCTCGAGCCGGCGGACGTCGCTCATCCCTCGCCTCGCTTGGAGCGAACGAGCCGCGCGATGTCGCCGATCGTGTTGAGATACTCTGCATCGGCTTCGTGCGGTTGGAGTTGAACGCCGAACTCGTTCTCGAGGAACGTCACCAACTTCAAGGTTCCGATCGAGTCGAGAATCCCTGTCGTCATCAACTCTGTTGACTCTTGCAGTTCCTCTGGGTCTTCGCCGCCGAGGAACTCTTCGAGGATGTAGCTTTTCAGCTTGGCTTCAATTGCGGTTTGATCCTGCATCTTCTGTCGTTGCCTTATCGTGGTCGGAAATCAAATACGGACGCAACTCCCCGAACAACTTATCGGCGAGCATGCGGTGTCCCTTCGCGTTGGGATGGCCGTCCCAGGGCGCAATGGCCAGTGATTCGTGGGAGGGTACATCTTCAAAAGTATCCGCCACGTCGACAGACGTGAATCCATAATCGGCGGATTTCGCTGCGACATCTTGGCGGAAACCGCGAGTTACCGGTTCGGTGAGGAGACCGGGAATCAGAATCATGTAAGTGCGAATGCCGCGCTCGCGGCACTGCTCCTGAACTTGGCCCCAGGACCAGTGCGTCATCTCCTTACCGTAACGCTCAAGCCGGCGGCGCACTGTTTGTTCCGGCATCTCGGGGGACACGCCGGCCTCCTCGACGACCTGTCTGAGATAGGGGTACGGAATGTCGAGACGGGCCAGCACCGCGCGCGTCAGGTCGAATACCGAAAAGCTCGACTCGAATACATGCGTCACGTAGAGCAACGCATCCGGCTCAAATTCATAAGCCTTTTGCTCCAGGATCCGCATCTTGCGTAAAGCTCCGTAGCTGCCTACAGCGAAATTGAGAACCTCGTAGCGCAAGCCCATTAGCGGAGACAACTCAGCGTTGAGACGGTCTTCAAGGACTGCCTCAAACGGTTCGCCGTTGACCACACCCGACCCCATCGCCCGCGACGCACCGACCATCACCATGCGGTAGACGCCAGGCGGCTTGCTCTTTTCGTAATCGCGGTCACGCATACCCCAGCGGTTCGTCTGAATCGGCACGCCCTTGAAGATTGTTGTCTTGTTGGGGATCAGTTCGAAGTGCCGGAAATCATCGTTGTACGCAACGGCGTCGGAGTCCGCGATCTCCTTCCAGTCAGCTGGCTTCTGCGCGTACATCCCCCACAGTTCAGGGTTGAAGCGGACACCGCTCGTTAGGTCTTCGTAGTAGCCGCGGACGAGCATCGCGCCGTCGCGTGTGCTCAAGCGGTCACTACGAACCTGCGCCGAAGCCCGCGCCAATTCGGGCGCGAATCGTAACAGCCGCGGGTAGACGCCCACCACGAGCAGCACCGTCGCGGCAAGTCCCGTTTGCAACGCAGTCCGCCAGAACGACCGCGGGGAGCCGCTCAACGAAGGTTTTGCGATGGTGGGCCTTTCACTCGATGAGTGCCCGAACAGCACAGCCGAAACGCCGACGGAAAGCAGAACCCCGGCGATCAGAAGCGCCCCTTCCGCGGTCATATTGCCGTAGGCCGCCATCTGCGAGAGCCATTGCTCCATGGTTTCCGCTGTCCAAAGCGCCCACAGGACGACGATCGTGGCGAATGTAGCCATCGTGCTCGCGGCGCGACGCAGTTCCGACTTCCATGTGCGGCGCGTGGTCGATAAGCGGCGATGCTTCTTCTTGCGTGATTCATAGAGCACGTTCACCACAACAAGAGACGCCAAGATGGCCCAGAAAATCACATCCGTCCAGATGAGCGGAAAGCGCCCGAGAATCCAAAACGTTTGATAGGCGTGCAACAGCCACGTCGCGACGAAGGCGGCTGTTGTCGCCAAGGCCAGCGCCGCCGTTTCCCCCCAACGCTTGGTTCGGAAAAATACGGGATAGAAGAAAAGCTTCTGGATGAAATCCTTCCAATAGATATTGATGCGCCTCCAGAAGTCGGTGAAGCTCGACGAAAGCAGGTAGCGGTGGTGCGTCTCCGGCAGATTGAACCCGAACATGTGCAGCAGGCCGATCACCACGTGAAAGGTCCCGGAAACCTTCAGGTACAGCAGGTAGACCGTCAACATGTATAGCGCCACCGACGCCGCATCGGTCACGTCAGCGGGGTTGAGCGGACCGTTGCGATACAAGTAGCGGTAGACGAGCAGCTGGAAGATGCCCCGGAAGATCCATGTCAGGCCCTTTTGATAAATCTCGCAGGCATCATCGTTGTAATGCGAACGGCAGAAGGTCTTGTAGTCGACAACCGGAAACAGCGGGAAACAGGCGCTCGGCAGCATGAAGAAGTAGGCCACGCCGTGCACAAGGCTAATCGGGGCGGCGTTTGTTCGCAGGTCGTAGAGGTAGACCACCATTCGGAACATGAACATTGCGCCGAAAGCCGGCCAGATCGCGCCGGACCAGGGCGCCGCCAACTCGTCGACGCGCATAGCCGCCAGCAGGCACCCGGCGGCCGCGATCAGAGCAATGCGAAACCTGAACCGAATCGGGACATGAGCCAGTCCGATCAGCGGCAACCCGATCGCCACCAGCCAAAGGGCGTTCTCCCCGCTCAAGGGCGGTCCGAAGGCGACAACCATCGAGCTGACCGACAGCAGCGCGAAGAACGGCATCCGAAGACGCAACGGCAGCAGGTGATGGATCACGAACCCAACCCCGGCCGCTGCCAACAGCCATCGAAACCCGCGGCCTTCGACGCGGAAGACCACCGCCAGTAGCGACAGAATCGCAAACTGCAGAGTCACAACGCCGAAGCGCAACCAATCGGAGAATGTAGAGTTAGCCATCCGTGACGCCGGGAGGGTTCTTCGAATCACGGCCTATGCGCCCAATGAGTACGCGCTTTTCAAGGGGAAGCAAGAGGGCAAGCTAATAGATCCTTGGGCCTTCGATCTTATCGCACTTCCCCGCCCCAACGGGAGCGCAAACGCCCCTTTCATACCGGCAGGAAACGTAGGGGCGCGGCATGCCATGCCCGGACCCCTGAGAGGAGCCAAAAGATGGTGCTTCGCGGGCGTATAGGTAACACTATTGCCCACATGTGAGGAAAAACGCCGGCTGGGTGACCCTCACTTACGCGGCGGTTGGTCGAATACCAGGAGCGTCTGGCAGGCGCGTACGCGAACATCCATCACCGGATCATCGAGCAGTGGAATGAGTTTCGGAGCGAGCGCCACGGCGTAAGCATCGCCGGCGAAGGTCGCCGCGTACGCCCGTATCAGCTCGTTCTCATTGCTCAGGTTCCGTTCGAGAGCCTGCAGTCCTTCGGCGTCGCCGAGAGCGGCCAGCGAGTGCTCGAAGTAGCAGCGCGTCAGATCATCGCTTGAGCGGCGAGCGCCGTCCCGCAGCGCCGCGATGTCGGACGGACCGCCGATTCGCCCCAGCACCCAAGCAGCAATGCGGCCGGTCTTGAGATCCGGATCAGCGAGTCGCGCGCGCAGCATCTTCATGGCGTCTCGGTCGCCGTGTTTGGCCAGAGCGCCGGCGGCCATGATTTGCAGGATCGGGTCCCGTCCCTTCCCCCTGGCCGCGCGCAAGGCGTTTCCATCGCCGATCGCGTCTACTTTGTACAGGCTTTCCGCCGCATGAACGTGTCCATAGGTGTCGGGCTTCGAGAGGATTTCCAGCATCACGCCCACCTTGGACGCGTCACCGGCCCGAACCAGCTCCCTGGCCCAGACACATTTCTTGCGGTCGTCGGTTTCGTTAGCCAGCCTTTCGGTGATGGGCCCTGTCACTTCGTGAGCGCGTCCCGCCCGCGTGAGGGCCTCCGCCGCATGTATCGCCGTGGGGAAGTCTTCAGCGTGAATCGCCTCGTTCAAAGTCAAGACGCAGCGAGACTTCGTTTCCGGAGAAAGCTGGTAACCAGACGGCCGCGATTGCGCGGGCAGAGTTGCCGTGGCGACAGCACACGCCCACAGCAAGACGATTGGAACGCAATATTGACGTTGTGAACGGCGAGAGCGGACAGGCATGAAGGTTCTCCGGACCAACGAGCAGGCGTCGAGGGTCGTGGACTATCTTAGCCTAGGCCGAGTCTCAAAATTTATTCAAAGATCAAGCCGAAACTTGGCGTCCCCAGCGGGATTTGAACCCGCGTCGCCGCCGTGAAAGGGCGGTGTCCTAGGCCAGGCTAGACGATGGGGACGAAGTGAGGTTGCTTCGGGTGGCGTACGGCTTAGATTTCAGTGTATCGGCGGTTTAAGCGGGCGTCAACACGACCGCTCACGACCGCTCGCACGCGGCGACCGGCGCCTTACCAGGCCGCGACTTGCCCGTCCTTACGCGGGTCGGTGCCGCCGATCAGGACGCCCTTCTCCCAGTCCACCTCGATGGCCTGATAGCCTCCGAAGATGCCCGGAGTTCGCACGATCGAGTGCCCCAACCGGGCCAACTCCGTGACCGCGGTGGCGTCAATTCCTGATTCAACAGACACCCCGAGCGCAGGATTGTGTTTGATACGCGGCGCCTCGCCGGCGTCCTGGATGTTCATGCCGAACTCAATGCGATTCAACATGATCTGGACATGCCCCTGCGGTTGCATATCGCCGCCCATCACGCCGAAGGTCATCCAAGGTTTGCCATCTTTGTAAGCCATCGCGGGGATGATCGTGTGATACGGACGTTTGCGCGGCTCGATGCGGTTGGGATGCTTGGAGTTCAGCGAGAACAGCGCGCCGCGGTTCTGCAAGGTGATTCCCGTGCCCGGCACCGTCACCCCCGAACCGAAACCGTGGAACAGGCTGTTGATGAACGACACCATGTTGCGGTCGCGGTCGACGACCGTCAGGTAGACCGTGTCACCCGATGAGACCAAGTGCGCGGCCGGGATACCGCTCTTGACGTCGCGGGCGGCCTTCGCAAGATCGATTCTCTTGCGTTGTTGCGCGGCGTAGGCCTTTGAGATGATCGTCGGTACAGGCAACTCGGCGCGCTCGGGGTCAGCGAGCCAGGCGTCGAGGTCCCCAAAGGCGAGTTTCTTCGCTTCGAGCAGCAGGTGCAGATACGCGGCGGAGTTGTGACCGAGCGCGCGCAGGTCGTAGCCCTCGAGGATGTTGAGCATCTCAAGCGCGGCCATGCCTTGCCCGTTCGGGGGTAACTCGTAAAGCCGGTACTGCTTGTAGTCCGTACCGATTGGCTCGACCCAGTCGGAGTGCTGATAGGCCAGGTCCTCCATCGAAAGCGGCCATCCTTCGGAGTTCAGATGCTTGACGATGCGGTGGGCGATCTCACCTCGATAGAAAGCGTCGCGGCCGCCTTCGGCCAGTTGGCGAAAGGTCCACGCCAGGCCGGGGTTCTTGAATACGTCACCGTGCTGAGGCGCTTTACCGCCGGGCAGATACGCTTCGGCGAAGTCAGCACGGCCGCCGAGCAGTTCGACCTTGCTGGCCCAATCACTCGCGATGACCTCCGAGACAGGGAACCCTTGCTCGGCATACTCAATGGCCGGCTCAAGCACTTCCGCCAGCGTCATGGTGCCATGCTCTTCGAGCAGCGTGACCCAGCCGTCGACCGCGCCAGGCGCCGAAACCGAGAAGGGTCCGGTGACGGGAATTTGTTTCATGTCACGGCTCGTGAAGAAGTCGATATCCACCTTCTCGGGGGAGAATCCGCTGCCGTTCAGGCCAACCAGGCGGTCTTCTTTCGCCAAGTAGGCGAGCGCGAACATGTCGCCGCCGGGGCCGGTCATCATCGGCTCGACGACGGCCAAAGCGGCGGCGGTAGCGACGGCGGCATCAATGGCGTTGCCGCCTTTTTGCAGGATGCGCAGTCCGGCCTGCGCGGCCAGCGGCTGGCTTGTCGCCACCATGCCGTTGCGGGCGAGAACGGCTGAGCGCCCCGCATCGGCGCGTCCGGCGGGCCGGTCGGCCCCTAGAACAACAGCTGACAGCACCAGGGCCGACAGCACCAGCGCTGACAAGAAGGTTTGCAACATCACGGCAGTCTCCGACATAGTTGCTTCCGATTCTAACCCGTTCGCGGCCGGCCGGTCGATGTGAGGAGCCGCCATCCCCGGACTGCCCGTAAGTACGCCAGGCACAGTAGTGACGAACACACTCGTGTTTGTCAGTCCGCCAACGCGGCAGCGGGATATACTGGGCTCGAAAGGTGATTCCCGGCTCATGACACGCTTACTTGCTTTGTTCTTCGTTCTCCTGCTTCCCGCATTCGCGGCCGACACGCTCAGAATCTTCTGGATTGACGTCGAGGGAGGCGCGGCCACCCTGATCGTGACGCCCGGCGGCGACACCGTCCTGATGGACGCCGGCTGGTCAGGGTTCGAGAGCCGTGATGCCAAACGCATCCAGCACGTTTTGAAGGATGAGGCCGAGCGCGAGAAGATCAACTACTTCATTACGTCCCATTTTCATAGCGACCACGTCGGCGGCCTTGAGCAGTTGGGCGCGATCGTCGAGATCGAGAAGTTCGTGGATCACGGCGACAGCGTCGAGAAAGACAGCCCGCGCGGCGGGAAGTTATGGGACTCCTACCTTAAAGTGGCGAAGGGCAAGCGGCTCACGATCGAACCCGGCGACACACTGCCGCTGACAGGCGCCGAGTTGACATTCGTCGCGGCCCGCGGCAAGGCGATCGCCAAGCCGCTCGGTTCGGGGGTGCCGAACTCGTATTGCGCGAGCGCGCAGCTCAAGGAAGAGGACACGACCGAGAACGGCAAGAGCGTGGGCTTCGTCCTGAAGATGGGCGACTTCGAATTCCTTGATCTGGGGGACCTGACTTGGAACTTCGAGCATGAGCTCGTTTGCCCGGTGAATCGCATTGGCGAAGTTGATGTCTATCAAACGACGCATCATGGGCTGATGTCGTCTGGCGCGACGCAGCTTGTGAAGGCGGTTCGCCCAATGGTCGCGATCATGAACAACGGCCCTCGCAAGGGCGGCAGTCCCGACCTGTGGAGGAGCTTAAAGGGAGTTGACGGCTTCGTCGACCTCTGGCAGGGGCACCGCAATGTCCAGGCTTCCGACGAAGAGACCGTGGACCGCAAGATGGTTGCGAACTTCGGTGAGACCGACGATTGCCAAGGCCACTGGATCGGCGCGACGGTCGGCAAGGACGGCGGCTACACCGTGGTGAATAGCCGCAACGGTTTTGCAAAGACTTACAAGGCCAGATAGGTCAGCGAGCAAACCTCAGACGGCACCTGCCATCACGGCCACTTCGCTCACTCGCACAGGGCGGTTCTCAGCGGCGGACACGTAGCACGCCTCCACAACGGCCACGGTTCGCCGTAAGTAGTCCGTCGCCTCCGTTTCGAACTCCTCGTCGTTCCGCAGGCAATCGACAAAATGCTGCTGCGTGGCGCGGCAACTGTCGCCGCGGTAACCCGGCATGCCGTCAACAGAAAACACCACGTCGTCGCCGAGCACGACTGCGCCATTGTGGCCCAAGCGGATTTTGTTCTCCATACCCTCGATACGGACGGTTTCCATCGCCGGACCTGACTCGTCGGGTTCACTCACCCGGTTGCCGTCAATCACGCCCCGCACGCCGCTGTGGTGGCGCAGCGTCACCAGCGCGAAATCCTCAGCGCCCACGGCAGGGTTGAGCCTGCCGGTTTGGCAGTACACCTCGTCGATGTCTCCGAAAAGGAAGCGCGCCGTATCGATGTGGTGGACGAGAACCTCGATCACAAGGAACCGCTCCATCTCGGTGAAGTAGGGTTGGTTCGCAAAGGGTTTGTCACCCACGCCGTCGCGCTGCCGTGTGGCGATGTGATACGAGAACGGTTCGCCAATCCGTCCGGCATCGAGCAGCGACTTGATGTGCCGGTACCAGGCCTGCCAGCGCCAGTTTTCATTGAGCATCAGGCGCGTACCGTTGTGCTGCGCCGACTTCGCGATACGGCCGGCATCCTCCCACGTGTCCGCCATCGGTTTCTGGCATAGCGCGGCGATACCTCGCTTGGCGGCCATGCGCACCAGCGGAAGATGCCCCGCCGGACGCGTCGCGATATCGACGAAGTCCGGCTTCTCGGCTTCGAACATTTCGTCAGCGGCGCTGTAGCCGCGCAGGCCGAAGTCCGACGTGAACGACTTGAGACGTTCCCCGTCGAGGTCACAGGCGGCTACGATCTCAGCCCCTGCGACACGCTTCCAGCTTTCCATTTGAATGCGGCTGAAAAATCCGCAGCCCACGGTTACACCTTTGAGCATTCGCCTGCCTCTCCTGTAATGAAACGACCATCGGCGGATAGCATAGCGGATCACGAGCCAATCTGGTGGTTCGATCTGATAGAGTTGATTTCCTATAATGAGCCTACGTCGCAACCCGAGCGCCTAAATCATCCCCAGTTCGGCAACCATCCACAAGCCGAGCCGCGACCAAAGGGAGCGGACCGGCCCATCGATTCTTTTGCAGCCCCAAAATGTCGGGCCCAGTCCCTTACCTACGAGGACCCCAAAACAACACATGCGACTCATCATCGACGCCCATCTCGACATCGCCTGGAACGCCGTTTCCTTCGACCGCGACCAGCTTCTTTCCATCCCCGAACTGCGCGAGAACGAGCGCGGCATGACCGGCAAAGGGCGCGGCAATTGCACGACGAGCCTTCCCGAGATGCGCAAAGGCAGCGTCGGCGTTGCCCTGGGGACAGTGCTCAGCCGCGCGCTACCGAAAAACCTCCCCGATCTCGATTCCAATATGGGGCCGATCGGCGATCGCGCCCACGGCGAGATCATCCTTCGCGAAAACCTCGACTTCGCCAATCAGACGATCTGCTGCGCGGCCGGACAGGCTCAGCTTGCCTACTACAAACTCCTGCAGCAGCAGGGACACATGCGCATGATCGGCGACCGCGCGACGCTCGACGAAGTCTGGGCGCTGTGGGAATCAAGCCCCGATACCGCGCCTATCGGCAACATTCTCAGCATGGAAGGCACCGACCCGATCATCGATCCGTCGCAGGCCGAGTGGTGGTTCAAGCAAGGGCTGCGGACGGCCTGCCTGGCGCACTACGGGCCGAGCGCGTATTCGATGGGCACGGGCGGCGACGGACCGCTGACCGACAAGGGGCGCGAACTACTGAAGGAGATGGAGCGGCTCGGCATCATCCTCGATCTGGTCCACACGGCTGACACGGCGATCGAGCAGGCGCTTGAGATCTACTCGAAACCCGTCTTCATCAGTCACGGGGACTGCCGCGCCATCACGCCGCATGACCGCCAGATCAGCGATCAGCAGATTCGCTGGGTCGTTGAGCGCGGCGGCGTCATCGGAGTCGTTCTCGATTCATGGATGATCGCGCCGGGCTGGGAAAGAGGCGCCACCGATAACGCCAGGGCCACGCTCGAACAACTCGTCGATCACATAGATCACATCTGCAAGCTTGCCGGCAACACAAGTCACGTAGGCATCGGCAGCGACCTTGATGGCGGCTTCGGGACAGAGCAAGCTCCGCAAGAGCTGGATACGATCGCCGACCTCCAGAAAATCGGCGACATCATGAGCGCCCGCGGCTACACCGACACCGATATCGACGGCGTTTTCCACGCAAACTTCCTGCGCTTCTTCCGCGAGAATCTGCCGGGGTAGCGCTACGTCGAGAGAGTCTCGTTGCGCTACAGTCGCGCTCGATACCGGCCAAATTGCGGGATTCTTGTCAAAGCCAACTCAGGAGAACTGCGACAGCGACAGCCTTCCCCTTGAACACGGACGACTCCAAGCGCTATCTCGAAATCGAAGCCCTTCACCCGAGATGGTGCGAAAGTCCGGCCAATTCCCAGGCGAGATGATCGTCGGCGAGCCAGTCCCGCAAGTTCGGCGGCAGCAGCAGCGACTGGTCGGGCACGTAACAGCGGTAGGTCTAGCCGCGCACACCCAAACGGACTCAATTGCTCTCGGTCACGTCCTTGATGGCCAGCAGAATGAGTTTCTCGCCCCCGGCTTGCGGAGCGATCTGACGAGCGTTCAGCAACATGACCTTGCGGCCGAGGGTAGGGAAATGGTGCCGAACCTCGAAGCCGATGAACTCGTTCTGTTCGGGGATGATCTCCTCCAGCAGGCGACGTAGTTCCGGAATGTCCCACTGACCGTTTCCGAGATCGTATATGAGGTTGTGCAGGGTCTCGGGCTCGGAGACACGGAACGCATCGTAGAAAGACCGGTTGGCTGAGACGAGGTGGAGTGTATCGCTGAGCACTACAAGCGGCTCTCGGACGGTGTTAACAATATTCTCGGCAAAGCGCCGCCCCGCTTTGGCTTCCAGAGAGTTCTTCATGTCGCGGATATCAACGAAAGCCACGACGGCGCCGTCGATCTTGTTTTCCGCGGTCCTATAAGGCCGTATGCGCACGGAATACGATCCTCCCCGCGAATCTTGAGCCTCTTGTTCTTTTGGAGTGAGTGTGTCAACGACCTCCGCGACGGACTGCTCCAAATCGTCAAGGTTGAGATTCGGCCTAATGTTCCCGATCGGGCGCCCCAGATCACCGGGAATGAGGTTCAAGAGTTTCGCGGCCGCGGGGGTGAAGTGCCGGATGAGCAGGTCGCTTCCCAGCATCACAACGCCGATATCAATCGACCCAAGCAAGTTGCCGAAGTCGTCATTGGCCTGAGTCAATTCCGTGTTGCGGTTGTGCAGCTCTTGGTTCAGAGTGTTCAACTCTTCGTTTGTGGCTTGCAGTTCCTCTTTCGCCGTCTGCAACTCTTCGTTGGTGCTCTGCAACTCCTCATTGCTCGATAGGATCTCTTCGTTGGCCGACTGGAGCTCTTCGCCGGATGCCTCCTGCTCTTGGATGACCGCCTGCAGATCGCGCCTCATTTCGAAAAGTGTGGCTCTTAATGCCTCAAGCTCCTGTTCCCCTGGAGTTTTCTTGTTCTTGCGGCCTTTCGTCACGCTTGGCGCGCTGACTTGCGGCTGAGCCGGCGCGCTTTGCTCGCGGATCTCATCGAACAGAATCATGCAGTGGCCTTCGCGGCTGGAAAGCGGGATCGCGGTCAGACTGACCCGCCCTGTTCGGCCGTTGAACTTAACTTCCAATCCCGCTCTCGTCGCGGGAACAGCCGAATCTTTCACCTGCTGGATCACGGCCCGCAGGTCGAGTACGAGACCCCTGTGCGCCATTTTCAGAACGTTGAAGGTCGGCTTCCCTGGCGGGGGCTGAAGAAACGGGTTGGTTTGCCCCAGAAAAAGCATCACGTCCATCGCTTCGTTGATCACGACGCCAGCGGGGGCGTATTCGCTCAACACGATCCGATTGACTTCCTTCTCGATGTCAGTCTCGTGGCTCACGGGGCCACGCTTCTCACGGATCTCGCGGATGTCACGGACACCCGGGCCCGCGAAGTCAAAGCCCAGACGGTCGATGGCGGGCTGTTTTGAATAAACCTTGCGCCTCTCGTCTTCCTGGCGATAAAGATGGGAGGCCGACGACGTTGTTTCCGAGGCCCCCAGAAAGAGGATACCGGTCGGCTTCAGGGCATAGTGCAACGTATGCAGGACCCGCTCCTGCAAACCGGTTTCAAGATAAATCAGCAGGTTGCGGCAACTGATCAAGTCCATGCGGGAAAACGGGGGGTCCTTAAACACGTTTTGGACGGCGAACACACACAGATCACGAACCGACTTCCTGATCTGATAACCGCCTTCGGTCCGAACGAAGAAGCGGCGTAAGCGGTCGGCCGAGACGTCCGCGGCAATGTTTTCCGGGTAGCGGCCTTCCCGCGCCAGGCCGATGGCACGCTCGCTGATGTCGGTGGCGAAGATTTGCAGCGGCGGTTCGGTACCGATGTCCCCTAACAACTCGAGCAGACAAATGGCGACGGAGTACGCCTCCTCGCCGGTGGCGCACCCCGGCACCCAGACCCGAAGCGGTGCGTCGCGCGACCGGCCTTTAAGCATCACCGGCAAGAATCTCGTCTTTAATTCATCGAAGGCTTGCGAATCCCTGAAAAAGCGGGTGACGTTAATCAAAACATCCTGATGCAGAGCGTCAACCTCATCCGCGCGTTTGCGAAGGAGCTTGACGTATTCGTCCAGCGAATCGATCTTGTGCAGAAGCATGCGCCGCGCGATGCGGCGTCTGATGGTGGGTGGTTTGTACTGCGTGAAATCCACGCCCTTCTTCTTGCGGATCAGCGTGAAGATCTCAGCGAGCTTGTCCTCCGGCTCCTCCGCTAAGTACAGTGCCTGGGGCGTTACGACAGTATGATGCAAGTAAGGGTGGCGGGCGATGTGGGCGAGTTCGTGCCCGATCTGATCCGGCGGCAGCGTGAAATCGACGGCTCCCTGGTCCGCGCTCGCGTGGCGCGGCATGTCGGGGTACTTCGCCGATTCTTCGTCTTGCGCGAAAGCGATGCCGCCTTCCGCCTTGATGGCCGCCAATCCTTGAGAGCCGTCGAAACCGGTTCCTGACAGAATCACGCCGATGGCCCGGCCCTTGCAATCCTGAGCGAGGGAATTCATGAAGATATCGACGGGCATGTGCGGCGCACGGCCCTGGGGACGACGCTGGACTTCGATGACTCCCTCAGAAAACGACAGGTCGGCGTGGGGCGGGATGACGTAGAGGTGGTTGGGTTTCGCCCGCACGTCACGAGTCACCGCGGCCACCGGCATGGATATGGACGGGGGAGAGACATTCCGCGCGTTGCGTGGCATTCGGCCCGACATCCGGATCATCCTCTCAAGCGGATACGATCAACAGGATACGGTCCGGCATCTCGCCGGCCCGGGACCCGCTGGGTTCATTCAGAAGCCCTATCGCAGTAAGGAGCTGGTGGCGACGGTGCGCCGCGTCCTGGAGGGCTCGCCAGAACGCATGGCGGCGACGGTGGCGATCCGGTAGGCAATCCTGCTGATTTCCCGCGATCCGGGCCGGAAAGCAAGGCGCTGTTTTCCGCAATCACTCGAAGTCCTCGACCACCTCGTACTGGAGTGGGTTGAGCCGGTGGGTTCGTTTGGTAAAAAAGGTGATTGGAGCTTTTGAGGTCGTCGCGGCGAGAGTGGGGATGCCACACTTTGCATCATTTTGCAACACGTATGGGTTATCCGGTTCTCGCGGGAGATTGGGCAACTGCCTTGTTTGTAACGACTTGAGGTGAGGGATGGTGCATGGCCGGCTTTGCACTGTTGCACTTGCTTTTCATGTCGAAGCTGCCTCCCTGAAAGGCCGTGGCCCAAGTCGTGAACGGCTCAAGCCTGTTGGCGTAAGGCTGCTCAACCGGCCTAGATTGCCGCGAGGTGAGCGGCGCGAAACCAGCCGTGCAACGGCCGGCCTAGCTGAACCCAAGCCGCGTGAATGCGGCTCAGGGGCAGGCGCTGCCGTTTGGGGCTCGTAGTGCTCCCGTACAGGTTTGGCGGCGACACGCTTTTGTGTCGTTCGTGCGTGGGTATTTAAGCTGTGAATCGTCGCCGCGGGGGGATCTCCACCGCAAGAGCAACCTCGAACTGCCCTGGCCAAGCGCGGTCGGGTTGGTTGGATGAACAATCCTTACCGGCCTTGGCCCGAGAGTAGCATGGGGTGTCACGTTTCTTGGGGTGGTTTGGCGGCGATGGGTCGTAAGTTGCTGTGGGCATGGGCGGAATAAATGTGCCGGGCTTGTGACTGGTGAAGCTGGTTGAGCCGTTGAGCGGGTGAGGGTTAAGCCGGGGTGGGTTCGTTTGGTATTTATTGATAGTGGAGTCCGGCAGGGCGTCAGTGAGGCTTGGGCAAGGGTGTCCTCTTGCGGTGGGTTCGTTTGGTTCGGCCGGTTGGCGGGTTCCAGGATGCCGGTCTGGACGGCGCTTTGGATGGGCGGGGTGCAAAGAATTCGATTAGAATTGAGGGCAATGCGCCTGAGGTATTCTCGAATCATTGTCCTGACGCTGTCTCTGCTTGTCACTTGGGGAAGTTCAGCTCGTGCCCAACTTGAGTTTCTGGCTGTGGAAAAGGATGTCGTCGAGCAGCGGTTTCGGCGAAATAAGTTTGGTAATGGCAAGCGGTCAAAGGAAGTTACGACGCTGTTCGAAGAGACTGGCTGTCCGCGAGAACATCTATCGCTGGAGAAAGTGAAAAGATCGAGCAACCCGAACGTCGCCTGTACGCTCCCTGGGACGACGGATGCCGTGATTGTTGTCGGTGCCCATTTCGACGCGGTGGAGACGAGTTCGGGAGCGATCGATAACTGGTCAGGAGCGTCGCTGCTACCGAGTCTCTACTTCAGCCTGAGCCACCCACAACGCAAACACACGTTTGTATTCATCGGGTTCACGGACGAGGAGAAAGGGCTGTTCGGTTCAAAGTTCTACGTGAAGCAATTGACGGACGAAGCGAAGTCGAAAGTTCGGGCGATGATCAATCTCGACACGCTGGGTCTGAGTCCGACCAAGATCGGGGTGAGTGGAGCCAATCCCGGATTGGTCGATGCGATTGGGACTGTCGCTGGGGCGATGAAGTTGCCTATGAGTGGTCCGAGCCGGATCAAGAGCTGGTCGCTGACGAGCTTGCAGCAGCGGCTGATGAAGACCGGCGGACGGCTGGTGAAGCACGCGCGGTACTACTTGGTTCTGCTGGCCGAAGGACATCTGAACCGGCGGCTGTTTGGCGAGATGCTGGCAAGGTTGGCGGCGCTGCCTGCGCCGGGAGGGTAGGGCGGCGAGCCTCCGACAAGCCAGAGCGCGAGCTGCCGGGAGGCAGGTTCGGAGAAGTGTCGCAGCGGTGGCCCTATCCGAGCACAAACGAGGCCGCGGCGCGGCGCGGGACGCCCGGAGAGCGGCTCAATAGAGGAGGAACGAGGTCAGACGTGGTCCAGAAGGCGGAGAACCGTTGCGCCGGGGTGCAAGCTCTGCTACCATCCATGCGTCGGGATGGCCAAAACGGAAATCCCGGTTTAAAGCTGATAATCAGTAGCCGGCCATGGAAAGGATCCTGGAAGAGGTTGTCGAAACCCTGCGAAGGGCCAAAGACAGGCGAAGGAAATGTTCGCTTCTCATCGGCGCTGGTTGTTCGGTGAAGGCCGGTGTTCCGACTGCCAAGGATTTCGTAACACGGATTCGCGATGATTACTCTTACCCCGCATTTCCAATTTGATTTCGTCATCCCGACCTTCCAGCGGCCTTCAGCGTCTTTATTCATAGG
>JAQBUE010000341.1 GCA_027624045.1 Acidobacteriota bacterium
CGCGTTGAGCTTCCGCAGTTCCAACCACTGACCGGTGAAATCCTCGATGAAGCGTTGCGAACGCTTGTCGCCGAGCATCCGCTCGACCTGCGCCCGCAGCACCGCAGGCTTGCGCAGTTCCCCTCGGGCGGCGAGCGAGGTCAGTGTGTCATCGGGCAGCGTGGACCACAGGAAGTACGACAACCGCGCGGCGATGGCATGGTCATCCAGCGGGCCTGGCTGTTCGCGGAAGTAAAAGAAATGCGCCGAGGAAAGGATCGCCTTGTAGGTGCTGCGCAGCGCCGTGTGGAATTCGTAGCCCTTGTCCAAACGCTCGTGAAAGAACGCGACGTAGTAGGCGAGCGTCTTGTCATCGACGGGCCGACGCATCGCCCGTGGCAGAAACTCCCGGAGCAATCGCTGGCCGTCGGCTTGCGGGTCGGTCGAGACGGGAATCAACGGATCGCGCCGCCAGTCGTCATCGTTGCGGTTCTCGCGAATCTCCGGCAGCGGCTGGCCGGCACGTTCCGCTTTCACGACGCTCGCGGGTTTCAGCGGCAAATCTCCGAACAGCCGCTTGTGGCTCGGCGGCGGAAATTCTCCGAGCGGGCCTTCGAGTTCCATCAGTTCGAACGCGAATCCCGGCCCGGTGTAAGTCCCGTCGAGCGGCTTGCCTTTGAGTTGCTCGCGGACTTGGTGTTCGGACGGCAGCGTCCAACCGTTGAGGCGGATGACATTTTGCGTATGCAGCAGCGTTTCGAGCTCGAACACCCGTGGGCGGTCGGGGGGCACGTCGAACGTCGCCAGCGTTCTTTTCTCATTCTCAGCGACACTGACTTCCAGCGGCAGCGGGCGACCGCCGGTGTTGAGCGCTTGCGCGACAATTTTCAGCCGATAGCGGCCCGCCGTGGGAACTTCATCCGACTGAATCGAAATATGGCCCGGCAGGCCGATGTAAACATTGAGACGCCCGCCATCGAGCCGCACGAATTTGTCCAACAGTTGGGGGAACTGCCCGTGCTTTTCAGTCTCCTTGCCGGTGCGGCGAAACGCCAGTTTTTTCGGAGGGCGCGTTGCAATCGCAGCATCGAGCGCCAGATCGGCGGCCTGTTGATAGCGCAGCAGATGTGCGGAAGAAACATCCAGCCCTTCGCTCACGTTGTCGAAGCCCGCCACGGAACCGTCGTCCGGCAACACGTCGCCGAGCTTGATCGAGACGCCAAGCAGGTCATTGAGCGTGTTTTCGTGCTGCGTCCGATTGATCCGCCGCAGCGCGACACGGCCTTCGCTCTTCTGCTGGGCCAGCGACGCGGCGTGCAGGGATTTTTGAAGCGCGCCGACCGTCTTGCGGCGTTCGTCAGGAGACGGCTGATCGGCATCGGGAGGCGGCATCTCGCCGGCCTCAAGCTTGTCGTGAACCCGCACCCAGGTCGCAAAGGCGTGACGATCGGCGAGGTCGAACTTAAGCTGTGCCAGATCGAGTCCCGCATCGGGCTTCCTGCTACCGTGGCAGTCGACGCAATGCTTCTTCACGAGCGCCGCAACTTCGCCGGGAACTTGCGCGCTAGCGGGCGTGGAAAGAACGTCCCCAAGAGACAGCAAGGCGATGACGGAGAGGCAGGGTTTCATGTTGTTTTGTCTTTCCCGTTTACTTTTTAGCCGCTTCCGACTGAAAAACGGCACGTCCCCAGTGCGGACCGCTCAGGAAGTAAGCTGCCGGCGAAACGGTCGGAGAAGCCGGTGGATTCTGGTTGGTCACATCAACCAACTGCCCAAAGCAGATTCGCCCGTCGGCATCGCTCCAATGCACCGTCCACAACGCCCCCATGACGTCGCCTGCGCGCGGGGGATCGCTCTCGCAATTGAGCAGCCGCCAGGGAATCGCGTATTCCAGCGTGTAGCCGAGTCCATCCGCGTCCTTCTGGAACGTGCCCTTCCATCCCGGGGGGGCTGCGGCGGCGGGTTCCCATTCAAAGCTGTGCGACAAATCGAGGCTCGCCCGTCCGGACTTGGCATCGTGCCACAGGATCAGGCTCGTCACCCGCTCGTTGGTGGAATCCGCAAGCAACTCACGACTGGGATTCTGGGGCCGAAATGGACGGCCGATCCCCTTGAGCGGCCAGCCCAGCCGGCGGTCCGTGGAGAGACGGACGATGACGCTGCCTCCCGCGAACTGGAAGCCTTCGCGGGACGCATTGCGCATCGGTTCGGGGTCGCCCACATGCGCAGCCACATACAAGTGTGTCGCATCATACATCATCCCTCCCTCGACGAAATACGTCGCCGCGTAAGGCGGCTCGCACGCACTCTTGAAAAAGGTGCCGCGGCTCCATTCCGTGAGCTGGCCATCCACCGACACCTCGTTCGTCGCACGAATCACCGCGACTGACTCGACGGCACTTCGGTTGTAGAGCGGGCCGCCAGGAGTTATCGGCGTCGTTCGCGGCATCCGCCGGATGAACCGGTCCTCGAAAAACGCCGCCGGAGCCAGTTCACCCGCCGCCGAGCATCGCAGCCCGCTGCCGGCCTTCAGTTCCCGGGCTGCCCCTGACGCGGTAG
>JAQBUE010000342.1 GCA_027624045.1 Acidobacteriota bacterium
TTGCCAAATGCGCTCTAACAACAGCATGCAGCGGACGTCGCTACGCGCCGCCGCTGATGCTGAGCGTTAGCGATAATTCCGCTCACATCTTCAAACTAGCGAAATGCACAATCTTCTGCATGACAAATTGGATGGTCCCTACTTCATACGATTCTTCCGCCCCGTGCTCGCCTCGTTGGAGAAGCTTGGAGGCTCAGCGAGACCTGCGGAAGTGAGGGACCTGATCATCGAGGAAAATGCCATCACAGATGCGGACCTTACCGAGACGATTGCAAACGGAACGCTCAAATTTGACAACCAAGTCGGTTGGGCTCGCTTCTATCTCGTTAAAGCAGGATATATAAATTCTTCAAAGCGAGGAGTATGGACCCTTACCGAAAAAGCACCAAAAGCAGAATCCTTCACCCACGATGACGCTCTCACCGTATTCCAGGAAGTTCAGAGACTCCAGAGGGACTACAAGAAGGCCACAATCACTCAGGATGAGTGCACAAGTCAAGAATCAGATGGTGATGCGCCAGAGAGTCCTTTGAGCGAGACATCAAGACCATACACTCAAGAAGTCATTGAGCAATTGCAGGCATTATCACCCGAGGGTTTCGAACGTTTCTGCCAAGAACTGCTCAGAGAATCCGGCTTTGAGCAGGTCACGGTGACCGGCAAATCTGGCGATGGGGGAATCGACGGAATCGGAATTCTTGAAGTAAATCCATTAGTAAGTTTTAAGGTTCTATTCCAGTGTAAGAGGTATAAAGGTGCGGTTACACCCTCTCAGATCAGAGACTTCAGAGGAGCAATGCAAGGAAGAGCCGATAAGGGAATCATCCTCACAACGGGTGGATTCACGCAAGACGCAAAGAGGGAAGCTGTCAGGGATGGTGTACCTCCAATTGAGCTTGTTGATGGCGAGAAGCTGGTGAGAATGCTTGAGCAAGTCGAAATGGGGCTGAACCCAAGAACCGTATATGACATTAACCTTGCATTCTTTGAACGTTTCAGGTAGTCCCTGGACATAGATTTCGCTAACCAGACAAATGCAACGAACTGAAACGGATGCCCGTTTGGAAAGTGATCGCCAGGTACATTCGTGGTACCATTCGTCGAGTTGGGCGGGCGCCCGTTTCAGTCGCTGAGCTTGGGGTCGTTCGGCCGCGGACGGGTTGAGGGCGGGCGGCTTCTCGGCGAACAATTGAATTCCGTAGCAAAGCCTTGCGTCTTTCAATTATGGATCGCCGGAGGATATCCGGGCGACAATCGAGGAGGGAACATGCGTTTCATTCTGACTCTGTCCGCCATCGTGTGCGGGTCGGCCATCGCAGTGACCGACGCTTCCGCGCAGGAACCGAGTGGCAAGTCGGCCTCACAACAGCTCACCGAGTTGTCCAAGGGCTGGGACGAGTCCAAGTGGGAGAAGACATTCCGCACCGCGCCGGGTGGGTACATGCGGCCGACCGGCGATGCCGGCTGGAAGGTGCGGATGCAGGCCTTGCGAGGCGTCGTGGCTCTGGGCAAGGAGGCTGTCCCGGCCCTCGTTGAGGCCCTGAAGGACAAGGATGTCGCCCGCCGAGTGTTCGCGGCACAGGCTTTGGGATATCTCGCGCTCGACGTCTCGACCGAATCGCTACTGGAGGCCGCCAGGAATGACCCCGAGGCGGCGGTGCGGTTATACGCGGTTGACGCTCTGGGTATGAAGGGCGACAAGGCCATCGACTTCGATGCCTTGCTGAAAGCCGAAAAGAGCGGGGATGTCCGCAAGCACCTGAATTACGCCAAAGAGCGCAAGGGAGAGCCGGTCGAGCCCGCTATCGTGAAGCAGCTCACCGACTGGGACACGAAGACGATCGACTCGGCTGTAGTCGGCAAGGCTGCCCCCGACTTCACGCTCCGTTCCGCAACCGGGGCGAAGGTGTCACTCGGTGACTTCAAGGGGAAGTCGGCGGTCGTGCTGGTCTTCGTCTACGGCGACACCTGACCGGTCTGCCACGGCCAGCTCGCGCAGTTGCGCGGCAAACTAGCCGAGATCAAAGGGCAAGCCGCCCAGCTACTGGCTGTCGATCCGCACGAAGTGTGGTCGGCGAAGTTCTTACTTAAGGAGACGGGCCAATCGACAGACGACCTGAATTTCCCGCTTCTGATGGACCCGTCGCTGACGGTCAGCGCCACCTACGGCGTCGCGTTTCAGATGCGAATCCACACCGAGTGGAGTAACCGGCCAGCCACATTCGTCATCGACTCGGAGGGTGTCATTCGTTACGCGCATCGCGGCACCAGTTTCAACGACCGTCCCACGGCAAATGCCGTGGTCGAGGAGTTGAAGAAGTTGAAAAAGTAGGCCGAACCAGGCGCTGCAGCAGACGGCGGGGGCATGTAGGCTTTTCCAGATTCGTAGCTCACTCGGCCCCCGCCGCTGCTGAGCGGGGTCGTTCCTTGATTCTTAAACCCTTACAACATAACGCCTGACCGCCTCAGGAGGCCCAGAATCCAAGGCCTAACTGTCGATCCTGAGCTAGTGCTTGATACCAAGCT
>JAQBUE010000124.1 GCA_027624045.1 Acidobacteriota bacterium
CTCTCTTGACGAACAAGGGGACATTTCTACTGGGCTAACAAGGGGGACATTTCTATTGGGCCTTGACAAAAAAAGGGCTGGATGCTTGTAAGTGGTGCCGCCTACAGCGTACAATCGGCGCGATTGCGTGTCGCTTGGGGGCTTTCGGGGTGTACTCGGCCTGAAGCCGGGGAATCCTCGCGAAAAAAGGGGGGGGGTAGAAATGGGTCGCATCCTTGCGGTTGCACTGCTCTTGATGACGGCGCTGCCTCTGTTGGCAGCCTCGGAGGCGTCGCGCCGCGCTGCCCAGTTTGAGCAGGAAGGCGATCTGGCGCGTGCGCGCGAAACGCTGGCGAACGCCGCGCACGGCACCCAGCCAGGCGGCGACGATCTACTCGCTTACGCCGAGTTCCTCGACCGCTACGGCGACAGCACTCGATCCTCTGCTTACGAGAAAGCTTTGAACGCGTCGACAGGCGAGGCCCGCCAGCGCGTTCTTCGGCGGCTTGTGCTTGTCTCGCTCGTGGACGCCAATGACGACGACACAAGGCGCTTCCTCAAAGCCTACCGCGACGGCGGCGGCGCGGGAATGCCGCAAGCGGGCGAGGTTTTAGGCGCGGTCCCTCCCGGCGAAGACCGCACTGGATGGGCGCGTATCCCCGGGCCGCTGTTCTCGTTCCGCAGAATGGCCGCCCTCTCGAGTGACCAAGCCCCCGAGGAACTGACGTCGGCGCTGGCGAAGAACATCATGACGAGCGGTTATCGCAGTTCGGGCTCCGACTCGATGATGGAAACCGAATACCTCAAGCTCCTGCTGCAATATCTCTCGCAGGCCGCTGAACTGCAGCAACTCGCCGGCGGCGAGAACATGATTCGCATTCCCACCTGCGAATCCGCTGAGACCGCCACGCTCCTAAAGATCCTCGGGTTCCGCCTGCGGAACGAATGCGGTCCCGAAGCGGTTGTTGAGACCGTCAATCCCTCGCGCGCTTTTCTGTCAATCGATTCGGGTTTTCCGTTAGCCGACCTGGAGCTTGCGTTCCGCTCGGAACGGGGTTTCGAACTGCCCTACGCGCCTACCTTTCTTCCCGTCATGTTTGGTCAGGACTACTGGATGGGTCTGGCGAAGGCCAAAGCGCAGGGTGATTTCGTCGACACTCTGCTCCGGAACCCTGTGATGGCCCGGCTTTACGTCGCTTTCGGCAAAATGCACCCGCCCGTGGCAGCAGCGTTACGGGAACAGATCGCTAGCGACCGTCTGCTCGACTTTGCCAATGTACTCGACTTCTTCGGGGAGATGTTCCAGATGCGCGACGGAAAAGCCGTGCTGCCCGGCGGCGAGCGCGCCAAGGACGCTTGGCGAAAATTGGTCGATGTCTCACCCGATGAAGGCGCAAAATTCTTTCAGCGGCTTGTCGAGCTGGATGACGGCTGGATGGCGTCGTACTACGACTCACTGGCGCGGCTGGATGGCCCGCTGGCTGCTTACCTGCACGATCCGGCCCGCCTGGAGCGTTTCTATCTGGCTCTGCGCGGCAAGGTGACCAGTCCCGGTCCCGCGCGTCCGATCTTCCGCGCCAACTCTGACCTGCTGCTGCTGGCGACGCGGCTCGATGTCGGGTCCGACGGTAAGCCGGCGATTCCGGGCGGCATCGAACCGTGGAAGAAACTCTTTTCCGACCATCCACATGGCAAGTATGACGACCGCCTCGCGAACGCCGCTCCCGGCTGGTCGAGCGCGGACGATATCGTCGAAGCCATGTTCGGGATGTGCCGCAAGATGGTCGACAACGAGCCTCTGCGGATGTTCATCGTGATCTCCAACATCGATCGCAGCCGGCCGAAGCGGCTTTCGCCCGCCGCCGTTGAAAAACTGCTTCTGGCTTTTCCTGGACATAGTCATCAATTCAGCTTGTTCAACGACGCGCCTGGCCTTTCCGAAGAGGCGATCGTGACCTTTTTTGACTCTATCGAGCCATTGAATAAGGGCCGAAATCTGGTCCGGCGGTCGGACGCCATCGGTACCGCGCAGGCGCTGTTCGGACTGTGGCAGATCTTCATCCGGCAGGGGCAGATCCCGGCTGCCGACGCTGATCGTTCGTTCCGTGCGCTGCTGGCCGTGCTGCATGACCTCGACAAGGAACAAGCTATTTTCGAAGCCGGCCGCGCTGGTATCCGCGTCCTGCTGGCGGCTACCGGATCTGACGAGAACGGATCGCCGCAGGATCAACTGATCGAACGGCTCGCCGGAAATCCGAATGCGCAGGAGCGGAGCGTCCACGAAGAGATCGTCACCACGCTCAATAGCCGTTTCACGGCGCAACGTCTCGTCTCGATCAAAGACATCTTCGACCTTGCCGATCACCTCGAACGTGTTTCTCGCGGAGAGAGTTTCAACGTGGCCATGGCGAACCGGCTCGCGGCGCGCATCTCCGAAGTGCGTTTGCCCCGCTCCAGCCTCTCCACCGAAGAATCGAACTCCTTCGCCCAGGGCAACGGGATCGAGAAACACATCCAGCGCCAGCGCTCGATGAACCTTAACCGCGCCGTGGACCGAGCGAACGGTCGTCCGGAGGAATTGCTTGAGATTCGCGGCAGTCTGGCCCCGATCCTGAGGGACTCGCTCGTCGGATTTAACTACATCTACTACTCACCGCCGGGCGCTGAACTGATTCGCGCCAACCCGCTGTTTGTTCGCAGCCACGACTTCATGGGGCCACAGGAAGGCCGCAGTTGGTCACGGCCCCGTTTGGCGGCCACCGGGTGGCCGAACAGCGCGGGCGGCCGCATGGTCGGCTCGCTCAACGGGTTGGCGTTTGCCCTCGCCGACGCTGAGCAGAACTTCCTCATCCCGAGCGAGCGCCAAGCGCTCATCTGGCAGGATCTGGCGCCACAGATCATGATCGGCGCCACCGTTCCCCGCTGGTGGGGCGTCACACAGACCGAGCAGCACTTCGTGGCGCTGCATTTGCGCCTTGGCGATCTGCTCTTGGCTTCCTCGGCCCTCGATGCGGACATCGCCTCGAAAGTCGATCCCATCTTGAGCAAGCAGGTTGCGCCGCGGCGCCTCTTCCTGATGCGGCGCCTCGCCAAGGAAGGGCAAGTGCGGCCGGCGCTCGATGAGCTGACGCCCGCCGAAAAATATCGCCTCGCGACGGCGTTCGGAAAGCAGTACGCGGCGCAGGCGGCCGATATCGGCGGTCCCATCTGGGCGGAGATCAGCGATCTTGCTGAGCGTAATCCCGAACAGTTTGAGTACTCGCGGCTGGCCGGCCTCTTCGGGACCCCCCACCCGGAGCTCTCGCAGTCATACCGGCTCGAGCTTCTGCATCTGCCGCTGTTCCCGACGATGATGAAATACTCCAGCCGGATTCTCGCCGAAAGCTGGGAATCGACGAACCTTTACTGGGCGGCGCTTGCGGACGAACTTCATGTCGCACCGTCACGGCTGAACATTCTGATACCACAGTGGACGCAGCAGTCCATCGAGCGGATTTTCGCCACACACCTCGACGATTGGCCCGCGCTGCTACACTCCATCCGGGTCGTCGCCGACCGCTATCGCGCCGAGACACGATCGCGGCCGGCTGAACCGATGCGAGCGGGCCAGGAGTAGCAGATGCGGCGGAATAAGGATACCAGGAGGTTGAGTTTGACGAAGTTATTCTCTCGTTTTTCCGCCGCGTCCGCGTTGGCGGCCGCGCTCGCTGTGACGCTGGGTATTCTCGTCGAGTCCCCCGCACACGGGCAGGACTCCGCGCAAGATCCCCTGTTCCGGGTCGAAGTCGACCTCGTGCTTCTCAATGTGGCCATTACCGATCGCCGCGGCCGTTACATCGAGAAGCTCAAGCCGGAAGACTTCCGCGTCTACGAAGACGGCGTCTTGCAGAAGCTGGCGACTTTCGCCGAAGGCAACGAGGCGCCGCGCCAGATTTCCGCCGAGGGCGAGAGGGCCGTCGCGGCGATTCGGCCTGCGAATTCGGAGCCGGTCGTTGGGCGTATCGAGCCCGCGCCTCAGGTGCCGGCCGGCCTGGGCGACGAATCGCTTGTCGGTACCAATGTCTTTGTCCTTTTCGATACCAGCAACTTCATGTACCGCAGCTTCGTTTACGCCGAAGACGCTATCGCTGATTTCATTCGAGGGCTCGACGGCGCCGACTCAGTGGCCGTGTACGGCTATAGCCGTAACCTAACGCGGCACGCACCGCTTACGAGTAACCGCTGGGATGCCATTAAGGGCTTACGGCTGTCGGTGGCGGGCGACGAAACAGCGCTCTATAACTCCCTGCTGCTCACGCTGCGCGACGCGGCGCGTGTACCCGGCCGCAAAGTCGTGATCGTCTTCTCGAACGGACCTGATTCCGCCAGCGCTGTCGCCCCCGACGACGTGCGAGCCCTGGCCGAGGACGAAGGCATCCCAATCTACGTCATCAGCACCAAGGAAGTGAACAAAGACCCGATCTCGCGCAATGTTTTCCGGCGCCTCACTAGCAGCACCGGCGGTCGCGCCTTCTTCGCGCGGAGTTGGCAGAAGCAGGCCGAGGCCTTCACCGAAATCCGGGAGGAACTCGGCAGTTCCTATACCTTGACCTACTATCCACAACCGAATCCCAACCGCGGCTGGAGGAGCATCACCGTTGAATTGGCGGGCGACGCTCTCGATAAATATCGGATTCGCACCCGCGCCGGTTATCGGCCCAAGCTGTAGCCGGATTTACACTCCGGCTCGAAGCAGGTAGAATTGAGGTTACAAGTTCTTTCTTTCCCGGCAGAACCCTCCTCTCAATTCGCTGATTCAGGTCGCTTAACAGGCGCTGTCTTTCGGAGACGCTGGGCACAACTATGGCCAATGTCGTAATTCTCGGGACCCAATGGGGTGACGAAGGCAAGGGTAAGATCGTCGATCTGATCGCCGATCGCTTCGATGTCGTCGCCCGTGCCCAAGGCGGTCACAACGCCGGTCACACAGTCCGTATCGGTGATAAGAAGTTCATCTTGAAGCTCATCCCCAGCGGCATCCTGCGGCCCGGCAAGAAAGTCGTCATCGGTAACGGCGTCGTGATTGATCCCGCCGCCCTGCTCCTGGAGATCGAGACCCTTGAAGAGGCCGGCGTCGAAGTAGCCGGGAACGTTTTCATCAGCAATCGCGCCCACGTCATCTTTCCCTATCACCGCATGATGGAGAAGGCCACCGAGCAGACCCCGGGTAAGGTTCGCATCGGCACGACGTCGCGCGGCATCGGACCTAGCTACGAGGACAAAGTCGGCCGCCGCGGTATCCGCCTGGCCGACATGCTCAACGGCGACACCTTCCGCGAACAGTTCCAAGCGAACGCCGTCGAAAAGAATCTCCTCGCAAAGGCTCTTCAGATCGAAGAAACCTGGGACTTCGACGCTATCTACGACGAGTACCTGGGCTTCGCTGAGCGCCTTCGGCCCTATGTCTGTGATACAGCCGTCTACCTGCAAGATGCCCTTCGCGGTGGTAAGAGAGTACTCTTCGAAGGCGCGCAGGGCACGATGCTCGACATCGATCACGGCACGTACCCCTTTGTGACGTCGTCGAACGCTACGGCCGGCGGCGTCTGCACCGGCCTGGGCGTTTCACCAGTGCATGTTGACGCTGTGTTCGGCATCGTGAAAGCCTATGTCACGCGCGTCGGTGGTGGCCCGTTTCAGACCGAAGCCGAGGGCGACGCCGCCCAGCGCCTGCGCGACCAGGGCGGTGAGTATGGGTCCGTCACCGGCCGCCCCCGCCGTTGCGGATGGTTCGACGTTCCTTTACTGCGCTACTCGAATACGATCAATAGTTTCGCTTCGCTGATCGTTACGAAGTTGGATGTCCTTGACGGCCTGGAAACCATCCCCGTCTGCACCGCCTATCGCTACAAAGGCGAGGTACTCAAGGGGATGCCTGCTCTGAGCGACGTGCTCGAAGCCGTTGAGCCCGTTTACGACGAGCGCCCCGGCTGGCAGGGCGCGACCGCCGGCGTTACCGACTACGACGCACTACCGGAGGGCGCGAAAGACTACCTGCGATTCCTTTCCGATCAGGTCGACGTTGAGATTGGCGCGATTTCCACGGGCCCCGAACGGGATGAGACGATCCTCATGCCCGATTCCACGCTGGCCAAGCTGCTCAAGTAGGCTAGTCCGAGCCGGCAATCCCGGAGCCGTGGGCGTGAGCCTGGGTTGAGAGCACCGCCAACGCGCCCGAACCCGCATGGTCATCACCATAATAATGAAATGCCCTTGCTGCCCTTCGACGAAGCTCGCGCCCTGATCGCCGCCCGTATCGGCGAGGGCCAGGTGCCACCGCTGAGAGAGACGCTACCCCTCGACGCAGTCCTCGGACGCGTCCTGGCCGCTAACGTCGCCGCGGACCGCGACTATCCATCGTTCAACCGCTCAGCCCGTGACGGCTACGCCGTCTTGGCCGCCGATGTCGCCCGCACACCCGCGAAACTCCACGTCATCGGCGAAACCCGTGCCGGCGAGGCTTCGCGCTTCCGCCTTGAGCCCGGCCAAGCAGTGCGGATCATGACCGGCGCACCCGGCCCCGAAGGCGCCGACGCCGTCGTCATGCAAGAGTACTCCCAGCTCGACGGCGATCAAGTCACGCTCGAGCAGGGCGTGCCGAGTGGCAAGAACCTCATCCCCCGCGGCAGTGAAGCTCGTGCCGGCGCTGTCGTGCTCGAAGCCGGTGCGACTCTCGGCTATGCCGAGATTGCTCTGCTCGGGTCGCTCGGTGTCGCCGAAGCCCAAGTCTACCGCCGGCCCGAAGTCGCCATCCTGTCCACCGGAGACGAAGTCCTGCCGATCGACTCTGTGCCCGAGCCGTATCAGATCCGCAACTCGAACGCCTACTCGCTGGCCGCTCAAGTCCAGCGGGCGGGTGGCGAGCCGTGCATCCTTCCCATCGCTCCCGATCAACCAGACCGAACTCGCGAGTTGATCGAAGAGGGTTTGAAGTCCGATCTGCTGTTACTTTCCGGAGGAGCTTCGGTCGGGAAGTATGACTACGTCGCACGGGTCCTGCGCGAACTCGACGCCGAAATCTTCATCACCAACGTCGCCATTCAGCCCGGCAAGCCGCTTGTTTTCGCTAAAGTCGGCGGAAAGCCTGTTTTCGGACTCCCGGGCAACCCCATCTCGACGATGATCACCTTCGAAGTCTTCGCCCGTATCGCGCTTGATCTGCTTGCCGGCAGATCATCGTCGCGGCTGCCGTTCCTGCGGGGCCGCTTGGCGAAAGACTTCAGTCACAAGCCCGTGCTCACTCGTTTTCTGCCCGCCGTCTTGCGCGGCGATTACGGTGACGTAACAGTCGATCCGGTACAATGGCAGGGGTCTGGGGACTTGGTCGGGTTGGCACGCGCCGATTGTTTCCTCGTCGCTACTCCCGACCGCGATTTTTGGAAGGCCGGGGACTGGATCTCGGTCCTGCCGCGCTGACGGCCCCTGTCTCAAAACTGTTTCAACGGCGCAAAGCGGTGAATAAGCTCTCTCACTTCGACGAGCACGGCGCTGTCCGCATGGTGGACGTCAGCGACAAACCCGCCACGCGCCGCTCCGCCAGCGCACACGGCTTCGTCAAGATGAGCGACGAGGTCATCGAGCAGCTTCCGCGCAACCCAAAGGGCGACCCCCTCGAGATCGCGCGCATCGCCGGCATCTGTGCCGCGAAACGAACAGCGGACCTGATTCCGCTCTGCCATCCGCTGCCCATTTCACATGCTGATGTCGAGATTCGCATCGTTCCCGGCGGCGTCGAGATTAAATCTCACGTAACAACTGCCGGCCCCACAGGCGTCGAAATGGAAGCACTCACCGCCGTTTCGGTGGCCGCGCTCACCGTCTACGACATGACGAAAGCACTCGACAAGTCGATCGAGATCACCGATATCTATCTGCTTGAGAAGCAGGGCGGCAAGAGCGGCCCTTATCAGCGCCGGGCGGAATAGTACCGTACTGAACCCGTCTTCCCTCCCCGAAGCGTAGAGCGAACGAGGATACTAAGAGAAGATCCCCATGACTTCCAGTCTCACCACCCTTCGTCGACGTTCCCCGAAATGGTTCGCTGCTACTTGCTGCCTGCTGCTGTGTCTGCCGCCAGCCACCGCTCAGCAGAGCAGCGACGAGAGGGTCATCTCGGTCGGCGAAGAGTTGATCTTCGGTTCAGATGTGAGCGTCGTCACAGTCCCCATCACCGTCACCGATCGCAAGGACAAATACGTCGACGGCCTTGAGATGGGTGACTTCAAGATCTTCGACAATGGGACGCCGCAAGAAATCGACAGCTTCGAAGTCGCCTTCCTGCCAATCTCCCTGGTTATCTGTATCCAGTCCAGCAGCCGCGTCGAGGGCATCCTCTCTGATATCCAGAACACCGCGATCCTTTTCACCGACATGGTTCTCGGCGAATTCGGTCAAGCGGCCGTCATCGCCTTCGATCAGCGCATCCGCCTGTTGCAGGATTTCACAGCGGACAACAAGAAGATCGACAAAGCCCTCAAGGGCCTCAAGCTCGGCAGCGACGCGGTTCGCTTAAGCGACGCCGTCTACGAAGGCATCCGCATGCTGGACAAGCGCCCCAGCAGCCACCGCAAAGTCATCATCGCCATCTCCGAATCGCAAGAGACCGCCAGCGTCGTCAGCCTCGGTGAGACGATGCGCACGATGCAGATCAAAGAGATCATGTTCTACGCCCTGCACCTGTCGTCTCTGAAGGGCTGGCTGAAGCGCGACGACAAGCCGATCCCCCCGACGACGCCGCCCGGCATCCAGGCGCGCGCCTCCATACCCGGCACCGTCGACACGCCCACCGCGCAGATGCAGCATAATGTTCGCGCCACCCCGAACGTCATTCCGATCGTCATCGATCTCGTGCGCGGCGTGAAGAACCTGATCTTCAACAACCCGCTCGAACTCATGGTGGAAGGCACCGGCGGTAAAGGCTTCAGCCCGGACAACGAAGACGATGTCCAGAACGCTCTGATGGGCATCGGCGAGGACCTGCGCAGTCAATACCTGCTCAGCTATCGCCCCACGAACCTCAACGACAGCGGCATCTTCCATCGCATCGAAGTCGAAGTGCCCTACGAGCAATTTAGAGTCCGCGCCCGTCCGGGGTATTGGCAGGGGCCCGCTCCGGTGCCGACAGGCGAGCCCGCCGAACCCGCACCTCAGAAGTAGTGATCGGGCGGCAGGGGCTGTGAAAAATGGGGACTGTACCAAGCGCCGCACACGAGACCCCATTGTTTGCTCCAGCCACAAGCGGCGCGCCGCGGACCGTCCCCGATTTTTTCAGAATAGACTGACAACGACAGGAGACCCCCTCTTTGGCTGAAACGAAACTTCTCGATCTTGCTCGCCAAGGCCTCGCCTCCGTCGACGTCGCTGAAAAGATCCGCGCCGCCGCCCTCACCCACATCGAGGATTGGCTCACCCACGACAAGTTTGAAGGGCTCGTTTCCTCCGAGCGCGCCGACTACCAGCCGTTGCTCGCCTGGATGATCGAGGCCGGCAAGTTCGATCTGCTCCTCGACAGCTTCTATCAAGTCATGCCGTTCGGCACCGGAGGCCGCCGCGGCCCCGTCGGCATCGGGCCGAATCGCATCAACCCGTTCACCATCGCTTCATCCGTGCAGGGCCATGTCGTCTACCTGCGAGAGCGCCTCGGCGCGGACGCCCAGCTCAAGGTCGTCGTCGCCTACGACGTCCGCCAATACGCTGACCTGCGGCAACTCTATCCGCCCGGCGTGCCCAATCCCGTGATGGGCATGTCGTCGAAGGACTTCGCCCACATCGCCACCGCCGTCTACTGCGCGGGCGGCGTGCAGGTCCACATCCTGCCCGACGACCTCAACGACTACATCTCGACCCCCGAGCTGTCGTTTCTCATTCGCCGCTTCGGCGCCCACGGCGGTCTCAACACCAGCGCCTCTCACAACCATCCCGATGACAATGGCGGCAAGTTCTACAACGATCGCGGCGGACAGGAAGTCCCTCCCTACGACGAACAAATGGTCAAGATCGTCGAAGGTATCGAAACCGCCGACATCATGCCTTACGACGAGGCATGGCGCTCCGGCTTGGTTCATGCCATCAACCCGGCTGATCGCCAAGCCTACATCGACCTCAATCTTGCCTTGCGGCTTCGCTCCGGAACCGGCGGCGCGAAGATCGTCTACACGCCGCTCCACGGCACCGGTCGCAACACGGTTGGCGCCTGCCTCCAAGCGATGGGCTTCGAGGAAGGCAAACAGTTCTTCACCGTCCCCTCGCAAACGGAATATCGCGGCGACTTCGCCAACGTAAAATTCCGCACACCCAATCCCGAGGTTCCCGAGTCCCTTGATGCCGCCATCGAACTCGCCGAACAAGTTCAAGCCGATCTGATCCTCGCGACCGATCCGGACGCCGACCGCATCGGCGGCGCTGTCCCTTGGAAGGGCGGCTACACGTTCTTGAACGGCAACGAGTTCGCCGCGATCGTCACCCGCTATCGCCTTGAATCCCTCAAGCGGGCCGGCAGGCTCCCCGCACGGCCGGTCATTCTCAAAACGCAAGTCACCACCGAGCTCATGTCACGCGTCGGCGATGCCTTCGGCGCGTCCGTTATCGGCGATCTGCTGGTGGGCTTTAAGTACGTCGGCGACATCATCGACCACTTCGAGCGTGAGGGCCGCTTCGGCACAGTCGAAGCGGGGCCCGAGGACTTCATCGTCGCCGCCGAGGAAAGTCACGGCCTGCTCGTTACACCCGACGTTCGCGACAAAGACGCTGCCGGGGCCGCTGTCGTGCTCGCCGAACTAGCCGCCGATCTGAAGGAAACAGGCGGCACAATCTACGGCTATCTCATCGATACCTACAAGCGCTACGGCTACTTCCGCAGCATGCTCCGCTCCACGATCATGCAAGGTGCCGCCGGCACCGCCGCCATGAAGCGCATCCAACAGCACCTACGCACGAACCCGCCCGCCGAGATCGCCGGTCTCAGGGTCGAGTCGATCAATGATTACTGGGATACCGCGCAATGGGGTGACTTCAAGTCCGAAACCGATCGCAGCGCCCGCGACTTCATCACCTTCCATTTCGAAGGCGGATTGAAAGCGAGCGTGCGGCCTTCGGGCACCGAACCGAAGAATAAGGTCTACATCGAAAAAGGCGCCGAACCGCTGGGAGCCGATGTTCCCGACGATCAATTCGACGCGGCGCGGCGCATTCTCGATGCCGATGTCGAGGAGTTCTCGAACGCCTTCATGAAGATGATGCTCGCGATTGTCGGCGTCGAGCTTCCCGACTACGGCTACTTGATCTCCGATCTCGTCGCCCTCGAACGCAAGCAACATTTCTGCCGAACCTTCCTGCCCGAATGCGAATCCCGCGCCCAGGCGCTGTCGGCCGGCGAAGACGACGAGCAGAAACTGAATCAGTGGATCGACTCGGAGCTGAGAACCTACGGACCCGACGCCCGCCTTCTCGTCGCCAAAGCCTTCCGCGCTTATCTCGCTCAAGCACGCAGATCCAATCCGTCCAAAGCCTCCATGCTGGATCTCGAAGAACAGATCTTCTTCTCGTAGTGACAACGGCCAACTCAGGGAATCATCCCACAGGAAAAGTAGAGGCACGGCATGCCGTACCCGCCAAGTCGACGGCCCAGTACATGGGAGGCCTCCGGGTTTCAAACAAGGATTCTCATTCTGTCGCTAACGCCGGCGGTCGCAGCGCCCGTGTTCGCCCATATACAATCTCCGAAGCAGGAGCGAGGGAAACTATGGCAACCATGAAGCGTTCTTCGAAAAGTGTCAGCCGGCGTGAGATCTTTCAGGCCGGGTCATTTCTGGCGGCAGCCGGGCTGCTGGCCCCAGGGGCATCCACGGCAGCGGAGCGCTTGCCGATGCGCGGGAAAGGGCCGAACGTTTATCAGCGGGCCGGTGTTGAGCCCTTCATTAACCTCACCTCGACTCGTACGATCAATGGCGGTGCGACGCTGCTGCCCGAGGTGGCCGATGCGATTCATGCAGCGTCGTTCTACCATGTCAACCTCGAAGAGTTGCTCCGAAAAGTGTCACCGCGCATTGCCGAACTGCTCGAAGTGCCCGGCGCGTTCATCGGCTCGGGCGCGGCCGGCTGCCTAACCAGCGCAACGCTGGCTTGCATGTGCGGCGGTGATATCGAAGCTCTGCAGCAGCTTCCCAACACCGACGGGCTCAATGACGAGGTCGTGGCGTTCCGCGAAACCAGCTCGATTTACGATCACGCCATCCGTATGACTGGAGCCAAGATTGTTAACGTCGCCACGGTCGCTGATCTCAAGAAGGCCTTCGGCCCGAGAACCTGCATGGCCTTCGCGGGAGCGGCTATCCAGGATGCAAAAAGCAACATTCCTCTGGAAGCGTTCGCCAAAGCGGCGCACGATCACGGCGTGCCCGTTCTGATCGATGCCGCCAACGAACTGCCGATGAAGCCCGACCCGCTGCTCTCGCGTGGCGCCGATCTGGTTGCGTATAGCGGCGGTAAGAGCCTCAAGGGTCCGCAGAGCGCCGGTCTGCTATTGGGACGCAAAGACCTCACCGAGATCGCCTTCTGGTCGAGCGCGCCGCATCACACCTTTGCGCGTCCGCTGAAGGTCAGCAAAGAAGAGATCATCGGCGTGCTCGCCGCCGTCGAATATCTAGTCACGAAGCGCAACCTCGAAGAGGAGCACAACCAGTACAAGTTTTGGTACCGCCACATCAGCAACCGCATCACCCAGGTGCCCGGGGTGAAGACCCAGATCATGGACGCGCCGCGTCCCGGTTACTACCCCGAGATGAAGGTCGAGTGGGACCAGGACAAGATCGGCTACGTGGCGCGCGAGATCGGCGAGGAGTTGTTAAACGGCGAGCCTCGCATCATGAGTCCGGCCTATCCGAAAGAGCTGGATCCCAAGATGGCCGATACGAACCAGTTCCTGATCCGGCCGATGGCCATGTGGCCTGAGGATTACAAAGTGGTCGCCGAGCGCCTGTACGAAGTTTTCAAGAATGCACCAGGCAAGAAGCAGCCGCACAAGCTCGCGCCGCCGGCGGCCAGCGTGGACGGCCATTGGGATGTCGATGTGGCATTCGACGGCAGGACTGTGCGCCATACGATGTATTTGCAGAACAAGGGCAACCAGATCAGCGGCCTGCACCGCGGACGTATCACGCAGGGCAAGGTGACAGGGGCCATCGAGGGCGATAGGGTCGATTTCGAAAGCCGCGGCAAGTATGAAGCAGCCGACCTGCGGTACTTCTTCGAAGGCACATTGCGCGGCGATGAAATGAGCGGCGAGCTAGGCCTGGGCGAGTACGGCAATGCGACCTGGAAGGCGCGGCGCGTAGGGTAAGCCAGCGTCGAGGCACCTCATGCCGTGCCACCGCGGCCCCATCCCAACAGCCGGCAAAACCTCACGTCGCCTGAGCCGGCTTTTCCTTAGGCAGCTTCAGCGCCATCAGGAAGCCCAGAAGCGGTAGCGTGATCACGCCCCACAAGACCGTCTCCAGGCCCACACGGTCAGCGATCCAGCCGAGTAGCGGGATGAAAGTGATGCCCGCCATACCCCAGCCGAATCCCATCATGAGAGCGCTCGCCGTGCCGGCTTGGCTCGGAACGAGATTCTGTGCCATGACGATCATGACCGGGTTCGTCAGCAGCAGGGTCAGCGCGCCGAAAAAGAGGCCGACAAGCGACAGCCACCCGGTCGTCCCGAGAAACAGGGCGAAGAACGGGCCGCAGGCCAGCATCGAGATCAGAACAACGCGGCGGCCGCCGATGCGGTCCGCCAGACTTCCTCCGGTCAACGAGGCGACAGCGGAACTGACAAAGAACACGGTCAGCCACACACTCGTCTGCCGTAGGGTGAAGCCACGGTTCTGATAGAGGTACACCGTCAGGAACTGCGCCACGCCCAGATGAACGACCGAGCGCAGCACGACGAGCAGATAGTGCAACAGCAGAGGCTTCCACTCACGCCGAAACGGCTCCCACTCGAAGGCCTTGCGGCCGGACTCAGCCCCGTTGCTCGGGGCCGGAAGCATCCACATCAGAAACGCCGCGATGATGAGCGCGGGTAATGCCGCCAGCGGCAGCCGCTCGAGCCCGACCTGCTCAGCCATGGTGGAAAAGTAGGTCGGCCCCAATGACAAGCCGATCATGCCGGCCGTGATGAAGATCGCCACCCCCAGGCCCCGCCGGGACTTGGCAAGAGCCGCCGCTTGCGACGTGCTCTGCGGATGGAAAGAAGCGACTCCCATGCCTCCCAGCAGAGCGATCAGGAGCAGGCTCTCGTAGTCGGGAGCGACGCCGAGACTCGAAAGAAACACAGCGGCCGCGACCAATCCCAGCACCACGAACAACCGCGAATGAATACGGTCGGAGAGCAGCCCGAAGAAGAGCTGAAGCACTGCCGACCCGAACATGAAGACACCGCTCAGAACGCCGATCTGCGCCAAGCTGAGCGAATACTTGTCGGCCAGCAGCGGCTGCAGCGTAGCGACCGAGGCGGCGTAGAAATCGATTGCGAAATGCCCGAAACAAAGCAGCAGAAACGGCCCAGTCAGCAAGCCTACGCCCGGCCCCGTTAGCGAGGAAGGCCGAGTCGCCGCGGGTGCTTGCACCGGGGGCTCTATGGTCGAAGTACTCAAGAAGTGCTCTCTAGGGAATGTCTCATCATATCCGAAGGTTTTGAAGAAGCGGCGTCTGATATTCTCAGACTCTTCATTCAGACGCAGCTGTCGCCGCGTGCCTCGATGGAGCCGGTCTCGGAGAACACTATGAAAATCGTTGATATGCGGGTCCATTCGATCGCGATGGCCGACCCGCCACTGAGAAGCTCCTACGGCTTGCACGCACCCTACGCCCTGCGAAACGTTCTGGAACTCGAAAGTGAAGACGGGATCGTTGGCATCGCCGAGACTTACGGCGGCGAGAAACCGGCGGCAGCGCTGCTCGCAGCCCGCGGCCAAGTCGTCGGCGCTGACGCCTACCGCCTGACGGGTGATCTGCTCGGTCTTGTCGAGGGTGAGGGAGACGGTCTCGACCGCTCGCAAACGCATCATGTGCCCGGCGAGAATCCACTGGACGCGAGCAGCCGCACGTACGCGGCATTGGAGACGGCTTGCCTCGATCTGATCGGCCGCTCGGTCGGGCAGCCGGTCTGCGACCTGCTCGGTGGTCGGGTGCGCGACGAAGTTCCGTTCTCGGCCTATCCGTTCTACAAGCACGCGGGCGGTGGCGGCGAGGGTGACGACAAGCGCGAAGACAAGTACGGCGAGGCGCTAACGCCCGAAGCGCTGGTCCGCCAAGTGAGACAGATGTTCGACGAGTACGGGTTCGGCTCGGTCAAATTCAAAGGCGGGGTGCTCGATCCCGAAATCGAGATCGAAACGATCCGGCAGCTTCGCCGGGAATTCGGCCCTGACGTACCCCTGCGGATCGACCCTAATAGTGCTTGGACGGTTGAGACCTCGATCAAAGTCGGCCAAGCTCTCAAGGAAGAACTCTCGAACGGAGGCTATCTGGAAGACCCTGCCATGGGGATCGACGGCATGGCGGCGGTCCGCAACGGTCTGCTCGCTGCCGGAATTGACACGCCCCTGGCGAGCAATGTGGCGGTCACATCGTTCGCGCATATCCCCGAATCGGTTCGCAAAGACGCCGTGCAGGTCATTCTGTGCGATCACCACTACTGGGGCGGCATGCGGCAGGTGCAGCATCTCGCCAAAATCTGCCAAGTCTTCGGCATGGGGCTTTCGATGCACTCGAACAGCCACCTCGGCGTCTCGCTAATGGCGATGGCCCACGTCGCCGCCGCGACGAAGCATCTCACCTACGCCTGCGACACGCACTACCCCTGGCAGTCAGAGAAAGATGAGATCGTAGCCGGCGGCCGGGTGCCCATCGTGAACGGCTGCGTCAGGATTCCCGACAAGCCCGGCCTCGGCGTTGACCTGGACTACGACCAAATCGCGCGGGGCAAGGAGCTGTTCGAGAAAGTCCCCTACCGCAAGCGCGATGACGAGGCCGAGATGCGCAAGCACGTGGACGCGACCTGGAAACGCGTCTTGCCGCGCTGGTGAGCCGTACGGCCATATATCATGACCCATAGCATTTTCCAATCCAAGAATGATCCTGAAATGCGG
>JAQBUE010000125.1 GCA_027624045.1 Acidobacteriota bacterium
ACCCGCCGATAAATCTCCAGCACCTTCCGTGCCGATTCATCCCAGCTATAACTGAGTGTCCGCCGTTGTCCCCTGACGCGGAGTTCCTCCCGAAGGGTCTCGTCAACGAGTACTTCCCGAAGCCCGCGGGCAATATCGAACACATTCTTCGGGTTCACCAGCACGGCCGCATCCCCTAGAACCTCTGGCATTGATGACACATTGGACGCGACGACCGGCGTACCGTGTGCCATCGCTTCCAGCGGCGGAAGCCCAAAGCCCTCATAGAGAGACGGAAACAGGAACGCGCTCGCTGCCGCGTAAAACACCCGCAACGTCTCCAGTGGGACAAAACCCAGAAACCGCACGTAGGGCTGAATCCGGGCGCGCATCACCGCGTGGCGGACCTCCGGCAGGGCCGTGATCTCGTCGCCGATCAGGATCAGTCCCAGTCTTTCGTAGCGCGGGTCGTTCTCTAGTTCCGATTTGACGACGGCAAACGCCTCGATCAGGCGCGGAAGGTTCTTGTGCTCTTGGATCCGCCCGGCATACAGCACGAAAGGATCTTCGATCTGATAGCGCGATAGAATCCTCTCTCGCTCCGGCTCTGACACCGGCTCGGCGACACGTGGGTCGACTGCCGCCGGCACCACGTCAAACAGGTCTTCTCGCAGGCCCAGCAGCTTCACGGCATCACGTTTCGTCGCCTCCGATACAGCGATCACACGCGACGCCCGGCCGAGTCCGCGCATGAGCTTGTGGCGCTGCAAAAACTGCCTCGCTTCTGAAGCCTGTCCCGGAAACAGGATGTTGTCCATGTCATGCAACGTCACTACGTACGGGCGGCGTAAACGGTACGGAATCCAGCGGTGCGGCATGTGCAGGATGTCCAGCCCCAAGCGGCGAATCAGCCCGTCGAATTCGATATGGCTCTGCCACGAATCGTAGGGCCGCGGATAGATGCGCGAGCGGAAGCGAGGATCTAACTCCCCCAGGTCCTCGAACTGCCCCCGCCGGCCGATCAGCACATACTCTTCCTCTGATCCCGCGCGTCCCAGGGCCGTCACCAGGTTGCGGATGTAGGTTCCGACTCCAAAATCGCCCGTCCGGCGAATATCAATTCCGATCAGCATGAATGAGGTCGGTAACGCGCCCGCCCGGCGTACCGCCGCCGCTAAGGCCAAGCCTTCCGCATGTTACACTGAGCGAACTTAAAGCTGCTTTTTCAGCCGTTTTCGAACCATTTTTAGGCTGCGGAAAGTTTCTTCTTGGCCCAGTTTCCTTTCTCGCAAGGCTTCTAACGTAGCCCTCCGATCCCACAAAATCATGCGCTGGAGTCAGCTCTTCATCCCCACGCTTCGCGAAACCCCGGCCGAGGCCGAGGTCGTCAGTCACCAGCTGCTCCTGCGGGCGGGCTACATCCGTCAACTCGCGGCTGGACTCTACAGCTACCTCTACTTGTCACGGCGTTCCCTGCTTAAGATCGAGCGCATCATCCGCGAGGAGATGGACGCCATCGGTGCGCAGGAAATGTTCCTGCCGGAACTGCATCCGGCCGAAGTCTGGCGGAAAAGCGGCCGCTGGGATGCCATCGGCCACGATATGTTCCGCCTCCAGGACCGCTGGGGCCGTGAGCTGTGCCTTGGCATGACCGAGGAAGAGGTCATGACCTCGATCGCGATCGGCGAGCTGCGCAGCTATAAACAGTTACCGCAGATTTGGTATCAGATCCAGGCGAAGTTCCGCGATGAACCGCGTCCGAAATCCGGACTCATGCGAGTGCGGCGCTTCACGATGAAGGACTCTTACTCGTTCGACATTGACGCCGCGGCCCTCGATATCAGCTACAAGAAGCACCACGCCGCCTACTGTCGTATTTTCGATCGCTGTGGCTTGCGCTACATCGCTGTCGAAGCACACTCCGGGGCGATGGGAGGCAGCCAGTCACACGAGTTCGCCGTGCCCTCTGACGCCGGCGAGGATATCGTCGCCATCTGCGAAGGTTGCGGCTACGCGGCCAACCTCGAAAAAGCTCTCTCGAAACACCGCCAGCCCACTGCCCCCGATCAGTCCGCCGATGAACCCGCCGAAGAGTTCGCCACCCCTGGCAAGAAGACCATCGCCGAGGTCGCCGAGTTCGACGGCGCGCCCGAGACCTCGCACATCAAAAGCCTCGCTATGGCGGCCGATGGTAAGCCCTACCTGATTCTGCTGCGCGGCGATCATTCGTTGAACGAGGCGAAACTCAGTTCCGTGATTGCGGCGGCTGAAATTCGTCCCGCCCACCCGGAAGAGATTCGCAAATGGTTCGGCGCTGACGCAGGATCGCTGGGCCCGGTAGGCCTGACGGACATCACTATCCTGACGGATCAGGCTCTCCGCGACCGCGGTGATCTGATCGCCGGCGCCAACAAAAATGACCACCATCTGCGCCACGTCACCCCCGGCCGCGACTTCGAAACAACTTTCGCTGATCTGCGCGCCGTGGCCGAAGGCGATACCTGTGTCCAGTGCGACACAACGCTCAAGCTGACGAAGTGCATCGAGGTGGGCCACATCTTCAAGCTCGGATACCGCTACTCGGAGTCGATGGGATTGCGTGTCCTCGATCCGAACGGCAAGGAAGTCGCTCCCATCATGGGCTCGTACGGCATCGGCCTCGAGCGTATCCTCACGGCCTCCATCGAGCAAAATCACGATGAAGCCGGCATGGTGCTGCCGGCCACGATCGCGCCTTTCGAGGTCGTCGTTACCCCTGTCAACCTCAAGGACGACGCCCAGCGCGAAGCCGCCGAGGCGCTCTACCAGAGCTGCCGGGATCGCGGTATTGACGTCATCTTCGACGATCGTAAAGAGCGTGCCGGCGTCAAGTTCGCCGATGCCGAACTCATCGGAATCCCTTACCGCATCACGGTCGGCAATAAAATTTCTGACGGCATTGTGGAACTCGTCACGCGCTCGACACGTCAATCTACCGATGTTAGACTCGAAGAAGCTGTGGAACGGCTCGCGGAAGTGCTCGCCAATAGCGCGGGTGCAGACGATTCCAGCGCTTCTCCATAGTGTCTGATCCGGGGCCAAACCGCTCCCGGAAGCCTGCTCCCGCGGGGCTCTCGCTAGCTTTGAACGTGCGCACAACCGTGCAGAGTGGGATCGGCTGTCAATACAGACTCCCGCGGGTAATCCCGCTTGGGTGCCGGAGTAGTTATGGCGCGTAAAACCGGCTCACAGGGTAAGCTCGTCGTTCGCTCCAAGGCGCTCGGTTGGCTGTTGCGGTTGGATAAGAGTCCGGCCGGCAAGGTGCTGGCGGCGCTCATTCTGATCGCGGCCATCGCGGTCGGCGTCACCTTTAACCATTTCTACTGGCAGTACGCCAAGATCATCGACGCCAGGCTACAAGGCGGCCCCTTCAACGAAACCTCAAAGATTCTCGCCGCCCCCGATCCGGTGTTCGTGGGCGACGAGATGTCGATCGACGCTGTCATCTCGCACCTGCGGGAAGCGGGCTACTCCGAGTCGCGTCACAACCAGGTTGGCCACTTCAGCGTCAAGCCGGATGCCATCGAAGTCTACCCCGGCGTGCTTTCCTATTTCATTCAAGAGCCGGCCGTCGTGTACTTTTCCGAGGGCCGTGTTTCGCGCATCGTCTCTCTCAACGACAACAACCCGCAGAACGCCTACGAGCTTGAGCCGAAGCTCGTCACCAATCTTTTTGACGCCGACCGCTCGAAGAGGCGTTTGGTGGTCTACGAGGACATTCCCGCTGTTTTGAGAAACGCCGTTGTCTCGATCGAGGACCACCGATTCTTCGATCACAGCGGCATCGATCTAATTCGCACTACCCGCGCGGCGATCGACGGCATTATCGAATGGCGCCGGCCGCGAGGGACGTCGACGTTGACACAGCAGTTGGCGAGACAGTTTTTCTTGAAGCCCGAGCAGACTTATAAACGCAAGCTCGAAGAGTTGATGATTTCGATGCAGCTCGAAAGCCGGCTGAGCAAGGAACAGATTTTCGAGTTCTACGCCAACCAGATTCCGCTCGGACGGCGCGGCAGCTTCAACGTCATGGGTATGGGTGAGGCGGCCGAAGCGTATTTCGATAAGGACATTCGCGCCCTCGATCTGCACGAAGCGGCGATGCTGGCCGGGTTGATCCAGCGCCCCAGTTTTCTGAACCCTTATCGCCATCCTGAGCGCGCCAAGCGCCGCCGCGATACCGTGCTTCAGGCAATGCTCAGGGAGCGTTACATCGACGCTGACGAGTACCGCGCCGCCGTGGCCCAACCGATCGAGCTTGCGCACGGCAAGATCGAGTACAGCAACGCGCCCTATTTCGTGAATCTCGTGAATCGAGAACTGCGCAGGCATTTCGGCGACGAGGAGCTCATTACACGCTCATATCGAGTCTATACAACACTCGACATGCAGCTCCAGAAGGCCGCTTCCGACGCCATCCAGATCGCTATGGTCGACGTCGACGAACGGGTCGCCCGACAACACAAACGCGGCAAGTACGCCTCTTCCGGCTACCCTTCGAGCGGTCCGCCCCCACAGGCGCAGGCGGCGCTCGTCGCAATTGATCCGGCGACGGGCGAAGTCAAGGCCATCGTCGGAGGCCGCAATTACGGCGAGAGTCAGCTCAATCGCGTCCTCGCCTATCGGCAACCTGGCTCGGCTTTCAAACCCTTCGTGTACGCCGCCGCGATCGACACGGCGATCGAGCGCGCGGACGACCCGTTGATGCTGGCTTCCCATGAAGTGTTGACTCCGATCTCGACCATCGATGATGTGCCGACCACTTTCTGGTGGGACGACAAACCCTACGAGCCCTCGAATTTCGAGAACAAGATCTACGGAGAGGTCACGATGCGCACGGCACTTGTCAAGTCGATGAACATCGCCACGGTCAAGGTCGCTGAGATGGCCGGCTGGGAGCGTGTCGCCGATCTCGCCCAGCGGGCGGGATTAGGAGAGAATGTTCAGCCCACCCCGGCCATCGCCCTCGGTGCCTACGAAGTCACACCTCTCGACATCGCCGCGGCCTACACGATCTTCGCCAACCACGGCCTGCGGATGGCCCCTTACTTCATTCGTTCCGTGATGGATACGAATGGCAATGTGCTGCACCGCAACCGTCCGCAAGAAGAGCAAGTGCTCGATCCGCGCGTTGCCTACATCGTCACAAATATGCTCGAGGACGTGATTCGCAAAGGCACCGCCGTGCGCGTGCGCGCCATGGGCTTCACCGAACCCGCCGCCGGCAAGACCGGCACCGACGACGATGGCTGGTTCGCCGGATACACCACGAAGCTGATTTGCGTTGCCTGGGTGGGATTCGATGACAACACTGATCTCGCGCTCGAGGGCGCCCACTCCGCTCTGCCCATTTGGACCGAGTTCATGAAGCGCGCGCACGCTTTGCGCGAGTACCGCAACCCCGAGCCGTTTAACGCGGTCGATGGCATCGTCACAGCGGAGATCGACCCCGAGACACACGAACTCGGGACCTACTCCTGCCCCAAACGCACGACCGAAGTCTTCGTCGCCGGTTCCCAGCCCAACCGATATTGCCGTCTGCACGGCGGCCAAGGCAGGGAACTCCTGCTGGCCACCAATGTCGCCGGTTGGGATAGCGAGGGCAGCCAGGTGAGCGACAGCGGTGAAACGGGCAGCGCCGCCGGCGCCGAACAACCCCAGGCCCTGCCGCCCAGTATCACCATCCCGGTTCTGGATGTCCCACCCGACAGCGGCCGGCAACCCCAGAAAGGCAAGCAGGAGAAAAAAGGCTTCTTCGGCCGCATCCTAGACGTCTTTAAGTAACTAAATTGTCTTCCTGAAAAACTTAAACTCGCCGGACGGCGAAACCCAGAACGTCTCGAAGCGCGCCGTGCCCGACTCCAACCAGCAACTCTCCGCGCCGCACACCATGCCTGCGAACAGTGAATCGACGTCCGCATCCCCCTCGCCGTAAAGCAGATAGTCGAACTGCGAGAGGCGGTCGCCGGGCGCACCGTGGACGAGCGCGTCGCCGTCGTGGCTGACGTTCGGCACGTAGGTGTGGAGCACGAGGTTGGTATAGGCGTGGTGCCAGCCGTAGACGAGGATCTGCTTGTCGCTGAGGTCCGTGTCCTTGAGTTGCACGAGACCCTCGGCGTACTCGCGAAGATTGGCTACCCGCCACAGCAGATAGCCGCTCTTGTGATAGTAAACGTCGCGTCCGCCGATCCCGAGCGTCCCCGCGAGGAGCAAAGCGACAATGGCAAGGCCGGCCCACGCCGGCTTGCGCGAGTTGAGCCTCGCTAAACGGGTCAGCGCTTCGTGAAAGGCGAAGGACGTGGCGATGATCATAGCCACCGCCGTCGGCAGATAGAATCGCTCAAAAAGAGCGACTCCAAGGAAGTGAAGAACCGCGCAATAGACCAATGGCGCCGCGCCCAACAGTGAGACGATTAGCACAGGCAGCGGTGCCCGGGCACGCAACAAGATAAGCCCCGCCAGTGCCATGGGAACAAACAAAAATAACGGCCGCATCACGTGTCCCAGCAGGTACAGCGCCGTTTCCGGGTAGCCCTGTTCGATTCGCGTCACTGCCGCGGCGTACATCTCTTCACCCTGGCGCACTTCCGCGATCTCCTTTGCTCGCTCATTCAGTTCGAGCGCAACGGAGCGGCCCGAGCGCAGTCGACCGGAGAGCGTTGTGGGAACCCATAGGTCGGCCAGGAATACGGTCGCAATCAATCCCGCGGCAACAATCGCGCTCAAGAATGAAAACTTCCGATCGTGCTTCCAGCTCGCGGCGAACAATGCCACGGCAGCCAATCCCACATACGAGAGACCTTCTATCCTCGTGAGACTCGCGCCGAAAAGCAGCAGGAGCCCTGCCACAACGGGTCGGCGAGAGGGCCATTTCACGAAGCACAGGGCGGAAGCGATGAGGAACGTTGTATAGAGCGCTGTCGAGTTCCCGCCGAAGGCGGCTGTAAAGGTTGTGCGGTTGAGCAGTAGCAGTCCAGCCGCCGCTAGGCTTGCCTGCCACCCCGCCACTAGATGTACGAACGCCGCCGCCAGCGCGATGAGTAGGGCGCTTGTGAGCAGTGACCGCGCGAGCACGGCTCCGTCCCGTCCCAGTTCGTAGAGAGCGCCGTCAACGACCACTGGCAGGAACTTCGGCGTCGACAAGATCCAGTCATCGAGCACGACACCGCTGCGAACGAGCTTCCATTGCAGAACGAGGCTTAACGTATCGCTGTCGAGCGCGTCGGCGCCGATATCCCAGCCGGCGATCAGATAGAAGCCGAGAGCCGCCAGAAAAACGATGACCGCGACCTTGACCGGGGATGTGAGTACACGATCCAGCATCGAAATACGAGTCAAAGAGGAGTTTGACACACAAGATCTAAACGTCAGGTTTCGTACCGACCCCAAGCGCCGGCATCGCCGAAGCCACCAACACCCGTAGCGCGGACCTCGGTTTTGGGGTCCGCGGCTTTCTCCGCCCGAACACGCCCCTACGCCTTCTCAGAAACCTCGGCCGACGCGAACGTAGCCATCTCCTTGTAAAGCCGTAGCGCCGATTCAATCACCCCGATCGCCATCGCCGCGCCCGTGCCTTCACCAAGCCGCATATCGAGCGCGAGTAAAGGCTTCACATCGAGCGCATCAAGCGCCGAGCGGTGCCCCGGCTCCGCCGAGCGGTGCGAGAAGAACATATAGTCCTTCGCCGACGGCGCCAAGCCAACGGCCAACAGTGCCGCCGACGTCGCGATGAATCCGTCAACAGCTACAGGGACCCGTTCCGCCGCCGCGCCCAGCAGGAATCCGCACATGCCGCCGATCTCGAATCCGCCGACGGCTGACAGCACCTCCAGCGGATCTTCGCGATTCACCCGCCGCGCATCGAGCGCTTGCCGCAGAATCTCCTTCTTGTGCTCGACTTGCGATTCGTTCAGGCCGGTGCCCGGTCCGATCACTTCCTCGACCGGCTGGTTGGTCAATAGGGCCGTAATAGCACTGGCGGACGTAGTGTTCCCAATCCCCATTTCCCCAATCGCAAGCAGTCCGTATTCGAGGCGCGCCGCCGCTCGCGCCAGCGAGATCTCCGTTTCGATCGACTCGATTGCCTGCTCAGGAGTCATGGCCGCGCACCGCGAAAAATTCTGTGTCCCAAACGCTACTTTTCGATCGACAATGCCGCGCCCCGACTCGAACGCATGATTCACACCCATGTCGATGATGATGGGATCGATGTCGTACTGCCGACAAAGAACATTGATCGCCGCGCCGCCCCGGACGAAGTTCTCGACCATCTGATGCGTCACGTCCTGCGGAAAAGCGCTGACGCCCTCGGCGGTAATGCCGTGATCAGCGCAAAAAACGAACAGCGCCTTCGTGGGCAGAGGCCAATCCGCCGTGCCGCGCGCCAGCGAGTACTCAGTCGCGATCCCTTCGAGCCGGCCCAGACTACCGCGCGGCTTGGTGAGTGAATCCAGACGCTGCTGCACCTGCTGGGCGAGCTTCGGGTCAGCTAGTGAAGCGATCCTGCCGACCGTCTCCCGCAAGCCGTTCGAGCCTAATTCAGGCTGTTGGCCCATCACCGAACCGGTCGTACTCTTGATGCTCATCACAGTGTCCTTGGTCATTGTAGGTCTTGTCGCTGAGAATCCATTCCTACTGAGAGGAACGAGCCAAGCTCCTGGCTGAATGTCTGTATCCCGCGCCAGTCCGGACCGATCCCGGCAGTACCGCCCGAATCGCCGGCCGAGTAGACAGACCGCCGCGCCAAGTCCAGCAGGACCGCATTGACGGCGGTATGCGTAACGGTGGCGATTACACTCTCCGGACGCGTTCGAAGCGAATGCCAAACTTCCTCGACGCGCGCGTAGAATGCGGCGCCTGTCTCGCCACCTTCGGGCGTGGCGCTCCACCAGTCCTCAATCTTGCGTCGCGCCGTTCCCGGGTCGGAAGCTTCAATATCAGCCCATTCCCGCCCGTCCCATACGCCGTACGAGATCTCGTTCAACCGGCCGTCCACATCAACATCGAGACCAAGCGCACGTCCCACGACCAGAGCCGTTTCGCGGGCCCGCCGCAGTTTGCTCGATACAAGCCGCTCGATTCGCAGGGTCTTCCACTCTTCCGCCAGCTCTGCCGCTTGACGCCGGCCGTGATCACTCAAGCCGGGGTCGGCCTGCCCCAGCAGGACGCCCATCATCTCCGGCTCCCCGTGTCGGGCGATCAACAGTTTACGCATTGGTTGTTTCGACGAATCCGTCACAGCGTCTTTGTCGACCAGATCAACACCGCCAGCAAAACACCGAGGTCCTGAAACTGAACCGCCGTACCCAAACAATCTCCCGTGACCCCGCCCAGCCGGCGGCGAAAGTACAATCCGAGCAGCACCACACCCACAACGCACACTCCCGCCGCGCACAGAATCAGCCTCCACTCAGCTAGCAGCGGAGTCAATAAAACGCCGCCCAGCGCAACGCTTCCGATCACGTGCGGCAGCCGCAACCCTGCGGCGAACGAGCCGCCCGATCCGCCGCTCGCCGGGCCCACCCAAAACGCCAGCGCCACGATGCCCGTTCGAGGCAGCACTTGGCTCAATACACATGCCAGCAGCGTATACTCGGGCGCAATCGCCACCAGAGTCCTCCAGCGCAGCAGCAGGGTGAGCACAATCCCCAGCGCTCCGTAGGTGCCGATCGCGCTGTCTTTCATCACTCGCAAAATCTGGTCCGGCCGCGTCTGGCTGCCGAATCCGTCGCACGTGTCGGCCAGCCCATCCTCGTGCAGCGCTCCTGTCAGCAGCACCCACAGTGCGAGCACGCCCAGCATACTGATGTCCCGCGGGACCCCATCTGACAGCAACCGGTAGAGTCCGAAACCCGCCACGCCAATGACGGCGCCGACCAAAGGATAGAAGATCGCCGAAGCGCCCCGCACAGCCGCGTCCGGAGCACGGCGCGGCGACGGCACCCGAATCCGCGTCAGCGTCTGAAAGGCTGTCAAAAGTGCGGATAGCATGGGCTCTAAGTGGCAGTCGCTCTTCTACATCCGCTTCCGCGAACGCAGTGCATTCGATGCCGCAAGCGCCTTCAACTCAACCGGAACACCGAACGCCATCCAGTACACCTCGTCAGCAAGCGCCGCTACACGTTGATTCAATCCTCCCGCCAAGTCGCGATAGCGCCGCGCCAATTCGTTTTCAGGGACGATGCCGCAACCAACTTCGTTTGTGATCACGATGACGTCCGCCACGGCCCCGGTTTCCAGCAAGAGGATAAGCCTATCGATCTGCTCATCTGCGTCGTGTGCCGGGCTAAGCATCACGTTGCTAAGCCACAGCGTCAGGCAGTCGACGACGCATCCGTCGAACCGCGCGGCTGCCCGCTCAATAGCTCCCGCCAGATCAAGCGGCTCCTCAATCGTCGTCCAGTCTGACCCGCGCTCCGCCCGATGACGGCGAATCCGTTCCACCATCTCAGCGTCGCGTGCCTCCGCTGTTGCGATGAACGCGCCGTTCGCGAAGCGCTTCCGCCCCAGCTCGAGCCCAAACCGGCTCTTGCCGCTCCGAACGCCTCCGCCGATCAGCGTTACACCCACAGCCGTCTCCGGTTCGAGCGCAGCAGCCAAATGAAGAACGGACCGCCAATCATCGCCGTCATCACTCCGACCGGAATCTCGCTGGGCGCCAGCGCCGTGCGGGCCAGCGTGTCGCAAAGCATCAAGAACGTTCCCCCCACGCAAAACGACGTCGGTACCAGCAACCGATGATCCGCGCCGACGACCATCCGTAGCGCGTGCGGCACGATCAAGCCAATGAATCCGATCGGGCCTGTTAGCGAAGTAATCGATGCCGTCAGAAACGATCCGAGCAAGTAGCAAGTCAGCATCAGGCTCGATAGCTGGACACCGCGTGTGGCGGCCCAGTCTTCTCCCACGGCCAGCAGATTCAACTCGTTCGATTTGAGCATCGCGAACACCAGACCCGCGCCAATACCCACCCCGAGCATCGCCAGCGTTCCGTAGTCCATCGAGTCGATCCCGCCCATCAGCCAGCGGACGATCGCGAACGATTGCGTAAAGCCGGCCGTGTAGTGCAGAAACAGAATCGCCGCCATGCAGATTGAGTTGATCGTGACGCCGGTGAGCAGCAGCGTGAACGACGACATGCGCCGCCGCTCCGACGAGATGCCCACCACCACCGTGATCGTTAGCGCCGCTCCGATGAACCCCGAGATCCATACCGCCGGAAAGCCGCCGATCGTACTCCAACCGAAACAGATCGCGATCACCGCGCCAAGCGCTGCTCCGCTTTGAACCCCCAGCGTGTACGGCGTCGCCAATGCATCCCGCAAGAGGGACTGAAACACAACGCCCGCCAGCGCCAGCGCCCCACCCGCCAATGCTGCCAGCAGCACGCGCGGCAGCCGCACCTGGAAAAGAATCTCCTTGTCAGGCGACACCCCGGCCCAGGCGCGTGACAACTCCGCGTCGCTCGATCCGATCAACGGCATCACGGCGAGAGTCACCAGAAACAGGAGCGCCGATGCCCCGACGGCGATCCAGAATCTGCGGCGGCTTACCATGACGCTGTGTTCTCCCGCATGGGCGCCTTCGGGCGCTCCTGGTACGAAACCCAAGGGCGTCCGCTGGGACTGCTGCGCACCTCGGCGTCGACCTCAAACACCTTGCTCAGCAGCTCCGATGTCAGTACCTTCTCGGGACTGCCGTCAGCGGCGACTTCACCGTGCGACAGGGCCACAAGCCGATCGGCGTAACTAGCGGCCAGATTCAAATCGTGTGTCACCGCGATCACCGAAATCCCCTCGCGCGCGAGTTTCTCCAGCAACACGTAGGTGCTGATCTGATGCTTCAAATCAAGGTAAGTCGTCGGCTCGTCGAGCAGTAGAATCTTCGGCTCCTGCGCCAGCGCTCCGGCGATGATCACGCGTTGCCGCTCACCCCCGCTGAGGGCCCGGAAATCACGGTCGGCGAACTGCCGTACGTCCGTCGTTTCCATCGCGCGGTAGACCACTTCGCGGTCGTGTGGCGCTTCGAACAACCCGTCGCAGTGCGGCACTCGCCCCATGAAGACAACCTGCTCGGCGGTGAACGGGAACTCCAGATTCACGTTCTGAGGGATGAAAGACAGTTGCCGCCCAAGCTCGCGCTTACGCCAGTCGCGAATTTCACGGCCTCGCAACAGACAGCTTCCCCGGTAGTTCTCCCGCACGCCCGAGAGCACCGACATCAGCGTCGACTTCCCCGCGCCGTTGGGGCCGACGATGGCCGTCATTTCCCCTTCGTTGAACCGCAGCGAGATCCCTTTGAGAATCTCGGCGTCCCCAAGGCGAACGCGCATATCGCGCAACTCGTAGACGGCTGTCACTTGTTTGCCTCGGGGTGGATCATCTCAAACAGTGATTGCGCCGCTTCGACAACGCGCGGTCCCGGCACGACGAAGATGTCATCGGCGACCGGATAGACACGATTCTGCTCAACGGCTGGCAACGACGGAACCTGCTCCCATAGTTTGCCGACTGACCGCCTGTGCTCTTCCGTCACAACATCCGTATCCGACATGTCGCCCATATCAACGATCACATCGGGCCGCCGCGCGTAAATTTCTTCGCGAGGAATCCGCGGATAGTACTGCCCCGCGTCCGCGAACACGTTCTGCCCGCCCGCTACAGCGATTAGCTCATTTAGAAACGATCCTCTGCCGACCACGACCACGTCTTGAATCGTGCCCGGCGTGCGGCCGACGATAAACATCACCGTGCGGCGGGGCAGGGAAGCAGCTTTCCCGCGGATGCCTTCCAACGCCGCCTGAATCTCCGCGATTCGTCTTTCCGCCGCTTCCCGCACCCCGGTACGCTTGCCTAGGCTTCGCAACGACGAGTAGATGCCCTCCAAGTTGTTGTGTTGCAGTTCGAGCACGCTCAGGCCGACGCCGCGCAGGCGGTCCGACAGTAAGCCGTGTTCGTTCAGTAAGACGACCAGATCAGGCCGCAACGAAAGCATCGTTTCGATGTTGGGCCGCAGGTAGGAGCCAATCTTCGGCTTCTCCCGTACTTCCGGCGGATAGTGGCAGAACTCCGTTACACCCACAACACGGTCGCCGAGGCCGAGCGCGTAGATCATCTCCGTAATACTCGGCGCCGTCGAAATAATCCGTTGCGGTGACCCAGCGGTCTGGCTGAACGCCGGCACGGCCGCCACGGCAAGCGCAAAGGCCAGTAAGGCTCCTCGCATAAACGCCACATAGCCGCAGGCTGTCATTGCAGATACAACTCCTCGAACAACTCCATGTCGGCGTTCTGCTCAAACCAATCGGCCAGCCGGTCGTACTGCTCGCTCTTCGGCGCCGTCTTGATCGACGGTGCGCGCCTGCCGCGGCGCAGCGCCACTTCCTCCACCAACCCACCTAGCAACTCGGTGCATTCCAAAGCGCCATGCAAATACGTGCCGATTACTCTCCCGTTGCGGAAACCCTCCGGCCGGCCTTCAATATGCGCGAAAGGACTCGTTACCCGCGCCTGCCTCGTTTCGCCCATGTGGATTTCGTACGCCGCGAACTCAACCTCTCCCCCAGCCGCGCACGCCATCACGGCCCGTGTCGTCTTCGTTTCCGCCAACGTCGTTTCGCAATCAATCAAGCCCAGCCCTTCCGCCGCGCCTAACGCCGACTCAACCCCTGCCGGATCGGCGACGCGCCGGCCCAGCATCTGATAACCACCGCAGATACCCCACACCGCCGCACCCTTGCCGTGGCAGTCGACCGCCCACTCCGCCAATCCGTTCCGCCGCAGCCAATGAAGATCAGCAACCGTGTTCTTGCTGCCTGGCAGGATGATGATGTCAGGCGGATTCTTCGTCGGGCGCTCCACGTAGCGCGCGCTCGTGAGCAAGCGAAAGTCGGTAAAGTTCGAGATGTGCGGCAGCCGTACGATCACGATATCCAATTGACCGTCGACCGCCTCCGCCCCCCTGCCCTCGTCCAGCGAAACCGAATCCTCGGCGTCAAGCTCGATCTCGCGGGCGAACGGGAACACGCCGAGGCACGGGCATGCGGCCCGCTCTTCCAGCATCGCGCGTCCGGATTCGAACAGCCCTGGATACCCACGAAAACGGTTTACCGCGAATGAGCGCACACGCCGCCGCTCGCCTTCCGAGATCAGTTGCAACGTACCCGTCACGGAAGCAAACACCCCGCCCCGGTCGATGTCCGCCACCACCAGCGCCGGCACATCCAGCCGCTCGGCCAACGGAAGATTCACCAAGTCGCGCTCCCGAAGGTTGATCTCGGCCGTCCCGCCGGCCCCTTCAAGCACGATGAAATCATACTCCGCCGCCAGCCGCCGATACGCCGCGAACACTTGCTCCAACAAGAAATCGAACTCGCCCTCGTAGGCGTCGGCGCTCAGTTGTTTCCAAACCCTGCCGTTCACAATTACCTGGCTGCCCATCGCCGCGGCAGGCTTCAGTAGAACCGGGTTCATGTCTGTCGTCGGCTCGACATCACACGCTTCAGCCTGCGCCACCTGCGCCCGCCCAATTTCGCCGCCATCGCGGCAAACATACGAATTCAGCGACATGTTCTGCGCCTTGAACGGCGCCACACGCAAACCCCGCCGCCGCAGATGCCGGCAAATCGCCGTCGCCATCCAGCTCTTGCCGACATGCGACGCCGTGCCGACAACCATGAGTGCTCGCGCCATTCCGAACTCAAGGCCGGAGACAGCGACACGTGGATAGGAATGTAGGCGGAATCCTGTAAAGAAGACCAGCCGACATCACCCTGCTCCGCGAGGCACTGTCCGGCAAACGCATTCGGCAGGTCTCCTGGCTTACGGCTCAGCGACCCGGCCGTCGCGCCTTCCCCGCTCTCAGGAGCGAAGATATGCTTGACGCCCAAGGCCTCGCCGATTACAGTGGCGGGACCGCGCGGGACTCACACCCGCTTCCCTATTCTCTCCGCCGTATGAAACCACAGCGGAGCACCGAACACGTGGTCGAGCAGCCGCAGCCGCCCAACTACTTGACTGGAAGGTATCAGTTCCGCCGCAACGGGTCAAGGGACGCCGCCGTGGTGCAGGGGCCCGGCCCTATCCTACGGTTCCCAACATCCCCTGCCAACGCCCGCTGCCGGTCCATCTGCAAATAGGGGTAGAACTTGCCGCTAGCCGAACTGGGTGGGATCTGGTCCACCAAGTCGATCTTCACCTGCACACCCGGTCCCAGCGACTCCCTCAGCAACCCCTCGACCGTACGCACTTGTTGAGGAACAGGGACGCCCCGCGCAACGATCGAGATACGGAAAGACTCCTTGGTTTCTTGAATGATCTGGAACCGCCGTATCCACCCCTGCCCTTCAAGGAGGACTTCAATTTGAAAGGGGTGGATGCTGCTCCCATCCGGCAACGGGAAACGGTCAATCAGGCGTCCTTGGATTCTACCGAGCGTCGAAAAGGGCGCTCCACAAGGGCACGAAGCCGGCCCGCGTGTCACTACATCGCCCAGGCGATAACGAATAAACGGCATCGCATAGGAATGCAGCGCCGTGCCGACTAGCTCTCCCGTCTCTCCCTCGCCGACCGGGCGCCCATTCCGCAATACCTCCACGATCAGCGAGTTGTCGCACACATGGTACAAGCCCGTCTCGGGACACTCCCAGCATTTTCCAATCCAAGAATGATCCTGAAATGCGGTAGGTCGAGGCCGGGGACGAAATAGGGTGT
>JAQBUE010000126.1 GCA_027624045.1 Acidobacteriota bacterium
GTCTTCAGGATCATCTTGTATTGGAAACACTCCCTCCTTTCAGGATCATCTTGCATTGGACAACTCTTCTCGCCGGCTCAGATCATGGAACGCATCATACTGAAGCATTTGTCCGGATCGAAGAAGGGACAGGTCGAGGAATTTCCCCTTAAATATTTCACGGAATTATTGATAGGCCGCGATCCCGGCTCCACCGTGCAGTTTCACCCGGAGCGGGACGATCTCGTCGGGCGTAGGCATGCCAAGATTGAGCCCGACGCCCAGAACCCCGGCCACTTTCTCATCGTCGACCTCGCCAGCCGCAATGGCACTTTCCTGAATCGCCGGCGCATCTACGAATCCGCTCGCATCGCATCCGGTGACGTATTGCAATTCGGACCTGGCGGTCCCGAGTTCCAATTCCAGCTCGATCCGCCTACCGGCCACGCCGCGAGTGCGCCGCGCCCAGCGCCTGCACAGCCGGCGCTTGCGTCACAGGCGGCCCCGGTTTCTCATTTACCCCTCCCTCTGACGCGCCGCAGAGTGGCCGGAGGGCCTGAACCAAGTTCACCCGAAGCGGTTCTGGAGCGAGGCGCAGGCGTTGCCGCCGCCGAGCGCATGAGCGCCGACTCTTCCCCTCAGCGGAAGCGCTCCTATACCGGACTCCTTGCGCTCATCATGGGCTTGGTGTCGATAGGTCTAGTGGCGTTCCTTTATTTGGGCGGCGCTCGCCGCGGCGTCTCGGGCCTTGGCGAGTCCTCGATCGCCGATCGCTATCGTGACGCCGCCGTCTTAGTCGAGTCCAGTTGGAATCTCCACGACGTGGCTACGGGCCGACGCGTGTACCATGCCGTGATTGAGAATCCGGTCTATGGACGCTATGAACAGTTCCCGGCTATAGGCGCCCGCCGCGTCGTCCCATTGTTCGTGCGGTACCCAAATGGTGTTGTCGAACCGCTCCTGTCGACGGATGCGCGAGATGGTCAGGCAACTCCTTTTGGCGCGGCGGCCGTTGGCTCCGGTTTTGTGGCAACCCCGGATGGTTTTGTACTTACCACTCGCAGCCTGGCGGCGGGCTGGGACGAGCCCTTCCGGTTCTGGTCATCTCAGTCGGTTCCCGGATTGATCGCTGTTTTTGCTGAATATGGCGCCGAATTACGCTGGACGGCGTGGGAGGAACTCCTGCAACCACCGGCTGACTGGGTGCCTGGCCGCAGCCGCATGGTTCTGCCGGAGGGCTTGGACATTACCCACGTCAAGGTGCCGTCGGGCCTGCCGCCCAAGCACGCTACCGAAGGCCGCCACGACTACATGCGAGTCCGATTTGCCGGGATAAATAGTTCATTCGCCGCTTCCCTTGGCCGTGTTTCCGACGATTACAGTGTCGCTATGATCAAGATTGCTTCGGACGAGGACCTGACGACCGCTGACATCGGGTCCGCCGACGAACCTCCGAAAGCAGGAGATCGAGCGACCGTGATGGGCTTCCCAGGCGGTGTCGAAGCGCCGAATGCCGTGCCACCGGCGTCAGTCGCTGTTTTGGCCGATCCTACAATTCACATCGGGCACATTGGCCGTGTCATGGGGTCTGGATCGAGCAGTTCCGGCGAACTCGATCGCCTCTGCCCTGGCTGCTATCAACTCGAGGTCGGTTCGATAAGCATGAGTCACCGCGGTGGTCCCGTTTTCAATGGACGGGGCGAAATCATCGGTATGTACGAGAACCTGGTCACGCGTGACCTCTCGACTTCGCTTGGTATTCCCATTCGGGTTGGCCAAGAGCTGATAGAGGGCCGAGCAAGCAACTGACGACGGTCGGTCGGCCTGTAGTCTTTAGGTAAGCCCGCCAGTGCCCGATAACAACAACATCCCGGCCGCTTCCTGCAATGTGCAAGTTGTCGATGCCGGCTTCCGCAGTGATGTGGGATGCACGCGTGAGATCAATGAAGACCAGGCCGCCGTCATTCAACCGTCCGACGATCAACTGCGCCGGACCAAGGGTACGCTGGCAGTTGTCGCCGACGGGATGGGAGGCCACACAGCCGGCGAGGTCGCGAGCCGTATCGCCATCGACGTGGTCGGCCAGTCTTATTACGCGAGTGACGAACCGCCCGCCGAGGCGCTAGCCGCGGCCGTCATCGAAGCGAACAACGCGGTACACAGCGCCGCGTCGAGCAGCAGCTCTCTGCGCGGTATGGGCACAACCTGTACCGCGCTTGCCATTACCGGCGGCACGGCCGTCTACGCCCATGTCGGGGACAGTCGTCTCTACCTCGTTCGCTCCGCTCGTGCGTACCAGCTCAGCGAAGATCATTCTCTTGTCATGAAGTTGGTCCGCGACGGTATTCTCACCGTCGAAGAAGCCCGCCAGCACCCCGAGCGCAACGTGATTCTTCGAGCCCTGGGACGCCAACCCGATGTCGAGGTTTCCTCATGGGACAAACCGCTTCCCGTCAGCGACGGTGATCGCTTCGTGCTCTGCTCCGACGGTCTGCACGACCTCGTCTCCGATGACGAGATCGCTCGGATCGCTTCTGCCTCTCCGAGCCACGAAGCGTGCACCAATCTCATCACCCTGGCTTGCGAACGGGGTGCGCCAGATAACGTCAGTGTCTGTGTCCTCGTTGTTCAGAACGACGGACCCGATGCAGAGGGATCAGCGTCATGATCGGCGGACTCATCGGCAATTTCAAGATCGTCGAACAGATCGGCGAAGGGGGCATGGGAACCGTCTACCGCGGTGTCGACGTGATGCTCGACCGTCCCGTGGCCCTCAAACGCCTGCGGCCCGACTTCTCTGACAATCCACAACTACTCCAGCGCTTCCGCATCGAAGCTGCCGCGCTTGCCAAGCTGAATCACCCCAACATCGCCACGCTTTACTCGTTTTTTCGCCACCTCGACGACCATTTCATGGCCATGGAGTTTGTCGAAGGTGAGACGCTCGACAAAGTTTTGCACGAATGCGGTCCTCTCCCCTGCGAGCGTGCCGCCGCCATCTTCGGTCAAGTTCTCGACGCCATAGATCATGCCCATGTGTGCGGCATTTTGCATCGCGACATCAAACCGGAGAACATCATCGTCTCCGATCGCGACGTTGCTAAAGTCACCGACTTTGGCATCGCCCGCGTTCTGGGCGAGGCCGGCCTCACTCGCGCCGGCAGCCTCATCGGAACCATCCGCTATATGGCTCCCGAGCGTGTCAAGGGGGAACCCGCCGATCGCCGCTCCGATATCTATTCACTCGGGGTCGTGCTGTACGAAATGCTTGCCGGCCGCGTACCCTTCATCGCCCACAGCGAATTCGAGCTGATGACCGCCCACATTGAGAAGCTCCCCACCCCCGTCAATAAGCTCGTTCCGTCCATTCCCGAACCGGTGTCAGACGCTGTCCTCCAGGCCCTTGCGAAGTCTCCGGACGAGCGTCCTCAAACCGCCGCCGCTTTTCGGATTCAGTTGGACGAAGCTCTGCGCACACCGCGCCGCCGCCCCGCATCCAGCGCTGCCGGCGAGGTGAGCGAAACTCGCTTCGTGCCACGGGGAGCCGTCGAGGCTGCGCTCTCACAGGTCGCGCCTTCCCCCTTGGAACCGGACTCTTCCGCCCAGGCGCCCGCGCAGACCCCTGGCCTGCCACCGCTGTCCCGCTCTAAGGACCCCCGCCCCGAGTCCACGACGGAATCGGCTAATTGGCAAATTTACGCCGCTATCGCCGCAGGCACGTTTTTGATCGGAGTGCTCACACTCGTGCTTCTGAAGTACTTGAGTTAGTTCATGAGAATGTTACTCTCATTCTTGATGCGGATCTTATCCCTCCCCAATAGCCAACCGAAAGGCGCTCCGCTGGCCCATGCCGAAGACGGCTGAATACGGATTCTGGAAGTCGCCAATCACGTCTGATCTGATCGTCCAAGAGGCGGTGCGGCTCGCGGCCCCACGCCTCGACGGCGAAGACGTTTATTGGATCGAAGGGCGTCCTGCGGAGCGCGGTCGCTATGTCCTCGTGCGCGGGGGTGCATCCGGTCACGAGGCCGTTGATCTGACCCCGGCTCCTTTCAATGTTCGTTCCCGGGTCCATGAATACGGCGGCGGCGCCTACGCCGTGCGCGGCGGCGCCGTTTTCTTCTCCAACTACGACGATCAGCGTCTTTACCGCGTCTCGGATGGTCAGCCTCCCTTGCCCATCACGCCCGAGAATTCCTGTCGCTACGTCGACTCCGATGTATCCCGGTCCGGCGACCTCCTGGTTACAGTCCGCGAGGATCACTCTCAGCCGGACACGGAGGCTGTTAACACGATCGTTGCGATCGGTCTTGCCGCGCCTCATGAGCAAACCGTACTGGTCTCGGGAAGTGACTTCTACTCCAACCCGCGCTTCAGCCCTGATGGCAAGCGTCTTTCTTGGATGAGTTGGAATCACCCCCACATGCCCTGGGAGCGCTCCGAACTATGGACGGCCGATCTCGGCACGGGCCCCGCTCTGGCCAACCACCGCAAGATTGCCGCCGGTGAACGCGAGTCAATCTATCAACCCGAGTGGTCACCCGACGGAACCCTCTATTTCGTCTCCGACCGCAGCGAGTGGTGGAATCTTTACCGCTCCGTCGGCGATGCCATCGAGCCGTTGGCCGAGATGGATGCCGAGTTCGGTCTGCCTCAGTGGATCTTTGACGTCCCGACCTACGACTTTACTTCTGATGGCCGTATCGTCTGTACCTACACGCAGCAGGGACGATGGAACCTGGCAACGATCGATACCGCCAGCCGGGTGATCGAGAATATCGATGTTCCCTACACGTCGATCTCGAACCTCAGAGCCGCGGGAAATCGAGTGGTCTTCGAAGCGGGATCGACGACCGAGCCACCCTCGATCGTCGAACTGAACTTGGCGAACGGCAGCCTCAAAACGATTCGCCGCGCCTTCACGGTTCAGCCGGAGATCGAGAAATACTACTCGATACCTGAAGCCATCGAGTTTGATACCGAAAACAACCAAACGGCCCATGCTTTTTTCTATCTACCCCGCAACCCGGACTTCGAGGCGCCGGCCGATGAAAGGCCGCCCCTCATCGTGGAGTGCCACGGTGGTCCGACCGGTTCGACCTCAAGTACGCTCGACCTGAAGACACAGTACTGGACTTCTCGCGGTTTCGCCGTTCTGGACGTCAACTACGGTGGCAGTACCGGCTACGGGCGCGCCTACCGCGAGCGCCTTTTCGGTCAGTGGGGAGTGGTCGACGTCGATGACTGCGTGAACGGGGCTCAGTCCCTGGTCCGCCAGGACCTCGTTGATGGTGAGCGTCTGATTATTAAAGGCGGCAGCGCCGGCGGCTACACCACGCTCGCGGCCCTCACCTTCCGCGACGTTTTCAAGGCCGGAGCCAGCCATTACGGCGTCAGCGATCTTGAGGCTCTCGCTCTGGAAACGCATAAGTTCGAATCGCGTTATCTCGACTCTGTCGTCGGCCCCTACCCTACTAGAAGGGACGTTTACCTCGAACGCTCGCCGATCCACCACGTGGAGTCTCTCTCGGCCCCCGTCATCTTCTTTCAGGGCAGTGAAGACAAGGTGGTCCCGCCCAGCCAGGCTGAACGCATGCTGGAAGCGCTCCGAAAAAAAGGCGTGCCCGCTTCCTACGTCTTGTTCGAAGGCGAGCAGCATGGCTTTCGCGCTGCCGACAACATAAAGTACTCGCTCGACGCTGAACTCTTTTTCTATGCTATCGTCCTGCTCCGGAAAGGCGTCCGATTCTGATTGTGTCGCGAGGTGACTCCCTCCATTTGCATCGTCGTCCAGGGCAACGAAGCCCCCTCTTTCACAAATCAAACCCTGCGCGACTTCGAGGTCCTCAGAAACACCGGCGAATCTGAAGCCCTCGAACAATCCCCAGCCTCACTCTTTCTCTGGATGACCGGCGCGAGAGAATTGCACCCCCACGCTCTCGAAGAATGCTTCTGGGGACTGCAAGCCGCCGAGTGGGTTACTTGGGCGGATACGGGCGCTGCCCCTCCGCCTTCTATCCAGCAATGCGCCGGGCCTCTCGGTGTCAGTCGCGGCACCCTCGCAACACCTGAATCTCAACGGACCGGAACCGTTTGCCGCCTCTCGTGGCGCTGCCGCCTGCCACCCGACCTGGAACGGACACGACCCGCAGTGCCCGGGGCTACATCTGCTAACCCCAATCCGACAGTGCGGCATGACATTCCTGTCTCGTCAGCGTCGCCGGCAGCAACGAGCCCTGCTCCTGCCGGCTTTCGCGGGCATCTCGAAAACGCTGAACTACTTTCCCTCAGCGCTTGGCTTCGCCACCCGATCCGCTCAGCTTCGCGCCTGCTGCCTCTGCGTCTCAAGGAACAAGTGAATCAATGGGCCGGTCGGCCCGTCTTCGATCTCTCGTTCTATTTGCAGTTTCAGCCCCGCACGGTCTTAATCGACGGAGCGATGATCCGGCGCTTCGAGTACGAGACGCCTCCTCCTTCTGGCGGACGTCGCCGCATCGCCCTCTGCACGCCCCATCTTGGCTACGGCGGCGCCGAATCCGTTCTGCTCGAGATCGCCCGTCAGTTCGACCCCGCGCGTTTCGAACTCTTCCTCGTGGCTACTCAGTCGGCCGACTCGCGGCTCGCCGCCGAGTGGCATGAAGTCGTTGACCACGTCTACGACCTTCGTCTTTTCCTGCCCGTCGAACGCATCACGGGCGCACTTTATTCGCTGGCCATCAACTGGAAATGGGATGGCATGGTCGTCCAGAACACCGCCCTGGCCTACAGCCCTCTTCCCGCCATTACTGATCGTCTCCCGAATCTGCGGGTTATCGATGTGCTCCACAATATAGATGCGGACTGGGACTTCTTTTCCGCCACGCTCGACGTCACCGAGCACATCGACCGCCGCATCGTCATCAGCGAAGCAGGACGCCGCCGCTTGATCGATATGGCCGTCGAAGAGCATACGATCCGGCTGATTCGCAACGGCATCGACCTCGATCTGTTCAATCCCGCAAGCAATACCCCCGGCCGTCTCCACCAGGAGCTCAAGCTCACGCCCGACACCCGCATCATCCTCTTCGCCGCCCACCTCATCGAGCGAAAACGTCCGCTGCTGCTGCTCGAAATCGACCGCGAGCTGCAACGCAACCCGCCCGCCGTCCCGTATCATTTCGTCATCGCGGGCGACGGCCCCCAGCACTCCGAACTTCGCTCGAAGCTGCAATCGGGCGATCGCCGCCGCCGCTTTACGCTGCTTGGTCACGTCGATCAGGTCGCGCCGCTCCTCGCCGACGCTGCCGTCCTGATCGTCCCCTCGACCGAAGAAGGGCTCCCGCTTTCGATCATCGAAGCCCTCGCCATGCAGGTCCCCGTCATCAGCTCCCGGGTCGGCGCCATCGACGAGGCCGTAACCCCGGCCTGCGGCATTCTCATAGAAAACGACGGCGAAGAAGCCGCCTCCTTTGCCGACGCCCTTCGCGAACTCCTCGCTGACAATCCCCGGCGCAAAGCAATGGGCGAAGCCGGCCGAGCCCTCGTCGAACAAGACTACGACCTGCGGCGAGCCCAATCCGACTACCGCCGCCTCATCGACGAACTCTATCCCCCATCCGGGCAGGGGTCTTGAACTACCGCTGTTCAGAATTCATCTTTCGATTGGGACAGACGGCCTCAAGGTGAGTGGCTCCGCCTCACTGCTGCCGATTAACGGCGCCGCCGCCCTTACATCTCCTTCTGAAAGAACGCAAACATCGCCTCAAAAGCCTCCGGACTCAACGAATGCACGCCGGGCTGCTGATGCACGACAAACGCTCCGGGGTTGCCGGCCCGCTCATACGCCGGCCGCACCTTCGCGATGAACTCGTCGACGGCCTCCTTCGGCATGGCGATATCTTCGGTCGGAGCCCACAGCATCAGCGGTTTCGGCGCGATGGCGGCGGCGAAGTCGGCTTGGTCACCCTTGGCCAGCATGCCGGGGATCCACCAGTAGGTGCCGTGGTAGCTGATGCTGCCTTTGCGCGCGAACGTGGCCACCGAACCCACACCGCCACAAATGGGCGCGGCGGCGGCGACCCGGTCATCGATCACCCAAATGTAAAACGACGTAATGCCGCCGAACGACAAGCCGGTCGCGCCGATGCGTTTGGGGTCGACGTCGGAGCGCCGCGACAAGTAGGTCACCGCTTGGCGGATCTCATGCAGCACGGCGCCCATGCCGGTGCGATTCTGCGTGAGCAACACGTTGGATTGCGTGTTGATCGGCGGGCCGCGGCGGTCGAGCCCGCGCTGAGTCATGGCGAGCGCCACGTAGCCCCGGCGGGCGAGCTCACGCGCCCAGCCGAGCATCCGTGTGTGCGTCTCCTCGCGTCCATAGCGCGCCCACTCACCGGGTCCGAACTCTTTGGTGACCATCGATTCCCGGCTGCCGCTCGAGCCGTGCAGGCAAACGATCGCCGGGAGCCTGCCGCTCGGATTCTCGGGCATCACGATGTAGGCGGGAACAACCTCGCCGTCGAGAGACGTCCACGAGATGTCCTCGATGCGCAGGCCGTCTTCCGTCCGCGTGCCGTGCGACAGGACTTGGACTTGCGGGTGCTCGGCGGGGAGTTTGAGCAGGTCGAGGAAAGTGTTGCGGGCGACGGCGGCGAAGGGCTCGATTTGAGCGGAACCCGAGGCTGCCAGGAGGATCGTTAGAAGGATCGTGCGAATCATGAGGGAATTCTACCCGATTCGGCCACCGCTGATCTCGGTCACAAGGCTAACGGTCACACGACTGCTAGTACACAAGGCCTCGCTGCGCTTGCAAGGGAATGAAAGCTCACAACCCAACCGCGAATCGGCGTATGATATCCCTAGACCCTTAGCAATGCCCATAAGACGCATATCGAGGCGCAACTTCCTGGGCGGGACAACTCTCTCCGGGGCCGCTATCCGTATCGGATTGCCTCCGCTGGAAGCGATGTTCAATTCGACGGGCACCGCTTACGCTGCGGCCACCCCGGCCGGCCGCATTGCGGAACAGCCTATCGAGTCGCGATTCCTCGCCTGGTTCAACGGCAACGGAATCCCGGAGCGCTACTGGATCCCGACGGAAACCGGGGAGGGCTACCGGATGACGCCGTGCCTCTCGCCGCTGGCGCCGTTTCGCAACGACGTTCATGTCATCAGCGGGCTCGACAATGACATCGCGCGCGTGCCCGGCCCCGGCAATGATCATCACCGTTCGATGAGCGGTTTGATGACGGGCGTGCCGTTCACGGGACGCGGGGCGGGCGGTCCTTCGATCGACCAGGTCATCGCGGCGAACGTCGGCGGCCGTTCGCGCTTCCGGTCACTGCAAGTGGGCGTTTGCCCGGAGTCGCACGGTGACAGCATCCAGCGGAACATGAGCTGGGCGGGCAAAGACCGTGCTCTGCCGCCCGAGTTGATCCCTCAGAATCTATTTGACCGCATTTTTGGAGTCAAAGATCCAGCTTGGGTCGAACGGAAAAAGAGCGTTCTCGACACGGTGCAGGAAAGTGCGAAGAGCTTACAGGCGGACTTGGGACGGCATGACCAAGCCCGTCTCGACGACTACTTATCCTCAATTCGCGACCTAGAACGAGCGATCGGAAGCCTGCCTCCCGAATACAGCGAGATCGAAGAGCCCGAAATCAGCGGTGACATGAAAGACTGGCCCCGTATCGCCAAGCTGCAGACTGACCTACTGGTTCACGCCTTGGCCAGCGGGCAGACGCGCGTGGCCTCGTACATGCTCACCAAGTGCCAGAGTCTGACGCGCTTGCCGTGGCTCGGCTACACAACGCTCCGCCACCACGACTACACGCACAACAAGGCGGAGGGCCCGCGAGGGCAAAGAGTGCTGCGCGACATCTGCCGCTGGCACGTCGAGGAGTTCGCCTACATGCTGGGCAGGATGAAGTCCATTCCGGAAGGCGATGGCACTCTGCTCGACAATTGCTGCTTGGTCTACGTTCACGAGCACGCCGAAGCGAACGCCCACAAGAACAACGGCATGATCGCGGTTGTCGCGGGTCACGCCAGCGGCATGGTCACCGGACGCCACACCGTTACGGCCGGCACCATGGGAGACCTCTACCTGAGTCTCGCCAATGATGTTATGCAGGCCGGAGTCGACGGCTTCCCCAACGCGCGGCGCAAACTGCCCGGTATTGTTTAGCGCGACGACTCACCGAATCGGCGAGAACGGAAGCGGCTGCAAAAACCTGTTGCTGATGTTCGAGACAGCTTCGGCGTTCGTCCAGCCGGGCTTTGTGCTGATGCGTTTCCAATCGGGGTCCGCGAGGAACTTCTCCCACGCGGCCTCGCGCGCCCGCATATCGTCGTACCAAACCATGTAGGTCAGGTTCGGTTGTCTCGAACCGAAAACGCTTTCGCCGAAGAAGACAGGATTGATGCTGGAACGGCGAAAGATCTTGATCTCCTCCTGATTGAACATATCGATCTTCATCGCCGAATCACGAAACGTCTCTGACTCGTAGGTCCGCAGATCAAAGAATCGCAGCGCCTTGCCGGGCTCGATGGCGGGCTCTTCCAGCCGCGGCATGCCGTCGAAGGCGCGCAGCAGCCAGGTCTCAACGCGCTCGAACACCGGCTCAGCGGATGCGCCCATCGCGTCGGCGGCCTGCGTCCATTTCCGGTCAGCTCCGCGGGCGGCGCGTTTCTCAGCCACTTCGTTCCATGAACGAAAGGCCGAGACGGTCACGATCTTCGGCATGTCGGATCCAAGATAGACCTGAAAATATCCGACCGGCCCGATGCCGTTACGCTTCGTCATCGGCAGGTGATGCTCTTCGAGAAAGCCGGTTAGCCGCTTTGACTGATCGGCCTTGCTGTTGCGGAGTTGAAAGAAGCGGAGTTCGAAGTATTGGTTGGGTTGCTTATGCACGTCGGCGGCGGAAGCCGTTGAGAGGCCCGCAGCCGAAGCACCCAGGAAGGAGCGTCGATTCATGCTCCACACTTATAGCACGTCAGAATTACAGAATCCGGTCGGAAGTTACGGCTGACTCTGAGCATCGTGCATTTGTCTCGCGATCGCGCGGCTCTGCCTGCTCAAGCGGTGTTGCGCTTTCGCTCGTTCGCGTGGCGTGAGGACACCGCCATCGGCGCGGTCGCGGACGATCAAGCGGTGCAGCCGCGCCTGATTCCTCGTAAGCCGCCTCGCCTCGGGACGGGTGAGCGAGCCATTCGCAACGCCATCCCGGATGCGGTCCGCCTGATTCATTTGACGGTTCTTGATGTTCGGTTTCGCGGCGAGCGCCAGGCCGGCGGTCAAGGTCAAGCTGCAAAATCCAATGGTCAACCAACGGCTGATTCGTTTCATGTCTTGCTCTCCTTTTATGCCAGTTTCCGATTGAACTCGCGGTGCCGGCCGGCTTCGCTTTTCACTGATTACAAACTCACTGGCTGGGCGAAAGTTGCGGTGGAGCACCAGGTAACGTAGCCTTCTCAGGAAGCCGCGCTCTTCAGAGAAGCGCACTCCGACGAGCCGCGACAGGCAGGTCAGCTATACTGGGCGTTTCGTCATCGGTCATGGGACTGAACTCCCGCCCTTTCCCCGGATGCGCACCGCACTTGCCGTTCTGCTTGTCGCTCTCTCCGCCTTCCTGCTTTTCTGGCGTTTAGACAGCATCCCGCTTTGGCGTGACGAGGCCACGACCGCCAATTGGGGCCGGCTGATGGCCGAGAGTGACGTCTGGCTTCCCCGCGCCTTCGACGGCGAGCAACTGATCGTACAAGGCGAGGACGGCCACGACGTCAATTCCCATCTGCTGCCCGCGATGCAGAGCTGGCTACAGTTCTACGTGGCCGGGGCGGGTTTCAAGCTGTTCGGCGTCAGCACTTGGACCGCGCGCTTGCCCTTCGCTTTGATCGGCGGGGCGACCCTGTTTGTTTTCTACCGCATTGGAGTGGCTCTTTTCGGCAACGGCCTGCAATCCCTGATGCTTCCCTACCTGGGGCTGCTATCTATCCATTTCCTGGCCGCGGCCCGGCAATGCCGCTACTACGTTGTTGTGATTTTCGCGGTATCGCTGTTGTTGCTCGAAATCATTCACTACCTGCGGGATCCGGAGCGCGCGGCACGGGTCTCGTTTTTCGTGAAAATCGGTTTTTACGGCGTGCTGCTCTACCTTGGCAACTATGTCAGCTTTGCTGGTACGTGGGCCGCCCTGGGAGTGTTTGCGCTGCTCGAGTCTGACCGCCGCTTGCTGCGCGGATTCGTGCCGCTCTCGTTCATCCTCGTGATCGGCCTGGGGCTGGAGTTCTGGTTTCTGCATTCGGAATTCGCTGAGAACTGGCCTCCCGCTGAGTCAAGGAGCGCGTTGGATCTCTACGCTGGGGCCTTGAGAGGGCGTGGCAGCGATTTCTGGCGCACGGTTCCGCTGGTGCTGCTTGTACCCGCCGGACTTCTCATGTTTTCGAAGCGTGTCATGACCTCTTCGGCGCTGTTGACCGCTGGACTTGTTTTGAGCTCCTTGATTGTCCTATCACCGTTCGTATTCGACGCAGGCGACGTAGCGCAACTTCCCGGGCCGGCGTTCTGGGTCTATGCTCTCGTTTGTCTGACCGTACCGGCGGCATTTTATTGGGCCTGGCGGCGGCTGCCGGTGCGGGGGGTTTGGGCTCGCGCGGCCGGTTTGGCCGGATTGATCCTGCTGCTCTCGCCGCTGGTCGCCATTGGCGCGGGCAGGAACAAGGCCTATGCGCGTCACTACTATCAAACGCTTCCCGCCGCGCTACTGCTGAGCGCGCTCGCGGCCGCGCAGATGGAGAAGGCCGCCGGACGATCAGCCGCTGGTGTACTTTTCGCCGGGATGCTTGTCTGGCCTGTTCTTGACTGGAATCACTTTTGCTCCGAGCAGGTGCTCGAGCGTCAATTCGAAGCGGACGATTCCTACAATGGCCCGCTCATGAAGTTCCTTGACGAAAACGTGCGGCCTGGCGATCGAGTCGCCTTCTATCGCAACGTCAAGGGCATGGCGGCTTATTTCTACCATCCGGAGATGCGCTGGGTCGCTCTGCTCGATGCCGACGTTCCTTACAACCGGCGGTTTCGAGGCGTCATTCCTGACGATCAGTTCGACGACTACCGGGGCGTCGACTGGTATGTGGTTTGGGACCCGCGCGGCGGAGGGTCGCCCCGTCACCTCGATGAGCGCTACGAAAAAGTGTGGGAGTACTCCTACCCGGACCGCTCAGCCTGGTGGGACAGGGATCGCGAGCCGTATGTCAGAACCTACGAGATTTATCGCCGCGCCGAGTTAAGGTGAACGATTCTCCAACCGGGCTTCCCGCCGTCTTAGAAACCACAGTACGCCGAACGTCCAAGCGAGCTCAGCCACCGTGAGCCACAGCCTCACGCCGACTGCCACCGTCATGGCCGTCCCGAGAGGCATGCGCTGACTCACGAGCAAACCAAACATTCCATCGCGCACGCCCATGCCGGCCGGCGCGATCATCGAAAGCATGCCCACCAGCCACGCCAGCGCATGATCGCTCACCAGTCGCGGCACAGTCGCCCAGGGTGTGTCGATGACACCCCTCACAAACAAGGCTACTGACAGGCCGAAGATCAGCCAGCTCAACAGGAAGAACAGCCAGATACCGGCCATCGCCCGCCAGTGAATCCGCAATGGTTCATAGGGCTGGCTGAGCCGGCTCGAAAGAATCCTTGCCCAGAAGTTCAGCACCTTGGGATGGATCAACACGCAGGCGAGAACGGGGATCATCCAGAGAGCAAAACGGTGGTAGCGATTGAGCGCGGGCAGTGTCTCGGGCAGAAACCACAGCGCCGGAATCATCGACGCGAGAACCAACATGACCGTCTCGACCAGGGTTGTGGCAATGGTGGCGTGTGCGGGGACGCTGTATAACCCGGCCAGGTAGATTCGGCTCAAGTATTGCCAGATTGTACCGGGCACGTAGCGGCTTAGTTCGCCCTTTCGGACCACCTCGAACGATTGGAGGAAGGTGAGCTTGTGTCCGAAGTGATCGAGGATGTAGGCCCAGACCGGCGGACGCGCGACGAACCACCAGCCCGTCAGCAAGAACGATGCGAAAAGCTCAAGAGGCCGAAAACTCCACGCCGCGCCGCTGACCTCTTGCCAGTTGTCGTAGATCACCCGCCCGATAAAGAACGCAATGACTAGCGGGACCAGGTACTTGAGTACGTTCGTGATGCGCTTTGCCAGCATCGAGAATCTCGCCGCGGTCTAGGGAGGGGTCGGCAGGACGGTGTTCTCAGTCGAGCCTTTCCCGAATCGCATAGAAGGGCAGTGAGGACTCAGCCGAGCGGAACGCGAGTACGTACTCAGCAGCCCAGCCGATGCCCACAAAGAGCGCACCGGCCAGAAAGAACGTTGCGGTTGCGGCGAGGAGCAATACAGGTCCCGCGCCCAGCGCAACCCAGGCCGCCAGGGCGATTGACGACAGCACGAACCACAGTGTCGCCGTCCAGCCAAAGGCGTGGGCGGGCCGTTCACGGAAACGCGTAAGGAAAATGACCGTCACCAGGTCGAAGAATCCTTTGAACATACGCTCGATGCCGTATTTTGATCGACCGTGACGCCGGGGATGGTGAGTTACTTCGATTTCCGTCACCCGGAACCCTTGCGCCGCGACGAGCACCGGAATGAAGCGGTGCATCTCGCCGTAGATCCGCAGCGAGTGCGCTGCCTCCCCACGAAACGCTTTGAAGCCGCAATTGATGTCACGCACGGCCAACCCAGTTGCCCGCCGGACCGCGAAGTTGAATAGCCGCGATGAGATGACCTTGCTGACGGGATCGTGACGCCGCTTCTTCCAGCCGGTCACGAGATCGAAGCCCTCCTCAAGCTTGGCCAGGAAGCGGGGAATCTCGGAAGGGTCGTCCTGCAGATCGCCATCCATCGTGATTACGGTCTCGCCCCGTACCAGCGCGAAGCCGGCCATCAGAGCCGCTGTCTTACCGAAGTTTTTGCGCAGCCGCAGAATACGCACCTGACCCGGACGATGCATGGTCTGTAACCGCGCCCAGGTATCGTCAACGCTGCCGTCATCCACAAAAATGAGCTCGTAGCCGCCGTCGAGAACAGCAGCGATCCGCGCGGCGATTTCAACGACCGTATCCTGCTCGTCCCGAACAGGGATGACGATTGACAGGCGGGGAGCTTCGGGCATAGCGAGCGACGATCATAACAAACCGTTGCGGGAGAGCGTCCCGCCGCCGATCCGACTACCATACCCAAATCCGCCGGTAAGCATCGGGCAGCACGCTGCCCATCGATTCAGTGTGGGTCCAATGTCCCAAAATGTCCCGCGGGAGGCCTGATTTTGGGACATTTTGGCGGTCTCTTTGGGGAGCGGGTTGAACCGGTGGGTTTGTTTGGTAAAAAACGGTGGCTGGGGTTTCGGAGGTCGCCCCAGCGAGCGTGGGGATGCCACACTTTGCATCATTTTGCATCATTTTTCATCATGGATGAGTTATTGCGTTTTGGGTGCCGGGTTTTTCGGTTGTCAAAGAACGGTCCGAGAAAAAGCACTGAGGCGCCTCAGCTTTGTTCTGCTGTTTGACCTCAGGGGACCACCTCAACAGAACGGGAGGTGGCGTTGAGCGGCCGATTCCGGGCTCGATGCGATGATGCGGGCGGACTACACCTGCATGGCATCGGGCGCGAAACGGGTCCGCGGG
>JAQBUE010000127.1 GCA_027624045.1 Acidobacteriota bacterium
ACACCCTATTTCGTCCCCGGCCTCGACCTACCGCATTTCAGGATCATTCTTGGATTGGAAAATGCTCTATCGAGAATTGTCCCGCGGAGAAGTGCCAGATGGTTTCCAGGCTCGTGGCGCCGCGTAGGCTACCTACTGCAGCAACTCGCCCTGGCCGTTAGCCCCGTCTTCTTCCTCTTCCCCGTTATCGCCAATGACGGCGGAGGCGGCGATTTGGTCTTTGTCTTCGAGTTTGACGAGGCGAACGCCTTGCGCGGCTCGGCCGGTGGCGCGGATCTTGTCCGAATCGATGCGGATGATCTTGCCGTTACGGGTGATGATCATCACGTTGTCGTCCTGCGTAACCGTCATGATGGCGACGACATTGCCATTGCGCTTGTTGGTCTTGATGTTGATGACGCCCTGGCCGCCGCGTGCGGTGTTGCGGTATTCACCTAGCTTGGTGCGCTTGCCGTAGCCTTCCTCGGTGACCGAGAGGATGAGGTCTTCGGGCGAGACGCAACGCATGCCGACGACGTGATCGTCGCCCTTGAGGCGGATACCGCGTACGCCGCGAGCGGGTCGGCCCATGGCCCGAACGTCATTCATATGGAAGCGAATCGCCTTGCCCTGGTAGGTGGCTATGAAGATTTCGCTTTCCTGGGCCTCGCCCTTGTCGGTAAGCCGCGCGGAAATGAGCTCGTCGCCATCGTCGAGTGCGAGCGCGATAATACCGCGTGACAGCGGGTTCTGGAAGACAGTCAAATCGCAGCGCTTGACGACGCCCTTGCGGGTCGCCATCACGACGTAGCGGCCCTCTTCAAACTTCCTGACAGGCATGAAAGCCTGAACCTTTTCGTCCGGCTGGAGGTTGGCGAGGCTGGCGATGTGTTTGCCTTTGCCCGTTGTGCCGGCATCGGGGATGTTGTAGACCTTCACCCAGTAGACGCGGCCGAGGCTCGTGAAGACCAGGACATAGGAGTGCGTTGAGCCCACGAAGAGCTGCTCGACAAAGTCGTCAGTGCGCGTCCCCATGCCAATGCGGCCGCGGCCGCCGCGTGTCTGCTTGCTGTAGGTGTCTTCGGGCGTGCGCTTCAGGAAGCCGTTGTGAGTGACCGTGACGATCATGTCCTCGTCGGCGATCAGGTCTTCGATCGAGAGGTGGCTCACCGGCCCGACGATCTGCGTGCGGCGCTCATCGCCGAATTTCTTCTTGACAGCTTCCAGTTCGCCGACAATCAGCCCGCGGAGAACGGTGTCGGACTGGAGAATCTCAAGGTACTCGGCAATCTTCGTCTGAATCTCGGCAAGTTCGTCGATGATTTTCTGCCGCTCCATGCCGGTCAGGCGCTGGAGTTGCATCTCGATGATGGCTTGCGCTTGTCGTTGCGAGAAATCGAACGCCGCGAAAGTGGCTTGACCGTCGGCGCGGAGGAACCTGCGGTAGTCGATCTCCTGGATGCCCATCAGCCCGTCGCGGGCCGCTGCAGGGCTGTCGGACGCCCTGATCAGAGCAATCACTTCGTCGATGCGGTCAAGGGCTTTCTGGAAGCCCAGCAACAGATGCTCGCGCTCACGCGCCTTGCGCAGCAGGAAGTTCGTTCGGCGGCGAACAACGTCGATACGGTGATCGACGAAGTGGTTCAGGTATTCGAGTAGACCCAATTCGCGCGGCTGTCCGCCGACGATGGCCAGCATGATCATGCCGTAGCCGGTCTGAAGCTGGGTCTGCTTGTAGAGGTTGTTGAGGATAAACTCGGGCTCTTCACCGCGCTTCAAGTCGAAGACGATGCGCATGCCGTCGCGGTCACTCTCGTCGCGGATGTCGGAGATGCCTTCGATCTTCTTGTCGTTGACGAGGTGGGCGGCGTGCTCAATGAGACGCGCTTTGTTGACCTGGTAAGGGATCTCGTTGATGATGATGGCCTTGCGGTCTTTGCCGATGTCTTCGAACTTGGCGCGGGCGCGTATCGTCATGTGTCCGCGGCCGGTGTGGTAAGCGTTGAGGATGCCTTCGTTGCCGCAAATGAGGCCGCCGGTTGGGAAGTCGGGTCCCTGCACGAGCGCAATCATCTCGTCAAGGGTGGCCGTGGGCTTCTTGACCAGGTAAATGGCGGCGTTGAGCATCTCCGTCAAGTTATGCGGCGGGATGTTCGTCGCCATGCCGACGGCGATGCCGCTGGCGCCGTTGACAAATAAGTTCGGCGCGCCGGCGGGCAGGTACTCAGGTTCCTGGGAGGTGTCGTCGTAGTTAGCGCGGAAGTCGACCGTGTCCTGGTCGAGTTCGTTCAGCAGCTCTTCGGCGAAGGCCGTCAAGCGCGCCTCGGTGTAACGCATGGCCGCCGGCGGGTCGTTGTCTACAGAGCCAAAGTTGCCTTGGCCGTCAACGAGCACGGCGCGCATCGAAAACGGCTGCGCCATGCGAACCAGCGTGTCGTAGATCGACGAGTCGCCATGCGGATGGTAGTTGCCCATCACCTCGCCAACGATCTTGGCGCACTTGCGGTAGCCGCGGTTCGAGCGCAGCCCGGCTTCGAGCATGCCGTACAGGATGCGGCGCTGCACCGGTTTCAGGCCGTCGCGCACATCAGGCAGCGCGCGCCCGATGATGACGCTCATCGCGTAGTCGAGATACGACTTTTTCATCTCGACTTCGATGTCGATAGGAATCAGGTTCTCGGGTGGTCCGCTATTGCCGCCACCCAGCGGCAGCTGGGGCGGAACTGAAGGAGGTTTTTGAGCCAAAGAAGGGGTCCTCGGGTAGGATCGTAAACCCTTATTTTAGCGAAGTTTAGCGCGCGGCGTGGAGACCATGGAGAAGAGCAGTACGACTAGTCCGCGTCGACCGTTGAGGACCTTGATTCTGAGGCACTTCGAGGGTCCTGTGACGTCCCGACGGACTGCTTCGGGCGCGGCTTGGAACGGAGCCTCATAAGATATGATAGTTTCACCGCTGGCCCGCCATGCTCCACGACGAAGCCCGACCGATGAGCCCTGTTGAAATTCTTGGAGGGAGGCTGGGTGCCGAGTGGCCGGCGATCCGGAAGGCGCGCGAGACGACACAGGGGAAGCGCCGAGAGATTGAAGCGGCCTTCGACGCAAAACTAGCGCCCGATTCGAGCCTGGTCCTCTTCGGCTCGATTGCCCGGCAGGAGATGACCGAGGGCAGCGATACGGACTGGATACTCCTCGTTGATGGACAAGCGTCACCCAGCCACGAAGACGAGCAGCACAACATAGCGGCGGAGCTAGGGAAACTGGGGTTGGTACAACCTGGGCGGTCAGGGGTCTTCGGCTGTATGGTGGGCAGCCACGACTTGGTGCACAAGATCGGTGGCGAAGACGATTCGAACTCGAACACAACTCGCCGGGTTCTACTTCTGCTTGAGTCCATCCCGATTGGCAAGAGGAAAGCGTACGACCGCGTCGTTCGTCAGATTCTGGCTCGATACCTTCGCGACGATCGAGGCCTTCAATTCGGTCGTGGGCCGTACAGGGTCCCACGGTTCCTCGTGAACGATCTTACGCGCTATTGGCGCACTATGACTGTAGATTTTGTTTACAAACAACGTACCCAGCAAGGGAGGAAATGGGCTCTTCGGAACGCGAAGCTGCGGATGTCCCGCAAGCTGATTTTCGCGACCGGCCTACTTCGGTGTTTCTTTTGCGAACTGGATGAAATGGCAGCGGAGGCACGGGAAGCCCTGATGGCCCCTCCGCACCACATAGAGCAGATGTTACGTTACCTCGAAATGCAGCGCGCGTTGGCACCTCTCGATATTCTTGCTCGCGCCGCCGATCTTCCAGGTGTGAGCGAGGAGACTGCACGGAAGCTCTTTGACAGCTACGATAGGTTCTTATCCATTCTGGACGATCCAGCTCAGCGCAAGGAGCTGGAAGTGCTTTCGATCGATAACGACGAGATGAAGATGTCGGCTGTATGGAACGAAATCCGGCGCGTGGGTAAAAACTTTCAGGGTGGCTTGACGAACCTGTTCTTCGAGGAGAACCAAGAGTTGGCTAGATTAACGAAAGAATACGGTATCTTCTAATGCGGCTGCTCGGATTCTCGACAGGCGCGATAGCTCGGTCGAACTTTCGGAGTGCCCTCGAGACACTCCGAGCATTCCGCCTGCCCGCCATCGAACTTTCAGCCCTCAGGCTCCCCGAATTGGAGCCTCTGGTGATGGCGTTGCCGGAACTCGACTTAGCCGGCTACGAGTTTGTGTCGTTTCATGCACCCAGCCGGTTTCAGCCCTCCGACGAAGCATGGGTCATTAAGCAACTGGTCGCCGTGGTCGAGCGGGGCGTGCCCGTGGTAGTACATCCCGACGTGATAACAAACCCTTCAGCGTGGCAGGGGTTCGGTGAACTACTTCTCATCGAGAACATGGATAAGCGCAAGGCCGTAGGGCGAACCGCTCGGGACCTAGAAGGACTGTTTGCGAGCCTTCCGGAGGCGAGGTTTTGCTTCGACATTGCCCACGCCCGCCAAGTAGACCCGACCATGATCGAAGCCCGCTTCCTTCTCGACGCCTGCGGCGACCGTCTTGCCGAAATACACATCAGCGAACTCAATACCAGAAGTCAACACGAGCCGATTTCGGCGTGCGCTATTGCTGACTACCAATCCGTAGCGGATCTCATTCCGGAGAACGTGCCCATCATCCTCGAAACGCTCATCGATGAGGGACAGAGCGATATAGCGACCGAACTCGACCGAGCTCGTCGGGCGTTAGATGAGAGTCAAGTTCTTCAGCCCGCTCTCGGTAACTAAGCAAGCTCAACACGTCACCTGCTCGGCCACCAACTCACCAAACAACTCTGGCCGCCGTGTTTTGAGCGTGAAATTCGGCTGCGCCCGCTCCGCGTTGATCGCCGCCGCTTCCAGCGTCACGACAATCATCTCCGGCTCGATCCGCTCATTCTGGGTCTGAGCGATGATCTCACCCGCGGGGTCGACAATCATCGCGCAGCCGGGATGATGCGGCTGATTAGGATGGTCCTTCGGATAGGCGTCCACATACCCCGCACGCCCCACTTGGTCGGTGAGGATCGCGAAACACGAGTTCTCGATCGCGCGGGCCGGAATCGTCTTTCGTTGATACTCGGCCATATCCCGCCGCGCGGCGGCCTGGGATTCCGGCGTTTCGTCCCACATCACCTTGCGGGCCGCGTGAGGCATGAGCAACACCTCGGCCCCATGCAGGCACAGCACCCGCGAGATTTCAGGGAACAGCTTGTCGTAGCAGATCTGGATGCCGATCTTGCACTTGCCGATATCGAACGCCGGCATCTCGCGACCGCCTTTGTAGAACAGAACCTCGTCGCGCGAGAGGTGAATCTTGCGCTGCTTGCCGATGTAGCCGTTCGGCCCGGCGACAATTTGCGTGTTGTAGACCAGGTCGTTTTCCTTCTCGCTGAGCCCGGCGCAAATCACGACCTTGTGTTCCTGCGCGATCTGGCAGAGTCGCTGCGTGCTCGGGCCGCTGGGGACGGCTTCGGCGAGTTCGTAGGTATTAGGCGTGCAGTGCCCGTGAACGACGAGTTCAGGGAACAGAATCAGTTCGGCGCCCTGCTGGACCGCCTTCGCGGTCCAATCGGCGATTTCGTTGAGGATGGTCTCGGGTTCACCGAGACGGCCATTCATGGTAACGGCGGCAACGCGGATGTCTTGCATAGAGGTACGTCCGCCAGCGAGTTTAGCGCAAATCAGGATCGTGCGGGCGGCCGGAACGGACATCCGAGTTTCTTGGGCTGTAGTGCCGCGTGAGCCAGCGCGAGAGGCCGTCGAGACCCGGGAACAGAACGCGCTCGTTAATATTGGCCTGATCGAGCTTGTCGCGAACTTCCCATTTCAGCTCGGCCGGGATGATGATGCGGCGAAAGAGTTCGGGGTGGTTCGCGAGCCACGAGTCGAGCGCGGTCTTGGGATTCGACAGCAACGAAAAGAAAGCGTACTGGTTGACGATCCGTTCGTCGAGAGAGGGCGATTCCAGGAATACGACGAACTCATCGTCAGCTTCACCCGTGAGGCCGTCAAATGTTTCAAGGTCTGGGGCGGCGTGGTCGAGGAGTTCGACGGTGAACACGTGCGACCCTTCCTTCGAGAGCGCGTTACGGAGTTTCGCGGGCAGAAGCTGGTTCGTCTTCACGTAGTCGACACACCACACGACTCCATCGACATCGAAGCGATTGACGTTGGCGGTGGCGAAATGGATTGCGACAAAAGGCGAGTAGGTCCAGTCGAGAAGCCGCGTCGGCAGGCCGCGGTGCTGGGCCACGCTGAGCCAGTTCCAGACCGAGTCGCCCGGGGCGGCGTCACGGTGCGCGTACTTGCGGAAGTTACGCAGCAAATGCTTCTCCAGGGGCACGAAGTCGCCGCCCATCCGGATCAGGCTGGTCTTCATGTCGTATGCGGCGTTCGAAAGGCCGCGAAAGGCGTAGTTCGAGCGGTAGCGCTCGATACTCTGGTCCCAGCTTCCGTGGTAAAGCTGCTCGACGAGTTCGCTCCAACTGGAAACTCGCAGGTCGTTGGGTTCTTGTGCTGTATTCTCCATTTAGGTTCCCTACAGGGACCTGTAGGTTTCTGCTGTGCGTCGGCTCACAGCGGATCGCATGCAGTTAATAATACATGTTATCCAACTGATACTTCAGCACTTATATCTACCCAACCGGAAGTCAATCCGCTTTCATTCCGCGCTTGATTCCGGGTCAGATCGAAATCTGCCGGTCAGCAGCAGGGCTGGCCGCCAGATTCTGCATCGGCGGGGGACGGTCCACACGGGAACAATCCGAAATGCTTCACGGCCGGAGTGACGTCGAAGTAGCGTCCCAACCTCGTTTCGCTAATCATACGCGCCGTATTCCGGCAGACGGCCGTGGGGCGGTGCGCTTCGAACATGTGGTGGTCGTCAAACACAAACCGGGCAACTGACCCCGGCGAGTTGCCCTTGTACACAGCCACCTGTCCGTAGTCCTCGCAGCGGCGGTCAAGCGGGTTGCTGAACTTGAACCCCCGAACCGTCAGAGAAGAGAAGTTGATGGGCTCGCCCTTGGCCTCATTTTGAACAAAGCGGCGGCTGAAGACACGCGGGTCAGTGAATCCGGCGTCCTTCATGGTGTCGAACCAGGCGTGCTCGTACATCGCTCCGCCCAGACATTCGGCGATCATGTCGGGGTCTTCTCTGATCGAATCCGGCACCTCGCGGTCGGCGGCGATATCAGAGATGTAGAATTCGCCGCCTTCTTTCAGCACGCGATAGATGGCTTGGAAAACCAGGTCCTTGCGCGGCGACAGGTTGATCACGCAATCGGAAATCACGAGGTCAACGCTATTGTCGGGAATGGAGTCGGCGACTTCGATGAAATCCTTGTGGAACGCGGTATTGCGAGCGGGAAAGCCGAAGGCGCGGGCCACTTCAGCGGCATGTTCGTTCGCGACAGTGAGCTGTTCGTCAGTCATATCGATGCCGTGGACGAAGCCGCTGGGGCCGACCTTGTAGGCAGCGATGAAGGCGTCGACGCCGGCTCCAGAACCGAGGTCGAGCACGGTAATCCCTGTCAGGTCGTCGTCAGGAATAGGACAACCGCAACCGTAGTGCCGGTCCCTGACGGCGTCCGGAATCATTTCCAGGATGCCCGCGTGGCGCTGCTGTGTTTCCTCCGTGCAGCACGCCTTCTCGGTGAGATCGGATTTCTTCTTGAGGTGCTGGCCGTAGTAATAGCGCAGATGCTCGCGCAGGGTTTCGACTGCCGGGGTGACTTCGAGGATAGAAGTAGGTGTGCTCATACCGTAATCGCTTCGCCGCGGGGCTGCTCGCCGCGGGGCTTAACCGTCAAACGGACCACAGCCCAATGAATTCTCTCGCAATCAGGTTCGCGGCGCAAGGCGAAATGGTTATGAACAGGTTTCCGTAAAACGGGGTGGCTCAGTGCAAAAACAGCGGGCGGTCAAGCCGCGGAAAGTGGTGGGAAAGCAGTTTTTCGAGCCACTTCTCAGCTCCTTCACGGCGCGCGAAGCTGTTCGACAACCGCAGCCCGCCGCCCCACAGAAACGCATTCCAACGGAGCTTCGATGACTGCCGCAAGACCACGGCGTGGATCTCGTCGCCGTCAATGTGGAAGATGTGGTCGAGCGTTATCATGTTTGTCCTACTTCTATAGATCGGCCGTAGCGGCCAAGGGTTCACCTGTTTTACGCCGCGAAACTTGGTCCGGTCGCGCAGCGGCAACTTCCCTTGACCTGTGTTGCCGCAGTTCCCCTTGGTTGTCCCAGGCAAGGGTTGCTAGCAAGGTGAGCAGGGTCAAGCTCGGGATCATCGGCCATGGCGACGCCAGGATCGCGCAGAAGAACACGATCGGCGTCGCGAAGAACGTCGCAACCCAGCGCGCCCGGCAGGTTCCCGAGCTAAACAGGATGAGCCAGACGGCCAGCAACAGGATCGCGCCGTCATATCCGAAAATATGCGGGCCGACCAAAATAGATCCGATCAAGCTGGCCGACCAGAAGCGCCACAGCGGAGCCCGCCATGTGGCTAGTCCCATCAACACCACCACAAGAGCAACCAGCGCCGCCGATAACACCGGCTGATCGATCCCGAAGTTAGCCGGCACGCTGTGGATATTGATCATCAGTTCCGGGGAAGGCGAGAGACGGCGGATATCCTTGGCGCGCAGCAGCTCGACGTATTGCACCATTCCGGCCCAGCCACCTGTAAGCGCCGAAACAAGCACCAGAGCGCCCGCGGCGGCGCAGTAAGCGCCAAGCATGCGCCACCTCTTCTGCACGATCATGCCAACCGGGATCAAGAACGTTAGATGGAACTTCATCAGGGCCAGCGCGGCAACGGCCCCCGCCGGTGCGTCACGGCCCTGGGATGCCAAGCGGTAGGCGGCGATCATAATCGCCAACATGAAAACCCCGTCTTGACCGTGGGCGATACCGAGGGCTGTCGGCAGGTACAACGCGCCGAAGATCAGGGCGTCGGCTCCGAACGATCGCACCGCCCACACCCAACACGCGATCAGGACTCCCGTCTGCGCGATCATCCAAAACCACATCGCTGCGTTCAGAGAGAAAAGCGACAACGGTGACAAAACGAGAGCGTAGAAATGCGGCCGGACGAACGGGATCAACTCCGGCGTCGAGGGGGCAAGTTCACGTTCCAGTCGCAGCTGAGCCTCTTGGTCATAAAGATCGCTGAAACGGCCTTCGGCAGCCAGCGTTCCGCCCACATAGAGGTTCAGAAAATCATGCTGGCGCGCGCCAGGAACAACGCCTGACCCCAGTATGATCCAGAACGTTGAGAGAACGACTGCAATCCCGATTGCACTCCCAAGCGACCCGCCACGGGCTTTCGCCGTCGAGGCCATGCTGTCCGGCTCGGTGAGGGACGGCGGGGTGGGAGATGGAGCTTCCGCTGACAAGGCGTTTCCAGGCTATCACGTGCTTGCGTTTTGTCCCTTAAGGGAAAGCACTGGGCGTGTCTTAGTTTGGATCGGTGACTTTTCTGTGGGGCCTTTCATCCTCAAGCTCGCTCTAGTAGATCTCCGTACTCCTCCATTCGAACAAGAGAACCGATTTGGCGGCTGGGCGGGTTGGGCGAGCATCTACGTCCAGCCCTTCATCTCCTACTGCGCTATCCTGAAATCCTCCTTCTGCCCCAACCTTATGCCACAGCCGCGAACCACTGAAACCTACGATGTCGTCGTCGTCGGAGCCGGAGCCGGCGGCGGCACAATGAGCCGTGTCATGGCCGGGAAGGGCGCTAAGGTCGCGCTACTCGAAGCCGGCCCTAATCTAGTTCCCGAAGAAGAGTTCAAAGAGCACCACTGGGACTACGAATACGATCACCGCGGCACCGGCCCCGCCGGCGAGGAGTATTTCAATAAGGGCAAGCCCTTCGGTTTCATGCGCACCACCAGCGGCGGTTGGCTGCTGCCCGACGAGCCTTATACAGTAGGCGAAGGCAGTGAGTTCGTCTGGTTCCGCTCGCGCATCGTCGGCGGACGCACCAATCACTACGGCCGCATGTCGTTCCGCCTCTCCGAGTGGGACCTTAAAGCCCACGACCGCGACGGCATCGGGCCCAACTGGCCCATCAGCTACGCCGACATCGCACCCTACTACGATAAGGCCGAAAAATTCATCGGCGTCACCGGTACCCGCGAAGGCATCCCCTCCGCGCCCGACGGCATCTTCCACGATCCACCGCAACCCAAGGCCCACGAACTCTTTGTCCAATCCATCGGCAAGAAAATCGGCATCCCCTTCATCGCCAACCGCCGCGCCATCATCACCCGTTCCATCAACCAACGCGCCCCTTGCCACTACTGCGGCCAATGCAGTCGTGGCTGTTTCACCGCGTCAGCTTACTCGGCCAGTCAGGTCGATGTTTTCCCAGCGCTCAAGACCGGCAACCTTACGCTGCTGACCGACGCCATGGTCCGCGAAGTCCTCACCGACGCTTCCGGCAAAGCCACCGGCGTGCTCTACATCGACCGCAAGACCCGCCAGGAAAAGCGCATCTTCGGCAAGACCGTTGTGATCGCCGCCAGTACCGGCGAATCCGCCCGCATCCTGCTCAATTCGAAGTCGAAACTTTTTCCCAATGGCCTTGCCAACGGCTCCGGTATGGTCGGCCGCAACCTCATGGATACCGTTGGCTTCAGCGTCTCGGGCCACGTGCCCGCGCTCGAAGGCATGCCCGTCTACAACACGGACGGCTTCGGTGGCACACACCTCTATGCCCCCTGGTGGGGATACAACGACCATGCCAAGCTCGGCTTCCCGCGCGGTTATCACATCGAGTTTGGCGGCGGCTTTGGTATGCCCGGTGTCGGCTCCGCAAACGGTGCCGCCCGCCGTGCCGGCTACGGGCCGAAGATCAAAGAGATCATGCGGCAGGAGTACGGCAGCCGTGTCGGTTTCGCTGGCCGCGGCGAGATGATCCCCAACCCCTTCTCCTATTGCGAACTCGACCCCGATGTAGTCGATAGGTGGGGCATCCCCGTCCTGCGCTTCCACTTCAAGTTCAGCGACTACGAGTGGAAGCAGGCCCGCCACATGGAGCGCACCTTCCGGGGCATTATCGATTCCCTCGGCGGACGCGTCACCAACGCCGGCGGCGTATACGAAAAATCCGGCATCTCAACGGGCGGCAGCATCATTCACGAGGTTGGCACGGCCTGCATGGGAACCGACCCGCGCTCGTCGGTCCTCAATCCCTACTGCCAGGCCCACGAAGTCAAAAACCTCTTCGTCACCGACGGCGCCTGCTTCGTCACCAACCCCGACAAGAACCCGACCCTCACCATCAACGCCTTGTCGTGGCGCGCCGCCGACTACCTCGCGGAGGAAATGAGGAAAGGCAATGTCTGATCCGGCCCTGGTTCAGATTGGCGAGGTTTCCCGCCCGGAACTATCCCGCCCAGAATCACCACCACACGAGCCGTCACGCCGCGACGCCCTGCGCCGCATCGCGCTGGCGCTGACCGCCGTCGGAGCCGCGTCACTCGACCTAGCCTCAGCCCAACAAGTCCATCACGCGGCTCGTAGCGCGGCTGCCGGCGGACCTTACGAACCAAAGTTCCTCAACCCCCACGAATTCAGCACCGTTACCCGTCTGGCCGAACTCATCCTCCCAGCCGACGGACGAGGCGGCAGCGCGGTTGACGCTGGCGCGCCCCCGTTCATCGATGTGCTTTGCAGCCGGAACGAGCAACTCGGCCGCATTTACTCCGGCGGCCTCGGCTGGCTTGACGCCTGGATGCGCCACCAACACAACACGACCTTCCTCGAAGCCGGCGGGCAACAGCAAACCGCCCTGCTCGACGCGCTCGTTGTCGCCGAAAATGTCGCCGAGGGTTCCCCGCCCGACCCCGTCCTCGGCCCCGGCGTTCGCTTCTTCGACTGGATCCGCAAGATGTCCGTCGACGCCTACTACTCGAGTGAAATCGGGATCAAAGACCTCGGCTACAAAGGCAATGGCGCTTTTTCGGAATACAAAGTCCCCCAGGAAGCGCTCGACTTCATCAAACCTCTTTTGTAGCGCCTGGAAATGTAGAGGCACGGCACGCCGTGCCCGCTTTGGCTATGCCGCGGCACCTCGAAAACCAAGTCGTCCTCGTCACCGGTGCCGCCCGCCGTATCGGCCGCGCCATCGCTCTCCGCGCCGCCGCTGAAGGCGCTCAGGTCGCCATCCACTACCATCACTCCGAAGCCGACGCCCGCCAAACCGCCGATGAGTGTGGCGCCAAATTATTCCAGGCCGACCTTACCCAGGTCTCCGAAATCCAGCGACTCTACAGGGAAATCGAATCCGCCTACGGACGCCTCGACTGCCTCGTCAACAACGCCGCCCGCTATCAGCAGATGAATGTCCTCGAAGTCACCGAAGACGACTGGGACAGCATCCACGACATCAACCTCAAAGCCGTTTTCTTCTCTTGCCAATCCGCCGCTAAGCTGATGCTCAAAGGGACCGGCGGCCATATCGTCAACATCAGCTCGCTAGGTGGCATCCGCCCCTGGACCGGCCACGTCCCCTACTGCGCCTCCAAAGCCGGCGTCATCCACATGACCCGCGCTCTCGCCAAAGCCCTCGCTCCAAAAATTTCCGTCAACACCGTAGCCCCAGGCGTGATCCACTTCGGCCCCGACATGCCGCCCAAGATCCAGCACCTCGTCTCGGTCACGCCCATGAAGCGCCCCGGCACCGGAGAAGAGATAGCCGACGCCGTCACCCACTTCCTCACCGCCACGAAATTCATCACCGGCCAACTGTTATCTGTTGACGGCGGCCTCTCACAACGCGCCTAAACGTCACTGCAAAACGCGCGGGCCCACGAGCCGCCCAACCCGCTGATAATCGAAACGGCCCCGGATCGTACACTGGTGGGAACTCATACTGAGCCCGCCATGCTAACCCTCGCCTTCGACCTCGGCAAGACCCGCTGCCGAGTAGCGCTATTCGACGACAACCGCCGCCTCGCCGAGGCCGAGCAGCCAGGCAGCAGCGGACTCGCCGACCCCAACGGCGTCGAGGACGCCCTCCGAGCCATGGCCGCCGCCACAGCCCAACTTAAAGTCACCAAAGCCGATGCAGTCTGCGCCGGACTCGCAGGCCTGGGCCGCGCCCGTGATCGCGCGCCGGCCCTGGCAGCCGGGCTGGCTCGAGCCTACGGGACCGCCAACATCGTCCTCAGCAGTGACATCACGATCAGCCACGCCGGAGCCCTCGGCGGCGCGCCCGGCGTCGTCCTGGCCGCCGGTACCGGCTCTGTAGCGCTCGCAATCGACCAGGCCGGCAAGTCGACCCTGAGCGGTGGCTGGGGATACCTTCTCGGCGACGATGGCAGCGGCTATGCGATCGGCCGGGCCGGTCTGGCGGCGGCACTACGGGAACACGATGGCCGCGGCGGCTCGCCCCAATTGCGGCGTCTCGCCGAACAGCGCTTCGGCTCCCTGGAAGCGCTCCCCACAACAATCCACACCTCCGCCAATCCACCGCGGCTCATTGCAACCTTCACGCCTGACGTCGCTGCGGCTGCCCAAGCAGGCGACCCCATCGCGACCCGTATCTGGCAAACCGCCGCGCAAGCGCTCGCCGCCACGGCCGTCGCCGCCGGACAACGCGTCTTCGGCCCCAACCAACCGTTCGACATCGCAACGGCCGGCGGTTTATTCAATGCTGGTCCACTACTAGTGCTGCCATTTGAAGACGAACTCCGCCGTACCGCGCCGCAAGTTCGCCTCGTCAGCCGTCAAGGCGATGCGCTCGACGGCGCGCGTCTACTGGCAACCCGGACCGGCCTTCCGCACAACTCACTCCTGTTGCGTCCGCCGCTGAGCATTACCTCCCCATAACCCGCCATGCTTGCCGGACTCGATCTCGCCGTCATCGTCGCCTACCTCGTCGGCTCGGCCCTGCTCGGCCTCTATCTCAGCGGCAGGCAAAGCGATCTGCGCGGCTACTTCCTCGGCAATCGCGACCTGCCCTGGTGGGCGGTTTCGCTTTCAGTCGTCGCGACCGAAACCAGCGCACTCACCGTCATCAGCGTCCCGGCCGTCGCCTACCTCGGCAACCTCACCTTCCTCCAACTAGCATTCGGCTACTTCATCGGACGCGTCCTAGTCGCCTTCCTCCTGCTGCCGAAATACTACGCCGGCGAGATGGTCACGGCCTACGCGTTTCTCGGCCAGCGTTTCGGACCGCGCATGCAGGCCGCAGCGTCTGTCGCCTTCCTGTTCACGCGCCTGCTCGCCGACGGCGTACGTCTCTTCGCGGCGGCCATTCCGATGCGCGTCATCTTGTCGGGCTTTGGCTACGACGTCTCTTTTTTCTGGATCATCGTCGCGCTGGCCCTCGTCACCATCGCCTACACCTACGCCGGGGGTATCCGCGCCGTCATCTGGGTCGATGTCTTGCAGATGACGCTCTACATCATCGGCGGCGTGGCCGCGCTTGTCGTCATCAGCAACAAACTTCCCGGCGGTTTCTGGACAGCCGCCACCGCTGCCGGCAAGACACAGCTCTTCGACTTCACGTCGAACCCCGTCTCAGCGCCCTATGCGTTCCTGACAGCCGTAGTCGGCGGCGCCTTTCTCACCATGGCGTCACACGGCGCTGATCAGATCATCGTCCAGCGCTTGCTCACGTGCCGCAACCTGCGCGACAGCCGCAAAGCCCTCGTCGCCAGCGCTATCGTCGTCGGACTCCAGTTTCTGCTCTTCCTGCTTGTCGGCCTGGCGCTGTGGAGCTACCACGAGGGGCGCTCGGTCGAGCAGCTCGGCCTCGCCGCGGCCGACGAGATCTTCCCGCGCTTCATCGTCGAAGGCCTGCCCCCCGGCCTCTCCGGACTACTGCTGGCCGGAATCATGGCCTCGGCCATGAGCACCCTCTCGTCCTCGCTGTCCGCGCTCTCGTCGTCAACCGTCACGGACCTCTACGGCTGGCTTACCGGCCTCAAGCCGAGCGACGCCGAAGGCCTGCGGCTAGGGCGCATCATGACGCTCGTCTGGGGACTCGTCTTCATCCTCTTCGCCAATCTCTTCAGCGGCACCGACAACCCAGTCGTCGAACTAGGCCTGGCCGTCGCCGGCATCACCTACGGCGGCCTGCTAGGCGCGTTCTTCCTAGGCCTCTTCGTTCCCAAAGCCCGTCAAACGGACGCCATCATCGCCTTCGCCATAGCCGTCGCCGCCATGGCCTATCTCTTCGTCTTCCAACGAGGACTCATCGGCTTCACTTGGTTCACAGCCATCGGCGTCGCCATCACAATGGCCATCGGCGCCGCCCTGTCACAACGCCACCGCTCACAGGAAACGGTCTGAACAGGCACACAGCCTCGCCTGCAAACCCTCACCACCCGATCGGGTCGGGTGACGGGGATTGAGGCCCCGCCACCCTCCCACACCACCGGACATACGGTTTT
>JAQBUE010000128.1 GCA_027624045.1 Acidobacteriota bacterium
ATTGCTCATGGGGCGCCCGAGGGCGATGGGCGCATTCTAGCGCAACGGGGTGGCAGGTTGGCACTACAGCCACCTCCGACAGTCCCGCCGTTCACACCAAAGCACATCGTTTCCAGAACAACCGAAAAAAGTCTTTTCCCACGCCGAATCGCGAAACTTTGGCTAGAACGCTTCGCCGCTCGGCAGAGCCGGTCCCTCGGGAAGAGGGGTCGTCGGCGCGAGTCTCGATGTCAAGGTCGCCTCCCGCGCGATGGCGACCAGCAGCGCGGTCAGGGCCGCCGCCGGCGCGACCATGACTGCGTACTCAGATTGAACGAAGCTCACGAAGAACACCAGCGGCGGCGCGATCATCGCGGCAAATACCCTCGACAGCCGGGTCTGGGCGTTCGCCGTGACCAGCCAGATTCCAAGCAGAAGATAGGAGGCATCGTAGGCGTAGACGTGCGGCACGGCCAGCAGCGACGCCAGGCAACCTGCTGTCCACCACCGCCAAAGCGGAGCGCGCCGGGACGCAATCCAGCACAGCGCCGCGACGGCGGCCACCAGAGCGATCGTAATCGGCAGATAAGGCTGCCCGAACAGATTCCATTGAAAGCTGTGAATCGAGACGATCTTCTGAGGCGCTGGATTGAGGCCGGCCAGCGTCGGATCCGTCAGCATGTGCACGTAGGAGGCGACGCCGTGTGGACCGGCCAGCGCCAGCGAGATCAACAGGAGTGCGATTGCGGCGGTAGCCCAGCCGGCCAGCATTATTCGGCGGCCGGCAATCCACATGGCGAACGGCAGCAGCAGCAGCAGGTGGAACTTGGCCAGCGTGAGCGCGACCACCGCTCCCGCAAGGAAGTCTCGCCGCTTCTCCGCCAAGCAGTATGCGGCAATCACCGCGACAAGCAAGAAAATGCAGTCCTGCCCGCTGGCGACGCCAATCGCCGTCGGCAAGTACATCGATCCTAAGATCAGGGCTCCCTCGCCGAAGCGCCTGGCCGCCCACACCCAACATCCCAGCAGCAAGATGGTCTGCAAACCAACCCACGCAAGGAAGGCGGTCTTGAACGGCAGCCACGACAGCGGAATGAGCAGAGCCGCGTAGAAGTGAGGCCGCACGAAGGGCCACAGCGCCGGTATTTTCGGGAGCAGCCGCCGCTCGTACTCAAGCTGTAGCCCTTGATCGTGCAGCCTCGCAAATTCACCGTCGGCCGCCATCTGAGCCCCAACGTAGAGGTTTAGAAAGTCCCTCTCCTTCGCCCCAACGGAGATGTACGACCCCATCGCGATCCACATGATCGAGAACACGACGGCCACGCCCACGGTGATGCCCGTAACTTTCTTGACTTCCGCCTTGCGACGATCCTGAAATGCCGTGTTTCTCAACTCTTCGCCTTCAGCGCCGCCGGCAAGAAGGGAGGGTCAGGCGGTTGGAAGCACGCCCTCCATTAGCTGCAGGTAGCCCTCGGAGTAGTCCGCGCTCTTGGGAATACGGTCGGCGTCCTCCGCTGGGACGGCGATGATGTCGTACTGCGCGGTGCGGCCGAAGTCCACGTCAAGGGGCTGAATCTCGTAAGAGCCAGTGTAGCGGCTGAACGACGCGAACTGGAAGAATTTGTAGCCATTCGGCAGGGCGGCGCGGAGCTGCTCCATGCTCGAGAAGAGCACCTCGCTTCCCGGATCGATGGAGAGCTCCATCACGATCAACGGGCGGTTTGCCTCTATTTCGTCGTGGAGGCCCTGGAGGGCGAACGGCTCGTAACCTTCGATGTCGATCTTGATGATGTCGAATGACGGGATTCCATGGGCGGCGAAATAGTCGTCACCTCTCACGATCTGGAGTTGGAGCCCCTTGCCGTCATTGGATGTGTGCATCGTCTGGAGAAACGATCCGGTCGAACCGTTCCAGTTCGGAGGCTCGAAGAAGGGCAGTGTCACGTCTTCCGCCCCGATGCCGATCGGATGTATCACCAAGTTCGTCAGGCCGTTGCGCTCGATAGCGTCCGCGATTCGATCGAGTGCCGGGGGATAGGGCTCGATCGCATGCACGGTCTGCACGAACGACGACATGAACAGCGAATGCAGACCGGTGTTGGCGCCGACATCCACAAAGACAGCCGCGTCGTTACCGAGCGCTTTCGCGGAGTCCCGCAGGAAGAATAGAATCCACTTCTCCCACGCGCCGTAATACAGCACGTGCGAGTCGAGGAGGTCGTGGGTGTCGCCCTTGTAGCGGTGACCGTAGTAGTCTGTCACGAACTCGACGTTCCGGGCGTGCAGGTATTCGGGGATGACGACTGGCTCGCCGATTATCCCGGAAACGGTCAGTCCGACCGTTTCGTGCGGGATACGGCCGTAAACGGCATAGCCGCCTACGAGCAGTCCAACGAGAGCAAGCAGTACGGCGAGCCGATCGAGGAGCGTCGATTGATGGGAAGAAGTGGCTTTGACGTCAGACATGTGGGACTCAATCCAACGATGTGGCTCAGGTGCGGAGAGCGGCAATCAGGGCTTTTGCCTAGTTCGGATTTGGATCAGGTGCATGCCCTTACGGAAACCGACTGAGCAGGGCCAAGATTGGAGAGATCGCGGCACCCCCGCCTTCGCTCCAATCTTGGCCTTCGTGGCCCCTAAGCCGGACATCCAAACACGAGCCTCTCAGTCGTGTTGCTTGGCTTCAACGTGATCATCACTCCGGCAGCACGAAAAATACCAAACAAACCCACACCATGACGCGCCGAGGGGTGGAGCGGAGTCCCATTGCCGATGCGCACAGTTTCACATAAATTGTGTGCATGAAGAACATCACTCTCAGCGTCGATGACGAGGTTCTCTCCGCCGTTCGGCGCTACGCTGTCGAGCGCGAATCCTCTGTCAACGCACTTGTCCGCGAATACCTCACCAACGTTGCCGCCCAACAGAACCGTGCTCGCGGCGCGCGCCGGGCCATCTGCAAGCTGAGCGACCACTCTCCTGCTCGAATTGGTGGCGAATCATGGAAGAGGACCGAGCTTCATGAGCGGTGAGTCGTTCATCGATACCAACGTTCTCGCCTACGCCGTCGCCGGGCGGGAAGCCGATGAGCCCAAGCGCAAACGCGCCCTCGATCTGATCGATGGCGAAACATTTGGCCTCTCGGCGCAAGTTCTCCAAGAGTTCTACGTCACCGTCACCCGCAAGATCGCCGCGCCGTTATCCGCCGATGAGGCCCTCAAATGGATCGAGCAGCTTGAAATCTTCCCCTGCCAGATAGTCGACCGTGCTCTCGTCAAGGTCGCCGCCGTGGTCAGTGAACGCTATCAAGTTTCTTACTGGGACGCCGCCATCCTGGCAGCGGCTGAGAGCCTCGGGGCGATGGTGCTCTATACCGAAGACCTGAACGACGGCCAATTCTACGGGCGCGTCTAAGTCCGCAATCCTTTTGCGTGACTCGGCTCCTGGAACTGGCATTACTCACTTTTCTCAATCTGTATATCGTGATCCCAGCGAGCCAGGCCACAAGCCGGGGTCGCTGCTGTCTCCGCTTGCCAGCGGACCTCCACAAGGCTATCCTTGAACACGGTCAGCCCGAACCGCACAGGAGGGGGAATGATGACTCGCCGAAGTTTGTTGCAAACGTTGGGCGCTGCGGCCGCTGGTGGCGCGGTCCCGCAAGTATCCGGTCAACGGCGGCGGCGTCCCTATGACATCGTCATCAAGAATGGCGAGGTGCGGGATCCGAGCCGCGGATTGAAAGCGCGCGCCGACGTCGCGGTCCATGACGGGAAGATTGCCGAGGTGGCATCTGAGATTCCCGCCGAGCGTGGCCGTGAGGTGATCGACGCCAAGGGACTTTACGTCACGCCGGGGCTCGTTGATCTCCATACGCACATCGTCTACGGCGTGCGCAGCGGCATCGAGGCCGACCCGATCGCGGCGCGCTCAGGGACCTCGACCTGGATCGACGCCGGCACGTTCGCCTACGACCAGATCGAAGGCTTTCGGCGTTTCATTGTGGACCGCAACCAGTGCCGCGTATTCGGATTCGTGTATCTCTATCCGGCGAGCCGCAACCCCGATATCGACCCGCTGAAGTACGTGAGCGGGTTGATGGACGCCACGGGCCGCGCCGCCTCGGCTAACAGAGACATCGTGCTGGGGGTGAAGTTCCAAGTCGGCAGCAACATGAACGGCCGCTACAGCCACGACTTCCTCAAGATCGCCCGCCGCCTGTGCGACGAATACGACTTGCGGCTGCTCGTGCACATTAGCACGGCCCCGCCAGAGACCGAGGAAGTGATGAAGCTTCTCAAACCCGGCGATGTCGTTACGCACTGCTTTAACGAACATACCCTTGGCATCGTCGATCGCGATACGGGGAAGCTAAAGCCGAGCGTGAAAGAGGCCCGCCTGCGCGGCGTGCTGTTCGATGTAGGCCACGGCTCGGGCAGTTTCAATTTCGAAAGCGCCCGGCGCGCGCTCGATCAGGGATTTCTGCCCGACTCGATCTCCAGCGACATCTACAGCGCCAACATGAATGGCCCTGTGTTCGACTTGCCGACAACGATGTCAAAGCTGCTCTACCTTGGCATGACGTTCGACGATGTGTTGAAGTGCTCGACCGTGAACCCGGCGCGAGTCGTTACGCCTCTGCCGAAACTCGGGACGCTGCAAGTGGGCGCTCCGGGCGATGTGGCGCTGCTGTCGGTCGAAGATGGCGCATTCGAGTTGATTGATGCACAGCGCAATAAGGTGACGGCGAAGCAACGCATCGTGAGTCACTTGACGATCTGCAAGGGAAAGCGCCTGGTGGCGCCGGTCTAAGCCGCTAAGAAATCGCAGGGAGGATCAACAAGAATGACACGCCGCCAATGGATTCACACCTCGGGTATGGCCGCGCTCGCTTCGGCCGCGCAGCCACTCTGGGCGGACCCGGATTCGCGTTTCGACATTCTGATCAAGAACGGCGAGGTGCGCGACGCGGGCCGCGGCTTCCGCCAAAACGCCGACGTGGGCATCAAAGACGGCAAAGTGGCCGCGATCGAAACGAGTATCCCGGCGGAGCGCGGCATCGACGTGGTCAATGCGGAGGGTATGTACGTAACGCCCGGTCTCGTCGATCTGCACACGCACGTCTACCATAGCCTTGGGTTCGGCATCGAGGCCGATCCGCTGGCCGCTACCTCGGGCGTGACGACCTGGGTCGACGCGGGGTCGTTCTCGCACAACCAGGCCGGGGCCTTTCGTAAGTTCATCGTCGAGCCCGCGCAGTCGCGCATCTTCGGATATGTCTACCTCTACCCCGTGACTCGCAACCCGGATGAAGATCCGGTCCAATATGTGCGCCGCAACATGCGCCGAACGGGCGAAGTGGTGGTCGAGAACCGCGACATCCTGATCGGTGTGAAGTTCCAAGTCGGGTCTAACATGAACGGCCGCTGGAGCCTCGACTTTCTGAAGATCGCGCGCGAGTTGTGCGACAAGTACGAGCTGCCGCTGATGGCGCACGTCAGCTTTGCGCCGCCCGAAACCGATCAGGTCATGGAGCTGCTTAGGGCCGGAGACGTGCTGACCCATTGCTTCAATACGCACGCCATCGGAATTCTCGACGACGCCGGCAAGATCAGGAGCAGCGTCAAGGAAGCGCGCTCGCGCGGCGTGCTGTTCGACGTCGGCCACGGCGCGGGCAGCTTCAACTTCGAGATCGCCCGCAAGGCGCTCGATCAGGGATTCCTGCCCGACTCGATTTCAACCGATGTCTACACGGCCAGCATCAACGGCCCGGTCTACGATATGCCGACCACGCTCACGAAGATGCAGTATCTCGGCATGAGTCTCGATGACATTCTCGTCCGCGCGACAATCAATCCCGCGAAGGTCGTCAACCGTATTCCCGGCATGGGGACGCTGGCCGTGGGCGGACCGGCCGATATTGCTTTGCTTGAAATCGAGGACGGCGATTTTCAGCTGATCGACTCGCAGCGCAACACGGTCAACGTAGCGAAGCGCATCGTGAGCAGGCTGACGATTTGCCGCGGCCGGCGGGTTGTCGCGCCCGTGTGACGGCGGGGCGGGATTCACTCGCTGCCTGCGGGGCGGTTGAACAAATCCATCTGATCGCGCGCGGGCGTGGGTACGCGCCGCGTTCGCTTAACGGGCCGAACCGGGCTGCCGATGACGCCGAGCACTTTCAACTCCGCCAGCGCCGCTCGCGGCACAAAAATGCGCTGCGTGTTCGCATTTGGGTCGGGTGGCGTGAGGGTGATGCCGCGCTCGTTCAATTGCAGAAGATTGTTCGGAATGATGCCTTCGAGGACCTCGCCATCTCGCAGATTAAGGCGCACCCACAGGCCATCGGATTTCGGCCGCGCGCCGAATACTTTACGCCGGTTCAGTTCCGGCTCATCCTCAAACTCGCGAACGAACGATACGGTCCGCACTTCCTCGTAGGGAATGATCTGAAGCTGGGCCTTGCGATCTAGCAGTTCGATGCTATCTGGCCGCAGGTAGGTGTGCGGGCTGGCGTAACCGTGGATCAGGCGCTCGTCGAAACAGCGAACACTGACCTTCTTTGTGGTGGAAGCGGACAAGAGGCGAGCTCGGTTGCGCCCTGCGGGAAAGAGCGCCTTGTCGCCCAATGCTAGTATGGGCGGCCCGCGTAAGTCAAGGAAAACGGCCCGTAAGTTGTTCATTTTGCTACTGTTGGAATGATGTCTGACGCGCCTGTCGAGGAGTTCCTGTTTTATTGCCGCAGCGAGAAGGGGCTGGCCGCCAATACGCTTGAGGCGTACCGGCGGGATATCGAAAAGCTCGCAGCCTATTGCGTCCTCCACAAGCGCGACATCTTGGAAGCCGGCGCCGACGATCTGCGCGGGTTCGTGGACTCGCTCTACAAGGCCACGGTTGCGGCAAGATCAATCGCCCGCCACATCGCCAGCGTTCGAACCTTCTACAAATATTACGTCGGACGCGGCCTCATCCCGCACGACCCGACCGCCGATATCACCTCGCCCAAACAGTGGAAGCGGCTGCCGAAGTACCTGACGCTCGACGAGGTCAACCGCCTGCTCGAAGCGCCCAGCCATGGCAAGCCAATCGGCTTACGCGACCGTGCCATGCTGCAATTGCTGTACGCGACAGGCTTGCGCGTTTCCGAGTTGGTGGCGGTCGAAACACAGAACCTGAATTCCGAGATGGGTTTTTTGCGCCTCACCGGCAAGGGTGGCAAGCAGCGGCTCGTGCCCGTCGGACGCGAAGCGCTTTCGGCCATCGATGACTACGTCAAGAACGGCCGCCCGAAAATCCTCAAAGGCAAAGCATCGAAGTTTCTTTTCGTCAACGCCCGCGCCAATCGCATCACACGCCAGAACTTCTGGCTGCGTCTCAAACAATACGGCCTGGAAGCGCGCATCATGAACCCGCTCACGCCTCACGTCGTGCGGCACAGTTTCGCCACCCATCTGCTCGAACACGGCGCGGACCTGCGCAGCGTTCAGATCATGCTCGGCCACTCTGACATCTCAACCACCGAGATCTACACCCACGTGCTGCGCGAGCGCCTCAGAAAGGTGTACGATCAGCACCATCCTCGAAGCTGACTTCCGCGCAGGACTAGCTTTCCCCCGTGGCTGACTTGGCGCGACTGACGGCTGCTAACTTGCGAAAATGAAGGTTCGGAGACTGAATTGCGCATCATTACGTTAATTGCCAGCGCGACGGAAATCGTCTGCGCCCTGGGCATGCGGGAGTTTCTCGTTGGCCGCTCGCATGAGTGCGATTACCCGGAATCGGTGCAGGACCTGCCTGTTTGCACGCAACCGCGCTTTGAGATAACGGGCAGCAGCCGTGAAATTGACGAGCGTGTGAAGTCGTTGGCGCGCGAATCGGTGGTCAAGGATGCACTGGGTGTCTACGAGGTCTTCCCCGAGAAGCTGCGCGAGTTGCAGCCCACGCACATCGTGACGCAGGCGCAGTGTGATGTCTGCGCGGTGAGTCTGCGGGATGTCGAGATTGCCCTCCAGAAAGTCGCCGACTGTGAGGCGACGATCATTTCTCTTCAGCCGAACAACATGACGGATTTCTGGGCCTCACTCTGCACCGCGGCCTCGCATCTGGGTGTGACCAGCGCCGGCGTTCGACTCGTCGCCGAGCTGCAGTCCCGCATGGAACAGATCGAGTTCCAGACACGCCCGCTGCCGTTAACAGCGCGGCCGGGCGTGGCCTGTATCGAGTGGGTCGACCCGCTGATGGCGGCGGGCAACTGGACGCCTGAACTGATCCAAGCGGCGGGCGGCGACAACCTGTTTGGCGAAGCGGGAAAGCATTCCCCTTGGATGACTTTCGACGAGTTACGGCAAAAGGATCCCGCCGTGATCGTCGTCGCGCCGTGCGGTTTCGATCTGGCCCGCACGCGCCAGGATCTCCCCCTGCTGCAAGCCCAGCCGGGCTGGAACGAGTTGCGAGCCGTTCGGGACGGCCGAGTCTATCTAGCCGACGGTAATCAATACTTCAATCGCCCGGGGCCGCGCTTGGTTGAGTCGCTCGAAATCCTGGCCGAAATGCTCCACCCCGGCAAATTTAGGTTCGGCCACGAGGGTGTGGCCTGGGAGCGCGCGTAGGTCTCACGAACTCGATGAGAGATTGTGCTCGTATAGTCTTCGCACGACTTCCGCATGCTCGATCAGGCGACCCTGTCGTGCCGACGCGCGTCCTTTCTCGACCTCTTCGCGGAACCACACGTCATGATCGAGGAAGGCCGTCACCGCCTCGGCCGCAAGAGCTTCTTTCGATGTATTCCGCTGCTTGGCGGACGCTTCGAGCGAGGCCTCTTGCTCTGGGCTAAGTACGATTTTCATCGCCATCACTGTAACTCGTTGCGCTACGATGTCAAAGCAGTCTGGAGCCCAAGATGCCCACTCGACGACAGTTCCTAACCCAATCCGCCGCCGCCCTCGCCGCCGCGGCCGTTGTGCCAGCCGCCCCCGCCGCTGACAGCAAGCGTCTCATCATTGACACCCATATCGAGTTCTGGACCTCGGAAGCGCGCTTCCCCTTCAGCCACCCCGAGCGCCCCGACTTCAAACGCGCCAACATGGACGCCCCGGTCGAAAACTACGTCGAGCAGATGAAAGACTTCAACGTGAAGTACGCGGTCCTCATCAACCCGCGCTACTTCGGTTGGGACAACGCTTACATGAGTTCCTGCTATCACTCGCACAAGGACTTGTTCGTGGCGCACGGGCTCATCAATCCGGAAGACCCTAAAGTCGCCGAACACCTGCGCTATTGGGTGGAGGAACAGGGATTTCAGGGCATGCGGTTCAGCCCCATCTATCACCCGAAATCCACTTGGCTGAATTCCAAAGAGCACTACCCGCTTTGGAAGGAGGCCGAAAGGCTCGGCGTGTGTTTCAACTACTACATCGCGCCGCATCAGATGCCGATGCTCGAAGACATGGCCAGCCGCTTCCCCGGCGTGAACATCGTTGTCGACCATGCCGGCAAGCCCGACCTGAAGCTCGCCGATCCTTGGCCGGAGTTCAAGAAAATGTTCCGCCTCAAGAAGTTCCCGCAGGTGTGGATCAGCAACTCCGAGCCCTACGAGATGTCGGAGCTCAAGAAGTACCCCTACGAAGACACGCTGCCGTTTTACAAGGCGATCTACGAGGAGTTTGGCGGCAAGCAGATCATCTGGGGCACCGGTTATCCGCGCCCGCGCTGGGAACTGCCGATGGATAAGGAACTTGAGTTCGTCGACAAGATCTGCGATTTCTACTCAGCCGAGGATCGCGAGCTGCTGCTTGGTAAGAACGCCTTGCGCATCTGGCGCTTCCCGGATCACGCCTAGCTTGCGCGTCTCAGCACCATCGGCGTGGCGAGGCTGACTGGGCTGACGCGAAGAGTGTCGCGGTCAACGGCGGCGGGGTTTGCCCTGACCGGTTTCGGAATCGCGGGCTTCGTTAACCCGCAGGACTTTGTCGTCGATCGGTGCGCGGTTGAAGCGTTTGATCGTGGCTTCAACGTCTTCGTCAGTGGCCGCCTCGATGAAAGCGAACCCCTTGGACTCCTGAGTCTCGAAGTCGCGGATCACCTTGACTTCGTCGAAGACGATCCCTTCGTTGTTGAGCCAGCCTTCAATCTCGTCGGCTGAAACCCACGTCGGAAGATTCCCCATGAAAATAGTTTTGGACATGACCGGCCCGCCCAGGCAAGACGCTCGTTCTTGATTTGGCTATTATTTCAGCACCGGGCACTGAAAGCAACGCCGATCCGGTCCCGGACGGCGCGCCCAGATATATATGGCTCCTCCAGGTCCTTTATAATGGACCCGATATAGCGTACAGTGGACCCTAAACCATGCAACTCCAGAAGCTCGTACCCATCCGCCAAAACTTTTCCGACCGCCGCCTCCCCAATCTGCCGGCCAGCGTCCGCGACGCGATGCAATCCGCCGCGTGGACTCAGGCCGTCAAGCCTGGAAGCCGCATTGCGATCGGTGTCGGAAGCCGCGGCATCACGAACATCGACGTGATCGCAAAGGCGGTTGTCGACTTCTGGAAATCGCGGGATTGCAAGCCTTTCCTCATTCCCGTGATGGGGAGTCACGGCGCGGCAACAGGCCCCGGTCAGGCTGACGTTCTGGCGCACTATCGTATTACCGAAGAAACCATGGGCTGCCCCATTGTCAGCTCGCTTGATGTCGAGCCGATCGGCACAACGCCGGATGGTGTCGAAGTCGTAATGGCGAAGGACGCGCTCGAAGCCGACGGCGTGATGCTCTGTGCGCGCGTCAAATGGCATACGGACTTTGAAGGTACTCTCGAAAGCGGCATCCACAAGATGATGGCGATTGGGCTCGGCAAATGGGCCGGCGCGCAACGCTATCACACCCACGGTCTGAAACTCGGGCTTGAACGCGTGATCCGCACCGTGGGAGAAGTCGTACTCGGCACCGGCAAGATGCTCGGCGGCCTCGCCATTCTTGAGGACGCCCGCCACAGTACGGCGGAAGTTCACGCCGTGGGCGCGGCGGGCATGGTCGAAGCGGAAGAGAAGTTACTGGAGCGGGTGAAATCCTGGAAGCCGAACATCCCCGTGAAAGAACTCGATATCCTCATCGTCGACGAGATCGGAAAGAACTTCAGCGGCGCCGGCATGGATACGAAGGTCATCAACCGCAGCGGCCGCCGCGGCCCCAACGTCTGGGACGGCGTGCCGACAATTCACCGCGTCTTCGCCCGCGACTTGAGCCCGCTGAGCTACGGCAACGCGGTCGGCATCGGCCTGTGCGACGTCATAGCGGACCGGCTCTACAAAAAGATCGATTTCGAGCCAACCTGGATCAATAGTCTCACCGCGTCAAGCCTCACGGCTGCCTACGTGCCGCTGCATTTCGCCGCCGACAGAACCTGCATCGAGAAAATCGCACCCACTTGCGGCAAGCTCGACGTGAGCGATGTCTCGATCGCCTGGATTCGCAACACGATGGACCTCAGCGAAATGCTGATCAGCGAGAACCTGCTCGACGAAGTTCGCCGCAATCCAGACATCGAAGTCCTGGGCGAGCCTGTCGAGATTGAATACGATTCGGACGGCAATCTGGTGGGAGTCCTCGAAGCCGAAGCGGTCGCCCACTAGGGGCTCTGCATGTCGCTCCTGCAGGTAGTCGTCCTGGCATTGGTCCAGGCGGCTACCGAATTCCTGCCTGTCAGTAGCACTGCTCACTTGGTGCTCGTCCCATGGCTGCTCGGATGGGACGACCCAGGGTTGCTGTTCGACATCGCGCTGCACCTTGGCACGCTGGGCGCTGTCCTGGTCTACTTTGCCCGAACGTGGGTGCGGCTCATTGCTCTGGGGCTCGGCAAGCAGATCCTGCCGCCCGAGCCTGGCGACCCCGACGCGGTGATCTACAAGAACCCACGCCTGTTCTGGTTCCTGGTAGCAGCGACTTTTCCGGCCGGTATCGCCGGCTTGGCTCTCGAGGATTACGTCGAAAGCACTCTTCGCAGTCCTGTGGTCATCGGCGTCATGCTCATCTCGGTCGGACTTCTGATCTGGTGGGCGGAACGCAAAGGACGGCTGAACGACGACCTCGATCGCATGAGCCTCCGCCAAGCCATGCTGATCGGCTGCGCCCAAGCTGTCGCGTTGATTCCCGGGACGTCGCGCTCGGGAATCACGATCGCCGCCGCCCTCTTGCTGGGTTTTCGGCGGCCCGCCGCGGCCCGCTTTTCTTTCCTGTTGTCTTCGCCGATCATCGCGGGCGCCTCGCTCAAAGCCGCCCTTGATGTATGGAAAGAAGGGATTCCGCTGGCGATGCAGGTCCCTTTTTTCATCGGCATCGTGGTGAGCGCCGTCGCCGGTTACGCGGTCATCGCGTTGTTCTTGCGTTACGTGCAGCGCTCCACGATGAGCGTCTTCATCCTCTATCGCGTCATCTTTGGCATAATAGTGTTGGCCCTAGCATTATTCTTCCGCTTCCCCGTCTAAGCGGCGCCTGAAGAGGCGCGACACTACTGCTTTGAGAGCAGAGACGACGAGGTCGAGCGGAATGCGTGTTTTACAACCTACCGAGAAGCCGCGGTTCAATGAACCGGTCGGGTTCATTGTGCTCAGCGTGGCTATCGCTCTGGGCCTGAGTTTGGTCTCGTACCAGCCGTTCGATCCATCATGGAACGTAGCTGGCGCGGTGGAAGCCCCGGGTAATTTGATCGGCTTCCCGGGCGCTTACGCCAGTGACATTCTGTTGCAGTGGCTGGGCCTGGGGGCTTTTCTGCTGCCGCTCTACCTCGTCGTCCTCGGCTGGTCTTGGGTGCGTTCGGCTCCGCTGCCAACACCGCTTGGCCGTGCGGCCGGCGCACTTTTGCTGTTATTGGTTGTCTGCACCGGGTTGAGTCTCCCGACAGCTACGGCCTGGCGAGGCACGATCATGCATGGCGGCGTTGTCGGTTCTCTGACATCGAAAGTCCTTGTTTTCTATCTCAACGAAGCTGGTTTCTTTCTGGTCCTAAGCGCGGCGGCGGTCGTTTCACTCTACCTGATCACGCAGTTCGAGTTAAGGGGAAGCACGACTTGGACACAGGAATTTTCGCGTCGATTCCAAAGCGTAACCGGGCGCTGTAAGGCCTGGCTCATCAGCCGCCGGACCTCAACCCGGGAAAAGCCGGTCGAAAGCCGTGGAGGGCGCAAGATCCAAATCGAGTCGCGGTCTGGCATGAGCGCGGAGTCTGGTTTGGCTGAAGCCGAACAAGCGGCCCCGCCCTTCGCCATGGAGACGGAAGGGGCGACCTTCGAACCGCCCCCCATCGTCCCGTACGAAACCGCGGCAGACCCCGCGGCCGCCGTTAAGGCCAAGGCATTCCTCGATCCTGACGATCCTTTCACAACCACCGAGCCGGGTGCGCCCATCCCCCGCGAGCGGCAAAAGACTTATCACATGCCGTCGACGTTGCTGTTGCAGACACCCGACCCGCGCAGCGCCTACGACCCGGACGAGTTGCACGAGATCGCGCGGCTCATCTGTAAGAAGTTTGACGAGTTCGGTGTCGGAGGGACTGTCAGTCAAATCAACCCCGGCCCGGTGGTTACGACCTTCGAATTCAAGCCGAACCCTGGTATCAAGTACACCAAGATCGTCAATCTTTCCGAAGACCTCTGCCTGGCTCTTGAGTGCGAATCGATCATGGTCGAGCGCATTCCGGGTAAGTCGACCGTAGGTATCGAGATTCCGAACCGCAAGCGCGAAGTCATCTCGCTGCGAGAGGTGATCGAGTCGCCTGAGTTCGCTGAAGCCGAGTCGCTCCTCACGATGGCTTTGGGCAAAGACATTAACGGCCGCATCAAGTGCGCCGACCTTGCCTCGATGCCGCACGTCCTCGTGGCAGGCTCAACCGGCGCCGGCAAGAGCGTGCTGATCAACAGCATTGTTATGTCGATCTTGTACAAGGCGACGCCCGAACAGGTGCGCTTCATCATGATCGATCCCAAGACGGTCGAGCTGGGGCTGTACGTCGACATCCCTCACCTGCTGACGCCTGTGATTACCGACATGAAGAAGGCGTCGAATGCACTGCGAAACGCCACGCGAGAGATGGAGCGCCGCCTCAAGCTGCTGGCCGAATTCGGAGTCCGGAACCTGGATCAATACAACCGCAAGGTCTCGAAGCTGACGTCGAAAGCCGCGGGAACGGCGTCCGCCGAGGGCGAACCGCCCCGCAAACTGCCTTACATCGTAATCATCATTGACGAGTTGGCCGACCTGATGATGGTCGAAGGCCGTCAGATCGAGGAAGCCATCACTCGCTTGGCCCAAATGGCTCGCGCGGTTGGCATTCATTTGATCCTGGCGACGCAACGGCCCAGCGTTGACGTGATCACCGGTTTGATCAAGGCGAACATCCCGTCGCGCATCTCGTTTCGGCTGGCGACACGGGTCGACTCGCGGACTATTCTCGATTCGATGGGCGCGGAGTCTTTGCTGGGCCGCGGCGACATGCTGTTCCTGCCGCCCGCGTCCTCGCGCCTGCAGCGTCTGCACGGCCCCTATGTCGCCGAGGAGGAGATCGAAGCCGTCGTCAATGCCTGGAAATCGCAGGATAAACCTGACTACGAAGAAGAGTTCCTGGCGCCGCCGACCGAAGATGCCGACGTGGACGATGGCGACCCGAATTTTGACGATCCCGCCTATGAAGACGCGATTCGCATCGTGCTGGAGATGGGGAAAGCGTCGACGTCGATCCTGCAGCGCCGCTTGCGTTTGGGCTACGGACGCGCCGCGCGGATTCTCGATGTCATGGAACGGGAGGGTATCATCTCTCCGCCTGACGGCAGCCGACCCCGCGAGGTGCTCAAGAGCCCTGATTGGCAGAACGTGGAAGGGTAGTTTATTCGCTAAGTTTGCGGCGCATGAACTGGAACCGGTCAATCGTCGCGGCTACGCCGACCTGGTCCCTGGAAACCGTTTTTTCGGTGCGGATGACGTGTCCGCGGCAGCGCAGAAAGACCTCACGCTTTTCGGCCCGATCTTGATGAAGCGTCACGAGGAACTCGATCGCCTCGCCCGCTTCGACCGCACCGTCCACGACGAAGAACGCCCCCTTTGAACTCAAGTTGTGCGTGCGGCCTTGGAGTTCCACCGCTTCCCGCCGCGCCTGCACAACGCGGCAGGGCAGAGTCAGGAAGTAGCGATGCGATCTTCGCCGTTCTTTGCCTTCAGAAATCGTCACTTGGCTCCAGTACCGAAACTATCCAGAATGTGTGGAACATAAAGCTACCATATTGTATTGTTTGGTGTTTAGCTACAGAGTTGTCCAATGCAAGATGATCCTGAAAGGAGGGAGTGTTTCCAATACAAGATGATCCTGAAG